>CAMHAV010000014.1 GCA_946182865.1 uncultured Clostridia bacterium
TCATAACAAAAAATCTAATTTGTGATTTACTTCACTAAGTTGTGGATAGTGCTTTTCTATTATCTATTATCTATTCTTTATTCTTTATTATCTATTATCTTAGCGAGCTTGCGAGCGCTCTAAATTCTCATTTAACGCAACATTAAGGAAGTGAAGTCATGCTGCATCGTCAATGGCAATGGCGGGTGACGGCGCTGCTGGTTTCGGCGGCGCTGCTGCTGTCGGTCTTTGTGGGATGTGATACGCCCGACTACGACTGGAAATCCGCAGAGGAACTGCGTACCCAGCTTTATCACGCGTCGCTCGACACCGAAAACGAATTTGACGTGTCGAAAAGCGGCGAAACAGACTTGGTGCTGCCCTACACGGCGGACGATACGTTTAATCCCTACTACTGTCAATCCACGCTGACGCGCAATATCTGTTACCTGATGTATGACAGTCTGCTCCAGATGTCGCCGGATTATGAGCCGGAATATATCATCGCCAAATCGGTCACCGTCGATCATACCATCGTGACGGTGCAGCTGCGCTCCGGCATCGTCTTTTCCAACGGCGCGAAGCTGACCGCCGAGGACGTGAGCTATTCCTATTATCTCGCGACCCAGAAGGGGAGCATTTACAAGGAAAATCTCGCGAATGTGGCAAGCTGCTCCATGAAGGGCATGACCGTCACTTTTATGATGCAGAATGAAAATGTCAATGCCTTCCGCGTGCTGGATTTCCCCATCGTGCATTTTGATCCCTCCGCCAACAAGGATCTGCCGCCGATCGGCAGCGGACGGTATAAATTTGCCTTGATGGAGGACGGCGTTACGCCCAATAAGTCCCTTCTGGTCAAGAATAATAAATGGTACAATCCCGACAAGGTGCAGATCGAAACCATCGGACTCAAGGAACTGCCCACCGTGGAGAGCATTGTCCACAGCATCGAGATCGGCACCGTTTCCTATCTCTACACCGATATGCGGGACGGCACGCCCCAAAGCGTGAGCGCCGACTATCGCAAGGTCGATCTCAACAACCTGCTTTATTTGGGACTCAACACCAACGACGTATCCTTAGCGGATGAAAACGTGCGCCGTGCGCTTTCCGCCGCCATCAGCACCAACGAAGTGGCGGCAGCCGGCTTCGGCGGCATGGCAATGGGCGCGACAGGCCCCTTTACTCCCAAATGGAAAGAAGCGGCGCAGTACCAGACCGGCACCGGACGGGCGAGCGTCAAGACCGCCTCGGAATATCTCGATCAGGCGGGTTATGTTTTTTACAACGACGGCATACGCGAAGACCAGAGCGGCAAGCAGCTTTCTTTCAATCTGCTCATCTGCCGGAACAATTCCCGCCACAAGGCGGCGGCGGAAAATATCAAAAACCAGCTCGCCAAGGTGGGCGTGAATGTGGATATCACCGAGATTTCGGGCGAGGGTATGATCAAGCGCGCCGGGGAGGGCAAATATCACCTCTACCTCGCGGAATACGCCGTGCTGGGGGATATGGATATCGGCAAGCTGTTCACCCCCGGCGAGGGCCTGTACAACGGGCCGCGGCCCTATGATTCGGTGAGAACCTACACCAGCTACCGGCTGGGACAGGGCACGCTGGAGGATTTCATCACGGCATTTCAGAATGAACTGCCCTTTATCCCCATCTGTTACCGGATGGGAATGGTGGTATATGCCCGCACGCTGGACGGCGTGGAAGATATCAGTGAGGACCAGCCCTTTTATCATATGGAAACATGGACGGTCAACAAGGCAAAAGCGGAATAAGTGAATGTAGCGTTTCTATGCGTTTGGGATGACAAAAACATAAAATTCACAAAATATTTATTGTTTTGATGAAAAAATATCCGTGATTGCATTGTAAATTTCGCCGGTTTGTGCTATAATTCATTCGATATCGGTATTTACGGCGGGACATTTGGGATGAACCGCTCGTAAAAACGTGAATTTACCCGGTTGCTTGTCACGATCGTGCCTGATCGGGCCGCTTTGTGAAAGTGACGGTAAAAATTATATTTTAGGGAGTGCTTAATTTGATTAAAGGCAGTGTATTGCGCGACGCTATTATATCGGGTGCAAATGTCATTGAGAACAAGAAGCGTTCTGTCGATGAACTCAACATTTTTCCGGTTCCTGACGGAGATACAGGTACCAATATGTCCATGACCATGGCAGCGGGCCGCAAGGAACTCATGCAATTGGGGGACAATGAGCCTGTGGGTACCGTCGCGGCCAAGGCTGCGTCGGCATTTCTGCGCGGCGCCAGAGGCAATTCCGGCGTTATCACCTCGCTTCTGTTCAGAGGCTTTTCCAAGGGACTCAAGGGTCTGGAAGAAGCCGGCGGCACCGATCTCGCCAATGCGCTGACCCTTGGCGTAGAGGCGGCTTATAAAGCCGTTATGAAGCCCACCGAGGGCACCATCCTCACAGTGGCCAGAGTGGCAGCCGAAAGAGGACGCGTGGCGGCGAGTTTTGACAACGATCCCAACCATGTCTGGGACGAAATCTGCAACGCGGCGGAGGATGCGCTGGAGACGACCCCCGAACTGCTTCCCGTTCTCAAGAGAGCGGGTGTTGTGGACGCGGGCGGACAGGGTCTTTGCCTGATTTTCCGCGGTATGCAGTCGGTTTTCCGCGACGGCATCATTGCCGCTTCCGAGACGACCGATGCGGCCGCCCCCGCAGGCGACGTCGATTCTTTCAAGGCGACGGTCGCGCAGTTTGACGAGGTCATCAACTTCACCTACTGCACCGAGTTCATCGTGGAGAAGGAGAACACCAACGACCCCGCTAAACTCAGAACCTTCCTCGAATCCATCGGTGACTGCGTGGTCGTGGTGGATGACGACGAGATCATTAAGGTACACGTTCACACCAATCAGCCCGGCGAGGCCATTTCCAAGGGTCTTACCTACGGCAGCCTGATTTCCAATAAGATTGAGAATATGCGCAAGCAGCATGAAAACGCGGGCGCAGGCGCTCCCAAGAAGCTCGAGCGCGTTGATCCCGTCGAGGGAGCCGTCGGCTTTGTGGCGGTGGCGGCAGGCGAAGGCCTTGTCTCGCTGTTCCACGATCTCGGCTGCGAAAACGTCGTTTCCGGCGGTCAGACCATGAACCCCTCCACCGAGGATATCCTTGAGGCGGTGCAGGCGACAGCCGCTTCCACCGTGTTCGTGCTGCCCAACAACAAGAACATCATCATGGCGGCGGAGCAGGCCATTCCTCTGGCGGACAGACGAGTTATCGTGCTGCCCACCAGAACCATCCCGCAGGGTCTTACCGCTATGCTGACCTTCAATCCCGACGCCAATGCCGATGAAAACGCGGTCGATATGTTCAAGGCGGCCGAGAGAGTCGGCACCGGTCAGATCACCTACGCGGCGAGAAATTCCGAGTTCAACGACAAGAAGATCAAAGAGGGCGAAATCCTCGGTCTGGTCAACGGCAAGCTGAGCTTTACCGAAAAGACCCGCAACAAGGCGATTGTCAAGCTGGCCAAGCAGATGGTCGGCCGCGATACCTCTTTCATCACGCTGATCTACGGCGAGGGCGTGACCGACGAAGAGGCGGAGGAGACCCGCAAGTTTATCGAGAACAAGATCGCCAAGAACGTCGAAGTGACGCTGGTCAACGGCGGTCAGCCGGTTTACTACTACATTCTTTCGGTGGAATAATTCGATGGAAGAAAAACAGGGTTTTGATGGCAGCAAAATTGAATCCAAACCGCTGAAATACTACAAGGGCGTCGGTGAGAAACGCGCGGAGCTTTTTGCAAAGCTCGGCATCGGTTCTTCCGATGCCCTTTTGCGGTATTATCCGCGCGAATATGAGGACTGGAGCGACTGCGTGTCGGTGGACACCGCCAAGGCCAATGCTGAAAGCGGTGAAATCTGCTGCATCCGCGCCACGGTGGCGGCGCCCGTGCGTTCCGTTTTTCTCAGCGGACGGCGCACGCTTTACAGCACCCGCGCGGTGGACGATGAGGGAAAAGGCTTTCGCCTGACTTTCTTTAACAATCCATATATTCCCAAAATGCTGGTGCAGGGGAGTGAATACACTTTCCGCGGCAAGCTGTTTGTCGGCTCCAACGGCGCGGAAATGACCTCGCCCGCCTTTGAGAGCGGCGCGTGTGACAAGATCATCCCCGTCTACCGCGCCACAGAGGGGCTCCCCTCGCGGCAGATTGCCAAAGTGACGCAGCAGGTGCTGGACGAACTGCCGGAGGATCTGTCTGACCCGCTGCCCGAAAGTGTGCGGGCGAAATATCATCTGTGCCACATCCGCTATGCGCTGCGTCAGATACACTTCCCTGACGACAGGGAGACGCTGGCAACGGCGCGGGACAGACTGGTATTTGAAGAACTGCTCATTCTCCAGCTCGGTCTGCTGCGGCTGAAAGGCCGGACGCGCGGCGCGGCGGGCGTGACGCTCACGCGGGACTGCACGGAGGAATTCTGGCGGATGCTGCCCTTTGAACCGACTGGCGCGCAGAAGCGCGCCGCGTCGGAGGCGGTGCGGGACATGATGAGCGGGGAGCGTTCCATGTCGCGTCTGCTCCAGGGCGATGTGGGTTCGGGCAAGACGGCGGTCGCGGCGGCTATCTGTTACACGGCCGCCAGAAACGGTGTGCAGTCGGCGCTCATGGCTCCCACCGAAATTTTGGCAGAACAGCATTACCGTTCCATCGCGGCGCTGCTGGAACCGTGCGGCGTGCGGGTGGGGCTGTTGACCGGTTCCATGACCGCCGCGCAGAAGCGCAGGGCAAAAGAAGCGGCAGCGGCAGGGGAAACAGACCTGCTCATCGGCACCCATGCGCTGATTTCGGACGGAGTGGCATTTGCCTCGCTGGGGCTGGTCATCACCGACGAGCAGCACCGTTTCGGCGTCAACCAGCGCGGCGCGCTGGCGGCCAAGGGGGATAACCCTCATGTGCTGGTCATGAGTGCCACGCCGATACCGCGAACGCTGGCGCTGCTGATCTACGGCGATCTGGATATTTCGGTGCTGGATGAAATGCCAAAGGGACGCATCCCGATAGATACCTTTTTTGTGGATGGCGGCAAGCGGCAGAGAGCGTACAATTTTGTCAAAAAGCATGTGGCCGAGGGGCGGCAGGGCTATGTGATCTGTCCTTTGGTGGAGGACAGCGAGGACGGCGGCGATCGGAAGGCGGCGCGCAGCTATGCCGAAAGTCTGGCGGCAGGCTATCTCAGCGGCTGCCGCGTGGGACTGCTGCACGGCAAGATGAAGGGCGCGGAAAAGGACGAGGTCATGAAGCGGTTCGCGGCCGGAGAGCTGGATGTGCTAGTTTCCACCACGGTGGTGGAGGTCGGCGTGAACGTGCCGAACGCCGTGATTATGATTATCGAAAACGCCGAGCGTTTCGGACTTTCGCAGCTTCACCAGCTGCGGGGACGCGTGGGACGCGGCAGCATCCAATCTTACTGCATCCTGATCAGCGACGCGAAGAACGAAGCGGCGGTGGCGCGGCTGAACACCATGTGCAAAACCACCGACGGCTTCGCCATAGCCAACGAGGACTTGAAGCAGCGGGGCCCCGGCGATTTCTTCGGCTCACGGCAGCACGGTCTGCCCGACATGAAGATCGCGGACATGATGACCGATACGCGCATTTTCTCGCAGGCGCAGGAAGCGGCGCGCGAGATTCTGCGTAGCGACCCGGAATTGACCGCTCGGGAAAACAGCGGTCTTGCCGAGGAAGTGACGCGCCTCTTTGACCCGAATCGGGCGATGAATTAGGGAATATCCATCCGAAAAAATCCCCCTCGGAAGTCGTTGCAAAAATGACTTCTGAGGGGGATGCATTTGTTATGGCAAAAAATTACGCGGTCTGGCTCATGCGGCCTCTTATGTATTCCTTGACCTCGTCGGGAGTGATGTCAAGCACAAAGGCAAATTCCAGATTGATGATGCGCTCGGCCTCGCGGAGGATTCTTTCGTCGGAGGCGTTGAGCTTCTTGTGCGCGGCGAGCTGGGATTTCTGATGGTTGTAGATCGTGCCGGCAAGCGCCATGATATTTTCGCGGCTGCCGCTTTGCAGGATGCTGTTGAATTTTTCTTTGCGCGCTTTGTGGTCGTCCACCCAGAAGTCTTCGGCTTCGGGAATCCCGTCGATGAGCTGACGTATTTCCTCTTTGGTGGCCAGCGGCTTTGCCTTTTGCAGCAGGGCAGGGTTGTTCATGGGCAGATAGACAGTGGATTTGTCTTTGCCGGTGGAGCGCAGCACATAATAATCGGTCTTTTTGCCGCAGATCTCCTTTTGCGTGGTCTGTTCAATGATGAAAATTCCTTCTGTACCGAAAACTACGGTATCGCCAATGTTCAGCATGATGATACGTCACCTCATTTGCAATTTGTGAGGGCTTTTGCCCCACTATATTTCGTTGCTTTTATTATAGCATTTTCTCAAAAAAATTAACATAGTCCGAATGACCAAACTTTTTGCACGGAAAATTGTTCAATTTTGGGCGGGATGGCAGAGCTTCAAAAAAGCCCGTAAATCGGAACAAAAACTGGTAAATGTGATATTCGCGGGGAGAGCTTTGTGAAACCGTCCGGCGGGTGAAAGCGGATGACGGCGTGTGGTTTTCCGGTGTTTGGGCATATCCGGCATGTCCCTCAAATCATGAAAAAATTGCAAATTTTCCAAGATGTTCCTGCATTGTTTTGCAATTCGTGAGAGAATATGATATAATAAAAGTTACATTTATGAAAATCAGACGATAAAACAGTAAGCAGGTGAAGCAAAACAATGGCAGAAATGTCGCCCATGATGAAGCAATATCTCGAAATCAAAGCGCAGAATCCCGACGCGCTGCTGTTCTTTCGGCTCGGGGATTTTTACGAGCTGTTTTTTGACGACGCCAAGCTGGTTTCCAAGGAACTGGATCTCACGCTGACGGGCAAAATCTGCGGCATGGAGGAGCGCGCCCCAATGTGCGGCGTTCCCTTCCATTCCTACGAAAGCTACGCGGCGCGGCTGGTGGAAAAGGGCTATAAGGTCGCGATCTGCGAGCAGCTCGAGGACCCCGCCACCGCCAAGGGACTGGTCAAGCGGGGCATTATCCGCATTATTACCGCCGGCACCATCATCGAAAATTCCATGCTCGACGAGAGCCGCAACAATTACATTGCCTCCATCTGCACCCATGAAGGGATGACGGGACTTTGTGTGGCGGACGTCTCGACAGGCGAGCTGAATGTCACGCAGCTCAGCGGCGGCAACACCGCGCAGAAGCTGTGCAGCGAGCTGGGAAAATTCGAGCCGCACGAAATCCTGATCAATCCCGGTACCCTCAGCCTCAGCGGTCTGGATGCGTTCATCAAAAACCGTCTGAACGCCTCCGTAGAACTGCTGGACGACGCGAAATTCGCCTATGACGACGCGCTGGCGACGGTCAACGTGCAGTTTTCTCCCAAGGAGATCGACAATTCCCACCTGCTCAGTTACCCCGCCACGGTGATGGCGCTGGGCGCGCTCCTTCACTACATTTACGCTACCCAGATGGCGGGAGAAGCGGAAGGCAATGTGGAAGGCTCCGCTAAAATTGAAGCCTTTGACCGCATTCATTACTATGTGGGCGATATTTACATGAATGTGGACGTTTCCACCCGCCGCAATCTGGAACTCACCGAAACCATGCGCACCAAGAGCAAAAAAGGCTCCCTGCTGTGGGTGCTTGACAAGACCAGAACCCCGATGGGCAAGCGCATGATCCGCGGCATTATCGAGCGTCCTCTTGTCAATCCGGTGACGATTCAGGCGCGCCAGAACGCCGTGGACGAGCTGTGCGGCGATTCCATTCTGCGGGACGATATCATTCAGGCCCTGCGCGGCATCAGCGACATCGAGCGCCTGATTACCCGCATTGTCTACGGCTCCGCCAACGCCCGCGAGATACGGGCGCTGGCCTATGCCGCCGACGCGCTGCCGACGGTCAAGGAATCCATCAAGACCATGAAGTCGGGCGAGCTGAAAGATATCTACCGCTCCATCGACACGCTGTCGGATATCCGCGATCTGGTGGAGCACGCCATTGTGGACGAACCGCCCCTCACCGTGCGGGAAGGCGGCATGATTAAACCCGGCTATTGCGCCGATCTGGACGCGTTGCAGGGCGATATGAGCGGCGGCAAGGATTTTATCGCCTCCATCGAGGAAAAGGAACGGGAGCGCACGGGCATCCAGCGTCTGAAAGTGGGCTACAACCGCGTGTTCGGCTATTATATCGAGGTGTCCAACGCCTCCAAGGATTTAGTGCCGAAGGAATACATACGCAAGCAGACCCTCACCAACTGCGAGCGATACATCACCGAGGAACTCAAAGAAATGGAAGGGCGCGTTCTGGGCGCGCGGGACAGAATCGTCAAGCTGGAATACGAGCTGTTTGAGGAGATACGCAAGCGGGTGGCCGCCTGCCAGAGCCGCGTGCAGCAGACCGCCGACGCGATCGCCCGTCTGGATGTGTGGTGCTCCTTTGCCGATGTGGCGGTGCGCAACAATTACACCCGCCCGCTGGTCAACACCTCCGGCAAAATCATCCTCAAAGACAGCCGTCACCCCGTCGTGGAAGAAGTCTCGGACGAGCAGTTCGTTCCCAACGACGTGTATCTCGACAACGGCGAGAACCGCGTCGCCATTATCACAGGCCCCAACATGGCGGGCAAATCCACCTATATGCGGCAGGTCGCCATCATTACGCTCATGGCGCAGTGCGGCAGCTTCGTCCCCGCGAGCAGCGCCGAGATCGGCGTGGTGGACAGCATCTTCACCCGTGTGGGCGCGTCGGATGACCTTGCGTCGGGACAGTCCACTTTTATGGTGGAGATGAACGAGGTCGCCTACATCCTGCAAAACGCATCGGCGGACAGCCTGCTCATTCTCGACGAAATCGGGCGGGGTACCTCCACCTTTGACGGCATGAGCATTGCCCGCGCGGTGCTGGAATTTGTGACAGACAAGAAGAAAATCGGGGCGAAGGCACTCTTTGCCACCCATTATCACGAGCTGACCGAGCTGGAAAACCAACTCAAAGGCGTTAAAAATTACTCGGTTGCCGTCAAGAAGCACGGAGAAGACATCACCTTCCTGCGGCGCATCGTGCGGGGCGGCGCGGATGAGAGCTACGGCATTGAGGTCGCCAAACTGGCGGGTATTCCCGACGCGGTGGTCAAGCGGGCGCGGCAGGTTCTCAAACAGCTCGAGAGCGGGCAGCCGCAGCCCAAAAAGGCGAAAGTGCAGGCCGAACAGACCGCTATTTCCTTTACGCCGCCGGGAGAAGCCGAGGCGGTGTTCCGTCTGAAGCATCTGGATGTGAACAATCTGACTCCCATGCAGGCGATGCAGACCCTTTCTGATCTGGCGGAACTGGTGAAATAAGTGTGAAATGTGAAGTGTGAAATGTGAAGTGTGAAATGTGAAGTGTGCGCGCTAAGAATGAAAATAAAAAAGAGGGATTGTTTATGAACGAAATACAATATTACGATATCGGGCTGAATCTGTTCTGCCGGCAATTCAAGAATCCCGACAAGATTGTGAGCGACGCGTGGAAAGAAGGCGTGTGCTGCATCCTTACCGGGTCGGATATGGATTCCAGCTGGCAGGTGGAGGGGTACACCCGCCGCTTTGACCGACCCAATGCCGCTCTCACGGTGTACGGCACGGCCGGCATTCACCCGCACAATGCCGATGAGGCGAGGGCGAAGGATTTTGAAAAGATCGAGCAGATTCTTTCCCGCAACCGCAAAATGGTGGCGGTGGGGGAATGCGGACTCGACTATGACCGCATGTATTCCACCCGCGAAAATCAGATACGCTGTCTGGAGCATCACATCACGCTCGCGGAAAAGTTAGGGCTGCCGATGTTCCTGCATGAACGCAGCGCGGCGAAGGACTTCGCGGCGATATTCAAAAAACATCCCGAAGTGTGCGCGCGTTCGGTGGTGCATTGCTTCACAGGCGACAGGGCGACGCTCGAAACCTACCTTGCGATGGGCTTTTCCATCGGCATTACGGGATGGATCTGCGACGACCGCCGCGCGGACGATCTGCGCAAGGCGGTGGAAATTCTGCCGCTCGACCGCGTGCTGATCGAAACCGACGCGCCCTACCTCACGCCCCGCAATGTCCCCGGACTTGACCGCATCAACCTGCCCCAGAACGTCAGATATGTGGCGGCGGAGCTGGCAAAATACATGGGCGTGGATGAGCAGGAATTGATTGCTCATACGAGGGAAAACACCGAGAGAATGTTTTTGCAATAAACGAAAGGAAGCAAACATTATGGCACAACCGAGAGGAAGCGTCCCTGACAGCATCGAGGGGAAGCAGTGGACGCTGCTGAAAAGCTGTTCCGAGCTGCATCTGACCTACCAGATCAAGCTGCTGACCTATATGGCGACGCAGCACGGCGCGAAGCTGGTGATTTCCGTCCCGGCGGGCTGCCGGATCAGCGGGGATTTGTCGGCCTTTGCGGAGAAGTACGCCCAGTGGGTGTCACTTGAGCGTTTTGAAAGGAGAGAGGAGCAATGAGTCTGTATCTGTGCGCCATGGACTGCCGCGACGGCGGCGACCGTGAGCTTGACGGCGTGGAGGTCGGAAGCTACGGGTATTTCGGCGCGTTCCGCGAGTGCGTCTGCCGCTATGTCGAGGACGGACAGTGGGGAAGCCGCTGCCCTGTCCTCATGCGCCACAGCGACTGCGACGGCACATTCACGCCGGAGGAATGCAGGGCGCTGCTGGATGAACTGGCGCTCATTTACCGCACCTTTTCCGCGCTGCCGCCCGACGTCGCCATTACGAAAAAGCAAGGCAGAGAGGGAGATTTTGCCAATCTCTGCGAATGCTTCGGAGATATCGACGGAGTCAGCCTGATCGAGCGGCTCTACGGGCTTTGTCAATGCGCCGCGGAAGCGGGCGTGCCCGTTTATTTTCAGTGAATCCGTCACATAGAAAGGGTTTCATTATGTCGAAAGTAAGACTTCTGGATAAACACACCGCCGAACTGATTGCGGCGGGCGAGGTGGTGGAACGCCCCTCGTCGGTGGTCAAGGAACTGGTGGAAAACTGCATTGACGCGCACGCGACGGTCATCACCGTCGAAATCAAACACGGCGGCGCGTCCTTCCTGCGCGTGACCGACAACGGCGAGGGCATTGCACCCGACGACGTGCCGACCGCGTTTCTGCGCCACGCCACCAGCAAGATATGCGTGGGAACCGATCTCGACAGCATCGCGACGCTCGGCTTTCGCGGCGAGGCGCTGGCTTCTATCTGTGCGGTGTCCAAGGTGGAGGTCATCACCCGCACCGCTGACAGCGACGAGGGCGTACATTATGTGATCGAGGGCGGCGACGAGAAGGAAAACGAACCCATCGGCTGCGCCGTCGGCACCACCTTCATCGTGCGGGAGATGTTCTACAACACCCCCGCGCGCCGCAAGTTTCTCAAATCCGACAAATCCGAGGGCAACGCCATCGCCGCCGTGCTGGATCGCGTGGCGATGTCTCACCCCGAAATTTCCTTCCGCTTTATCCGCGAGGGTCGGGAAGTGCTGCTCACCCCCGGCGACGGCCGGCTCAGATCGGCCATTCACGCGGTTTACGGACGGGAATTCACCGCGGGCCTGCTGCCTGTCAAATACCGCTACAACAATATCAGTGTGGAGGGCTTTATCTCCAAGCCCATCCACGCCCGTCCCAACCGCGCCATGCAGATTTTCTTCATCAACGGGCGCTATGTGCGCAGCCGCACCATGCAGAACGCGCTGGAAGAAGCATGCAAGGGCGCGGTGATGATCGGCAAATTCCCCGCCTGCGTGCTGGGCATCAGCCTCGACTGTTCGGCGGTGGATGTGAATGTTCATCCGGCGAAGCTCGAAGTGCGCTTTACGGAGGAAAAACCGATCTATGAGGCCGTGTATTTCTCGGTCAAATCGGCGCTGGCGGAATTTGACGCGCCGCGCGATGTGGAACTGCCCAATGTGCGCCGCGTGAATACCGCGCCCAATATGCACGAATACAAGGGCGTTCAGATTGATCTGAATGAAGCCCTGCGCGCCGACGCCATCCGCAGCCGCGCCGCGCAGGTCAATGCCGCGCCGCCGGTCAAGCCGTCCGCTGCGCCCTCGTTGGCACTGTCCGGAAGGGAAGAAACAGCCGAAGCAGAGCAGCAGCCCCTTGCCGTGGAGGATCCCGGCGTGACGGCGGCTGTCGGTTCGGTTCGGCCTGTGCCGCCGCCTCCGTCCTATGAGGAAGCGGTCAGGGCGCGCGAACCCGAAATCGCGGGGACACTGCCGCCCCAACCTCCGCGGGAAGTCGTCAGTACGCCGTCAGCGGATGCAAATAGGCTGACCGGAGACAACACCGCCGAAAATCTTGATAATATTGAAAAAATCGAACAAAAAGTGGAAGAAATCAAAGCCTCAACGGAGAGCTTTCTTCTGCCCGATTACAGAATCATAGGGGAATTGTTTGATACCTACATCATGATCGAGTCGGGTTCGGAACTGATCATGATTGACAAGCACGCCGCCCACGAACGTCTGAATTACGAACGCCTGATGGCGCAGAGGGAACACCCCGAAAGCCAGATGCTGCTCACCCCGCTGCCCGTGACGCTCGACAAACAGCAGTACGACGCGGTGACTGACAACATCGAACTGCTCGCGCAGGCGGGCTTTGAAGTGGAGGATTTCGGCATGGGCACCGTGCTGGTGCGCAGTGTGCCGACCATCCTTTCGGGCAATGACGCGGAGGGCGCGTTTCTGGAAATTGCGGGTTACTTAGGCAGCCGTCTGCATTCCGTGACCACCGATCATATCGACTGGATCTATCACACCATCTCCTGCAAAAGCGCCATCAAAGGCGGCGACAAAAATCTGCCCGCCGAGCTGGCGGAGCTGGTGCTGACCCTGATGCACCACCCCGACGTGCGCTACTGTCCCCACGGCAGACCCATTTATATTTCGCTCAAGCAGCGCGAAATTGAGAAGTATTTCGGGAGGATCCAGTCATGAGCGCGCTCCTTCCTATCAAGGTGGCGGCGGTCGTTGGCGCGACCGCTTCGGGCAAGACGGCGCTCGCCGTGTCGCTCGCGGAGCAGCTCGGCGGCGAGGTGATTTCGGCGGATTCCATGCAGGTCTATCAGGGACTGCGCATTGCGACAGCGCAGCCCACAGCGGAGGAAATGCGGGGCATTCCCCATCACCTGCTTGACTTCGTGCCGCTGGACGAGGAGTTTTCCGTCGCGCGGTACTGTCAGCTAGGGCACGCCGCCATCGCGGATATCGCCGCGCGGGGCAGGCTGCCTATTGTCTGCGGCGGCACGGGGCTGTATGTGGATTCGCTGCTTGACAACATCATCTTTGCCGACATTCCGCAGGATGACGCGCTGCGAGAGCAGCTCAACACGGAATTTGAGCATAGCGGCGGGGAGACGTTGCTGCAAAGGCTGCGGGAGATCGACCCCGAAACAGCCGTCAAGCTGTCCCCCTCCGACAAGAAGCGCATTGTGCGCGGGCTGGAGGTTTACACGCTCAGCGGCACGACGCTGTCGGAATACAACCGCCGTTCGCGCGCCTGCCCCGACCGTTATAGGCGCTGCATCATCGGCATCGGCTACCGTGACCGGGAAAAGCTCTATGACAGAATCAACCGCCGCGTGGATTTGATGATAGAGGACGGACTGCTCGACGAAGTGAAGACCTTTTATGAATCCCTCGAAAAAAAACCGGGAAAAACGGTCGTGCAGGCCATCGGCTGCAAGGAACTGCTGCCCTGCCTGCGGGGGGAGGAATCCCTCGAAGAAGCAGTGGAAAATTTGAAGCGGGAAACGCGAAGATTTGCAAAACGGCAGTTGACATGGTTCCGCCGAAATGATAAAATAATATGGATATACGCCGATGAATGCGGCTCGTATGAGGAGCTGGCGCGGCGTGCAGCAGACGAAATCCGATTACGTCTGAATGTGTGACGAAATCATAGCGCAGAAAGGGGATTGTAACAGATGGCGCAGGACGAAAACAAAAAAGAAGCTCCCGTCCAAAACGGCAAAGGCGAGAGGAAGGGAAATCAAAAGAAAGCCGGACGAACCAAAAGCAAAAAGGGCATTGACATAAAAAGCGCCATGGTCGCCGTGACGGGCGGCGTGAAACCAAAGAAACCGGGCGCAGCCAAAAAACAGAATACGCCCGGAAAACAGGACAGAACCAAGGAGCAGAACACTCTCAAAAAGCAGAAAAAGAGCGCGGCGGCATATGAGGGGAAAAATCTGGATTTTTCGCAGGAGCAATACGCAGACTCGCTTGCAGCGGATAAGATCGACACCGCCGCCATGCCGAAACCCAAGCCCGCGTCGGTGGATGCGGAGCGATACGAGGCCGAATTTATGGGAGCGGGCCGAAGAACCGCGGGCGGCAACGAACCCTCCGCGCAGGAATCCACCGTAAAAAGCGTGTGGAAAAAATATACCCAGAAGCTGTGGTTCCGTGTGGCGGCCTTTGTGGCGGCGGGATTCATGGCGATTCTGATTGGTTTTCAGCTTTATCTGCGGTACTATTCCAATGTCAAAACCGAAGTGGTGCGCCTGACCACCTATTCCGAAACGATTGATGTGGAGGGCGTGGCCATCCGTGACGAGATTCCGCTTTCGGCTGCCGTCGGCGGTTCGGCGGTGGGCGCGGTGGAGGACGGCGAAAAGGTGTCCAAAGGACAGGCCATCGTCAACATCTTCGGCTCCGACAAGGCGGCCGCCGCTTACCGACGGGTGACGGAGATCGACCGCGAGATCGAGGAATTGAAAGGGATGGTCACCGCCTCCGAGGACAGCGCCGAAGCCGTCACCAACATCGAAAAGATTCTCGACGAGCAGATCATGAAGCTTAACGCGGAGGTTTATGACCACGATCTGAGCGATATAGCGGAGATCAAGAATAATCTCTCCTATCTGATGAACAAGCGCTTGGTGGCTATGCGCAAGGTGGAGGATTACGGCGGCAGAATCGAGGAACTTGAGCGCGAAAAGCAGTCGCTGGAGAGCGCCTATTCCCAGAAGCCGTCGTCCGTGACAGCGCCGTCATCGGGCTATTATGTCAACGCGCTCGACGGCTACGAAGACCAGCTCAAAACCAACATGCTCGACACGCTGACGGCCGAAAGTCTGAGCGACATTCTTTCCCGCAAGCCCGCGGCGACCGACAACGGTTCCGGCAAACTCATGCAGAACTTCGTCTGGTATCTGGCCTGCCCCGTTTCGCAAAAGGAAGCGGAGGACTATCTGGCGGTGGGTTCGGTTTATACGCTGATTCTGCCCTATTCCGAAACGGGCAGCATGCAGGCGACGCTGGCTTACCTCAATCAGGAGGAAAACAGCGACAAGGTGCTTGCCATTTTCAAGTGCAGCTCACTGGGTTCGGAACTCAGTCATATCCGCCGCCAGCCGGTCAGAATCCAGATTCGCTCGTATGAGGGCTACTCGGTGAAAAAGAGCGCGCTTCATGTGACGGTCAGTCAGGTGGAGGATAAGGACAAAGAGGGCAATATTATCGGTACTCACGAGGAACGTCACCCCATCGTGTTTGTGGTGATTGCGGGACAGCTTTTTTCGCGACGCGTGGATATCCTGTACAATGGAGATAAAATCGTGATATGCAGCGCCAAAACGGAAGGCGGCAATTATCTTGCCATGTACGACGAAGTGGTAACGGAAGGAAAGGGTCTATATGAACGAAAAATTGTCAGCTGAGCAGGCACAGCGGTTTCACGATGTGGAGGAAAACCTGAAAGTCATTCGCAACAGAATGGCGGAGGCGGCGGTGCAATCGGGACGTTCTCCCGAAGACATCACGCTGATGGCGGTCACCAAGACCGTGCCGGTCGAGGTCATCAACCATGCGCTTTCCCTCGGCGTGGACTATATGGGCGAAAACCGCGTGCAGGAGCTTAATGCCAAATATGACGCACTCGACAGGGACGGCAAACACATCCATCTCATCGGGCATTTGCAGACCAACAAGGTCAAGCAGGTGGTCGGCAAGGTGGAGATGATTCAGTCGGTGGATTCGGCACGCGTGGCCGCAGCCATTGCTGCCCGAAGCCGAGAGCTGGGCATTGTAACAAATGTGCTGGTGGAGGTCAATGTCGGCGGTGAGGAGAATAAATCCGGCATATCCACGCAGGCAGCGCAGGAATTGGTGTGTGAAATCAGCGAATTCGATGGTATTAATGTACAAGGATTGATGACGATTCCGCCTGCAAATTGTGAAATGACACAAACAAGAAGATATTTTGAAGAAATATACAAACTATTTATTGACATTGGCTCAAAAAAAACTCATAATAGTAATTATACAATGCGCTATCTGTCCATGGGCATGTCCGCCGATTACGCCGAGGCCATTCTGGAAGGCTCCACTATGGTGCGCGTAGGAACGGCGCTCTTTGGCAGAAGAAACTATCAACAATAAAACGGAGGAACCAAACAATGGCATTTTGGGACAAATTCAGAAATCCGAATCAGATTTTTGACGATGAAGGCGAAAACGAAGAGTACGACGATTTCGGGGAAGGTTACGACGAAGAAGAAGAGGAAGAGGACGAGTTTGAAGAACCCGCTCCCCGCGCTGCCGAACCCCCCGCGCAGACCGCTTCCGCGAGACGGCAGACCTATGCCTCCGCGCCGCGCTCCGAGACAGCCGCCAGCAACCGTGTGCTGAATATCCACGCGACCGCGCAGCTGCAGGTCGTCATCCGCAAGCCCGAGTCGCTCGAGGACGCGAGAGAGATCGCCGATCACCTGCTCGAAAGACATACCGTGGTGGTCAATCTCGAATCCACCAACCGCGAGACCGGCAGAAGAATCCTCGATTTTCTCGGCGGCGTGTCCTATGCCAACCACGGCGCGCTGACCAAGGTTGCCAACGCCACGTTTGTTGTGACCCCCTATAACGTCGGACTCATCGGTCAGGACGTTCTCACCGAGGTGGAAAACAGCGGCGTGTTCTTCGGTTAAGCCGTGGGCAGCGGCTTAAGCAGCGGCAGTAGCGCCGCAGGAGACAGTAGTAAATATTTCACAGCCATGATGGAGGACGCGGCCGAGCTGTGCGAAAGGCGCAATTCCCCCGTGTTTACCGACTTTCTCACCGAAGCCGAACAGGCGGCGGCAGCGGCGGTCATGCGCCGTGTGGGCGCCAATTACCTGCTTTACGGCGGCTATGAGGACGCGGAGCGGCGTATGCTGGGCGTGTTTCCTCCCTACGACGAGCCGGACGGTTCGCTTTTTCCCATAGATTCCATTACGGCGGTATGCCGGGCCTCGGAAAAGCTCGATCACCGCAGCGTGCTCGGTACGCTGATGGCGCAGGGCATAGAGCGGAGCTGCATCGGCGATATTCTGACGGAAAACGGCCGCTGTGTGTTTTTCTGCCGCAACACCGTGACCCGCGCGCTGCTCGGAGACATCGACAAAATGGGAGGCACAGGGGTGAAACTGTCGGAGGGACATGAGGAACCGCTGCCCGCCGCGCACAGCTTCAAGGCGATTACGGACACCGTCGCTTCCGCGCGGCTGGACTGTCTGGTGGCGGCGCTGGCCCGTACCGGCAGGGGCGAAGCGGAACGCCTCATTACGGCAGGCGAAGTCATGATTGACTCTGTCCCCTGCAAAAAGGTTTCTCAGACCGTCCGCGAGGGACAGAAAATCACCGTGCGCGGAGAGGGAAAGTTTATCATAGACGAAATCGGAACAATGACTCGCAAGGGAAGACGGATACTGTCTGCCCGTAAATATTGTTAAGGAGATGGTACAGTGCTTACCCTGAATGAAATACGAAACGTCAATTTCAGAAAGTCGAATTTCGGCGGCTACCGTGCCGAGGACGTAGAGGCGTTTATTGACGAGGTGCAGCTCTCCTATGACTCGCTTCTCAAAGAAAACGCCGAACTGCTCAAGCGACTGGAGAGTCTGACCAGCAAGCTGGAAGAATACCAGAACGAGGAGGACTCCATCCGCAACGCCCTCATGAATGCCCAGAAAGTGGGCGACGCTTCTCTGCGCGACGCAAAGCACAAGGCGGAAATTATATTGAAAGACGCGACCATCAAGGCGGAGAAGATCGTCTCCAACGCCCAGATCGAAATTCACCGCGAGCGCGACGTGATCGAAAAGATGCAGCGCGATATCGCGGATTTCAAGGCGCGGCTGCTCAAAGCCTACAAGGAGCACCTCACCCTGATCAACAGCATTCCCAACGACGACATTATGCGGCAGGATACCAAGGACGCGGTGGCCTCGGTGCCGATGCTCGACAGAGACACTTCGCCCTATGCGTCTTCTTCCCGCCGCGATTATCAGGATGATTACGCCTATGCCGACAGACGCGGCGGCGACCGTTACGGAAACCGTGGCGATTTTGCCCCGCAGGGTACGGAAATGGGATATGACGATCCCAGCGGCTATGCGGCAGACGCAAGAGGCGGCCTTGACGCGAACAGCGACTTCGGCGGCAATGAATTCGGCGGCAGCGACTTTGGCGGCGGCGATTTCAGAAACGGCGAATCCCTGCGTACTTCTAACGAAAGCGAACCGGTCATGCCCCGGGAACGCATGAACCAGTCGCGCGGCGGCTTCACCGTCAATATCGATGACAGCATGCCCTCCATGCAGACCACCACACTGCCGCCTCCCATGCGCGACCAGCAGCAGAAGTATTCCGCCTTTGACAATGCCGCGCCGTCACGCGGCGGCGACCGGCAGGGCATCAACAACTTTGACCGCACGCCCATCGGCACCCCCATCGGTACCCCGATGAGCGACGATATGGGCGGCTTTGACAATTACGGCGACCCGTCCAGCCTGATTGGGGGCGGCGGCGACGATTTCAGAACGCCCGCCTATGACACGGGACGCTCCAATATGCCCGACAGTGACGACAACAGTTTCAGACGGCGTTTTTAACCCGATAACGCCCGTCTGATGAGATAGATTGCTATTATTTTTGAAGGAAGGAAAGAATACCCATGAGCCAGGATTACAACAACACGCTCAATCTCCCCGAAACCGAATTTCCGATGAGGGGCAATCTTCCCAAGCGCGAGCCGGATATGCTTGCCGACTGGGAGAAAAAAGATATCTACCACAACATGCTCAAAAAGAACGAGGGCAAGCCGAAATTCGTGCTGCACGACGGCCCTCCCTATGCCAACGGCGACATTCACCTCGGCACCGCGCTCAACAAGGTGCTCAAGGACTTCATTGTCAGATATAAGAATATGGCGGGCTTCAACGCTCCTTTCGTACCCGGCTGGGACACCCACGGTCTGCCCACCGAGCTGAAAGCGCGCAAGGCGGCGGGCTTTGAGAAAGCCGCCAAGATGAGCGAGCTGGAGCTGCGCGCCATGTGCCGCGATTTCGTCAACGGCTACATCGACGACCAGCGCCGCCAGTTCAAGCGTCTGGGCAACGTCGGCGAGTGGGGCGACCCCTACATCACCATGCTCCCGAAGTTTGAGGAAAAGCAGATCGAAATCTTCGCGGAGATGGCCTGCAACGGCCAGATCTACAAGGGACTCAAGCCGGTTTACTGGTGTCCCGACTGCCAGACCGCTCTCGCGGAGGCGGAGATCGAATACGCCGAAGACCCCTGCGTTTCCGTGTTTGTCAAGTTCAGGGTCGCGGACGACCTCGGCAAATTCGAGGCGCTCGGCATTGACAAGGACAACACCTATTTCGTCATCTGGACGACGACCACATGGACCCTCCCCGGCAACCTGGCGATCTGCCTTGGCCCGAGATATATGTATAAATTCATCAAGGCGGGCAACGAAGTCTACATCATGGCGGACGGCCTGTATCAGGACGCGATGAAGGCGGCGGGCATCGAGGATTACGAGATCATCGGTGAGATGTCCGGCAGCGAAATGGAATACATGAAGGCGCAGCACCCCTTCCTTGACAGAACCTCCCTCATCATCGTGGGCGATCATGTCACGCTCGAATCGGGTACCGGCTGCGTTCATACCGCGCCCGGCTTCGGTCTGGACGACTTCAACGTCTGCAACAACTACCCCGAAATCGGCATCGTGGTGCCGGTGGACGCCAACGGCAAGCTCACCGAAGAGGCGGGGCAGTTCGCGGGTCTTTCCACCGACGACGCCAACAAGAAAATCGCCATCCACATGGATAAGATCGGCTGCCTCTTTGCCTCGCAGAAGATCAAGCATAAATATCCCCACTGCTGGCGCTGCAAGAACCCCGTGCTGTTCCGTGCCACGGAGCAGTGGTTCTGCTCGGTGGACAGCTTCAAGGACAAGGCGGTCGAAGCCATCAACAACGTCAACTGGGTCACCGCGTGGGGCAAGGAAAGAATCACCCAGATGGTGCGCGACAGAAGCGACTGGTGCATCAGCCGTCAAAGACGCTGGGGCGTGCCGATTCCGATCTTCTACTGCAAGCAGTGCGGCAAGCCGCATATCAATAAGGACACCATTCTCGCGGTGGCGAAGTTGTTCGGGGAATTCGGCTCCGACGTGTGGTATGCCCGCGAAGCGAAAGACCTCATTCCCGCCGGCACGGTCTGCGAAAGCTGCGGCTGCGGCGAATTTGACAAGGAAACCGACATCATGGACGTGTGGTTTGACAGCGGCGTGACCCACGCGGCGGTCTGTGACGTGCGTCCGGAACTCAAATGGCCGGCCGACCTCTATCTTGAAGGCGCCGATCAGTACAGAGGCTGGTTCCAGTCCTCGCTGCTCACCTCGGTGGCGTGGAGAGGCGTGGCCCCCTACAAGGCGATTCTCACCCACGGCTGGGTGGTGGACGGCAAGGGCGAAAAGATGTCCAAGTCGCTGGGCAACGGCATCCTGCCTCCCGAAATCGTCGATAAATTCGGCGCGGACATCCTGCGTCTGTGGGTCGCTTCCTCCGACTATCAGGTGGATATCCGCATCTCCAACGACATTCTCAAGCAGCTCAGCGAATCTTACAGAAAGATCCGCAACACGGCTCGCTTTATGATCAGCAACCTCTATGACTTCAACCCTGATTGCGACATGGCGCAGATGTGGGAGCTTCGCCCGATCGACCGCTGGGCCGTCATGAAGCTCAACGAGCTGAACAGAACCTGCCGTCAGGCGTATGATAAGTACGAATTCCATCAGGTTTATCACGCTATCATCAAGTTCTGCGTGGTGGATATGTCCAACTTCTACCTCGATGTGGTCAAGGACAGACTCTACTGCGATCACAAATACAGCGTGTCCCGCCGCGCGGCGCAGACCGTCATGTATATGATTCTGGACGCGATGACCCGCCTGCTCACCCCGATTCTCGCCTACACCTCGGAAGAAATCTGGCAGTATATGCCCCACACTTCCACCGACGTGAAGGAATCGGTGCTGTACAACGACATGCCGCAGGAAGTCTACGGTGTGGATTGCAGCGAAGCCTTTGAAGCGGAGTGGGACAAGATTCACGCGATCCGCGACGACGTGCAGCGCGCTCTCGAAGTTGCCCGCAAGGACAAGAAGATCGGCAAGTCGCTCGAAGCGGTCGTCACGCTTTACTGCGAGGGCGAACTCAAGGGCTTTGTCGAGTCGGTCAAGGACAGCTTGGAGGATGTGTTCATCGTTTCCGGCGTGAATCTGGTCGAAGGCGCCTGTGACGAGAATCCCTGCGATGTAGAGGGTTTCGGCGTGTCGGTGGCCGTAGCGGAAGGCGCCAAGTGCGAACGCTGCTGGAAGTACACCGCCGACGTTGGCTCTGACAACGAGCATCCCACCCTCTGCCGCCGCTGCGCGGAGGTCGTCAAATCGTTTTGCTGAGGATTTGATTTTATGATAACAACCATTATCGCATTGGTCGCCGTCGCCCTGCTGGTGGCGGCCGACCAGATCACCAAGCTGCTGATCTCCTCTCACTTTGAAGTGGGGCAGTCCACGCACATCATCAAAGGACTGCTCGACTTCACCTATGTGCGCAACAGAGGCGCGGCGTTTGGCATGCTTTCCAACCAGCGCTGGATCTTTCTCGTCATGACCACGGTGATTATCGCCGGCGTGGTGTATCTGTGGTATAAGGATTTTATCACCCACATCACGGGCAGAATCGCGGCGGTGCTGATCGTGGCGGGCGGCATCGGCAATATGATCGACCGCCTCTGGCTGGGCTATGTGGTGGATTTCATCGACGTAAGCCCCCTCTTTGACTTTGCCGTTTTCAACGTGGCGGACTGCTGCGTGACGGTGGGAGCGGTCTTCATGGCGGTTTACATCCTTTTCTTCTTAGACGATAAGAAGCTGGGAAAACAGCCGACCGCCGAAGCAAAGGACGAGTAACGGCATGGAAAAAATGAATTTCATAGCGGAACAGGACGGCGGGCGTTTGGATAAAACACTCGCCGTCCTTATACCCGGACAAACGCGCTCCTATCTGCAAAAGCTGATCGAGCAGGGATTGGTGACGGTCAACGGCAGCCCCGCCGACAAAAAGACCAAGGTGTCGCCGGGCGACGAGATTGAAGTCACGCTGCCGGACGCGCGCAAGCTGTCGCTGGAGCCGGAAAACATTCCGCTCGACATCCCCTATGAGGACGACGATCTGCTGGTGGTCAACAAGCCCAAGGGCATGGTGGTGCATCCGGCGGCGGGGCATGACGGCGGCACGCTGGTCAACGCGCTGCTCTGGCACTGCGGCGATTCGCTGTCCGGTATCAACGGCGTAGAGCGCCCCGGCATCGTCCACCGCATCGACATGATGACCAGCGGACTGCTGATTGTCGCCAAAAACGATTTTGCCCACCGCTCGCTGGCGGAGCAGATCAAGGAACACAGCTTTACCCGGCGGTATGAAGCCGTGGTGGTCGGCAATCTCCGCGAGGACAGCGGCACGGTGGACGCGCCCATCGGACGGCATCCCACCGACCGCAAGAAAATGGCGGTCACCGACAAAAACAGCCGCAGCGCCGTGACGCATTACGAGGTATTGCAGCGCTTTGCCGTCAGCGGCGGGGCTTATACCCATGTGCGGCTGACGCTCGAAACGGGGCGCACCCACCAGATCAGGGTGCATATGGCCTATATCGGACATCCCGTCGTCTGCGACCCGGTTTACGGCGGAGCCAAGCAGCAGTTTGCCTGCTGCGAGGGGCAATGCCTGCACGCGCGGGAGATCGGATTTGTCCATCCGCGCGACGGAAGATATCTTCATCTCACAAGCGAACTGCCCCCCTACTTCCATGCTGTTTTGCATAAATTAAATAAGATGGCACAATAAATTTTGCCGCGATTGTAGATTTTTCGATTCGCAGTGGAAAATTCACTCGATTTACCTTGACAAACGGCGGCAAATGGTAGATGATATACATTGGACTGTATCATAAAACAGGCGGATCGGGCGGGACAAGCCGGGTTCGTCAGCATTGACATACGTTGCGCGGCAACAATATTTAGGAGGCAGACACATGGATTTCAGCGAGAAGAAGCAGCTTTCCTTGCAAGCCTGTAAGGTCAGACAGCACATTATCGAAGGCACATTCAACGCCAAGAGCGGCCATCCGGGCGGATCGCTTTCCGCGGCGGATATCATTACATACCTTTATTTCAAGGAAATGCGGGTGGATCCCAAAAATCCGAAATGGGAAGACAGAGACCGCTTTGTGCTTTCCAAGGGACATGCCGCTCCCGCGCTTTACGGCGCGCTGGCTGTCAAGGGCTTCTTCCCGGAGGACGAGATCAAAAACCTCCGCAAACCCGCCAGCTTTTTGCAGGGTCACCCCGATATGAAGGGCGTGCCGGGCGTGGATATGTCCACCGGCTCGCTGGGACAGGGCGTTTCCTGTGCCGTGGGCATGGCGCTGGCCGGCAAGGTCACGGGCAAGGATTACCGCGTGTATGCCGTGCTGGGTGACGGCGAGATTCAGGAAGGGCAGGTCTGGGAGGCAGCGATGTTTGCCGCTCACAAGAAGCTCGACAATCTCACCATTTTCATTGACAACAACAATCTCCAGATCGACGGCACGATGGACGAGGTCAATTCTCCTTATCCCATCCCCGAAAAATTCGAAGCGTTCGGCTGGCACACCGTCGAGATCGACGGTCACGACTTTGACCAGATGGAAAAGGCGGTCGAGGAAGCCAAGAGCGTCAAGGACAAGCCCACCGCTGTGATAATGCACACCGTCAAGGGCAAGGGCGTTTCCTTTATGGAAGATCAGGTCGGCTGGCACGGCGTAGCGCCCAACGCGGAGCAGTACGAGAACGCCATGAACGAGCTGAAAGCACAGTACAGCGCTCTGGAAGCGGAATAAGGGGAGGTTTTACAAATGGCAGACGTAAAGAAAATCGCAACCCGCGAGGGTTATTCCGATACGCTCGTCGAACTCATCGACGAGATCGACAACCTCTATGTGTTCGACGCGGATCTGGCAGGCGCCACCAAGACCTCCAAGGTCAAGAAGGCACATCCCGACAGATTCTTTGACTGCGGCATTGCCGAGCAGAACATGATGAGCATTGCGGCCGGCATGGCTGCCTGCGGCAATATCGTGTTCGCCAGTTCCTTTGCCATGTTCGCTTCGGGACGCGCGTTTGAACAGATTCGCAACTCCATCGCCTACCCCAACCTCAATGTCAAGATCGGCGCGACGCACGGCGGCATTTCGGTGGGTGAGGACGGCGCGAGCCACCAGTGTTGCGAGGATATTTCCCTCATGCGCACCATCCCCAACATGACGGTCATCGTCCCCGCGGACGACACCGAGGCGAGACTCGCCACCAGAGCCGTGGCGAATATGTACGGCCCCTGCTATCTGCGTTTCGGCAGACTGGCGGTGCCGGTGGTGTTCGGCAGCGATTACAAATTCGAGATCGGCAAGGGCGTTGTGCTCAGCGAAGGCACCGATGTGACCATCATCGCCAACGGTCTGATGGTCGAAAAAGCGATTGAGGCGGGCAAACAACTGCAAAACGAGGGCATCAGCGCGAGAGTGGTCAATATGGCAACCGTCAAGCCGATTGACCGTGAGCTGGTTCTCGACAGCGCGGCCAAGACGGGCGCGATTGTCACGGTAGAGGAACACAACATCATCGGCGGTCTGGGCAGCGCGGTCTGCGAAGTGGTCTGTGAAGAGAAGCCGGTTCCCGTGCTGCGCGTAGGCGTGAACGACGTGTTCGGCAAGAGCGGCCCCGCCGTGGAACTGCTGGAGATCTTCGGACTCAGCACCGCGAATATTGTCGAAACCGCAAAGAAAGCCGTTGCACTTAAAAAGTAAGTTTTTTCATGGAATATAGATGATAATTAGCGCTCTGATTTTCCGCTTTTAGTGGAATATCAGGGCGCTTTTTTGTGTGTTGTTCTAAAAAATAACGAAAAAATCTGTTGTTGATACACAATTGACATGATTTCCCTTTTGTGATACAATGTATTACTACTTTCCCAAATCATAAGACTATACAACGATTTGTTGATTTCTGTAATGCCTATATCGGTGCATACAAACTAATTTCGCTTCTTAAAGTATAGTCTTATAATAGCTAAAATAACACTATACTTTAAGAGCAATCATGTCCTTTTTGTCGAATAGAAATATCTCTATATTTCCAATGTAATAGGCTGAAAGGATCGCTTTGCATGATATTATCTCAGTATTCGAGCTGATTCATGCTATTTTCGCTTTGTTTTACTCTGTTTGTATAGTCTTATGGACTGGGAAAGTACTGATGTATTTAAGAGATAATTCTTTTGTTTCCGATTACTTGTAATTCATTTGAAAACGGAGGTATTTTTATGAAAAAAGGACGAAAAAGACTGTTCGTAGCCCTTGCGGCTTCGTTTGTGCTGCTCGTAACCGTGCCGCTGATGGCGGCATTCGCGGGAGAGGGTGACGCTGCTGTGTCCGGCTCGGATGTGAGCGGGACGGATGTGGGTTTTGTTCAGAATACCGCAATAAGAGCGGTGTCCACAGTTAGTGAGACAGACGCAGCTGCTCCCAAAAGCAGTTTGATGGCCAGAGCCGTAGCGCCGAAGGTGTTTCAGATGAATAACGGCGAAACCCCCGACATGAGTGAGGATTACACTCTTTGGATTGATTATGATGTGGGTTACTATGATTACGATTTTAACGATTTTCATGTGACGTTCAACGGTCAGGATGAATCTGTCAGTTTTACCGTCCCTGAATATTCGAATCCTGCTAATCAACTGTTATACTGGCGTGATAGTACAACGGGAAAAATCTATCAACCTAATGATGTGGTTACCATTCAGGTTTCCGATCTGAGTTTTTCACTTTGTGATGCCTATTCATCAGATGGTGAATTTTTCCAAGTATGGGACGTTGATCCATGGCGTATCGAGGCAGTCTGGGAGAGCAACGAATTGGAAGCCAATGTGGACGGCAGACTGATCTTCGGAATTCCCACGACTGAAAATTTGTTGTTCTATCTTGGCGATGATGGTATCAATAAATACAGTACCTATGATGAAGTGTACTCCCCGGTGAAAGGAATTTATCATTTGGACACCCAATCCTTTACCTTGCAGAGCGGTAATGATAAAATACAGATTCCCACAGATATGAAGCCCGCCTTTGAGAATTATCAGTTTGTAGAGTGGAATACCCGCACAGATGGTAAAGGCGTGGGATATCAGCCGGGCGATTATGTTGTATTAAGTGATTACGAGTTATGGGATCAGGCTTGCGTAACATTATATGCGATTTATAAGAATTATACAGTAAAGAATGTTGCCCAATTGTATTTTGAGGGAGTGGATATGCCGATCAGTGTTTCGTATAATGACGACGGCACAATTCCCCAATTAACGATGCCGTCCGCATTGACGAATGAACTTAATGAGTTTGAGGGCTGGTATTATGCTGCCTCTGATACGGTTTATGAAGCGGGCAAAACGTATAATAATCTTTCGTTAAACGCCATTCAAGAATACTATGAGGCTCGTTTTGAGGCCAAGTGGAAAGGCGATCAATTATCCTATGAAGGCACAGTTGATTTGTACCTTAATTATGAAGGCGGTTTCAAGTCGTTGTCAGCGCCTGTTACCGGTGTCTATTCTATTCCGGATCAAACATATACGTTTGATGGAAATCCGGCTATTACCGTACCTGAGGATTTTGAACCGGATGCGGTTGAAGGCTATACTTTTATAGGATGGAATACTTCTGCGTATGGCAATGGGGAAATGTACGAAAAAGGTCAGAATGTTGTATTCAATTTTGGCAGTAATTTCCTGACTTTGTATGCCACCTACCAGTCTGATGATCATTTTACGGTCAAAGTTGAAACGAACGGTGTCAATAACTTTGTTGAAAAAGTGGATCCTGTCGTAGGTCTTGTGCTGGAAAATGACATTTCTATCGATGAAGTGCAAATGATTGTTGGCAACGTCAAAGAAGAAGAAAAAGAAGAATTGCTTACTATCTTTGAAGAATGGGGTGCGCTTCAGGAAATAAATGATGAGCCAAATTGCCAGATGTTGGATATTTCTCTGGTGAACAGTGCCAATCAACCTGTTGCCATTACCAGCGGCAAGGTCAGAATTACTGTAGCTTATCCCGATATTCCTAATGCGAAGGATTATATTTATACGATCTTCCATTATCATGACGGAACTCCCGAATATGTGGAATGTGAGAAGACGGAAGACGGTCTGGTATTCTTTGCCGACAGTTTCAGCCCCTATGTAATGATGTGGTTTGAAGATGTCAACGATGAACCGATTGATCCCGATACCCCTGACACCCCCGATACCCCTGACACCCCCGATATCCCCGACACGCCTGCGGTGGACGAGAGCAAGTTTGTCGCGCGGAGCAAGGACGGCACAAAATATACCCCCGATCAGATCGTGATTCACGGCAATACCACAGCGCTGAGTGCGAAGGAAGCTGCTTCTTACATTCAGACGGCTCGCACCGACGCGGAAAAGTCTGTTGTGTATAACATTTATATCACGGACAATGCCGGAAATCTGTTGACAATGCTTCCCGGCAAAACCCTTACCGTGTCGGTTGCGCTGCCCAAGGTGGATGGTCAGGTGGCGTATGAGCTGATTCACATTGCCAATGGTCAGCCTGAGTCGGTCAAGATTGCTAAGATTGCCGACGGCAAGGCTTGGTTTGAGGCCGACGGTTTCAGCCCGTATGTCCTGACATGGCATGAAACCAAATCCACCGGATCCCCCTCCACAGGCGACAATTTCAGCCCGGTGATCTTCATCGTGCTGTTGGTTGTCGCGGCTGCGGCGGCGGGTACAGTGTTGGTACTCAGAAACAAGAAATCCAAGATTGAGGAACAAGCCAACGCGTAAAATCCGAAATAAGCGGCAAAAAGCAAGTGACCGAAACATAGCGGAAAATGCAACAAAGGGCGGAACGGTTCGCGCGAGTGCGGGCGGTTCCGCCCTTTTGACGTTTAATGGTCAGAAAAGGTCAAAAATCAAAAAACGCGAAAAAATCAGGAAAAAAGAGATAAAGTGAGCTTTTGAAAGATTGTGTGGAAAATCCATGAAAAATCTGACTATTTCTGACTTTGACTTTTCCTGACTATTGAGTATAATAAGAATTACAAAAGGTCAAAGAAAGTCAAAGACAAATCGAAACAAAGACCTTTGGGAGATGAGAAACAGTGAGAATGAGCGAACAGGTAGCGCGGTACATCATGGAAATGCTCGACAGCGCGGACGGAACCGCCGAGATACGGCGCAACGAGCTGGCCGACCGGATGGGCTGTGTGCCGAGTCAGATCAACTACGTCATTACCTCGCGCTTCACCCCCGAACAAGGGTATCTGGTGGAGAGCAGACGAGGCGGCGGCGGCTACATCCGCATTACGCGTGTGCGGCTGAGCGGGCCGTCGGCGGTGATGCATGTGGTCAACAGCATCGGTGACAGTCTGGACGCAGGCACGGCGCGCATGCTGATCGTCAACCTGACCGATCGAGGCATTCTTGCGGCGGGCGCGGCCGAAATCATGCTGGCGGCGTGCGGCGACGGGGCGCTCAAAGCACTGCCTTCCGAATACCGCGATATCGCGCGGGCGGGAATTTTAAAGCAGATGCTTATCAAATGCGCCGTCAGCCAATAATCATCTTAGTATGAATCAAAAAATACGGAAAGGGAATGAAGACTTATGTTGTGTGAGAAATGCAAGAAAAACGAAGCGACCGCTTATATCAAGACCAATGTGAACGGCGATGTTCACGAATACCATCTCTGCCCGGAATGCGCGGCGGAAATGCAGAACAACGGCGAATTCGGTTCCATGTTCCACTTCGGCGGATTTGACGGATTCGACAGCCTCGACAAAATGTTCAACTCCATGAGCGGCTTTGACATCGTCAGCAGCCTGCTCAGTTCGCCCTTTGGTTCTTTCGGCTCCATGCCGTCGCTCAGTTCGGGCAAACGCTGCTCGGTGTGCGGCTCCGATTTCCGTTCCATTGCGGATTCGGGCAAGGTGGGATGTCCCAATTGCTACACCGAATTCAAGGCACGGCTCGCGCCGACCATCAAAAAGATACACGGCAATACCGTCCATTGCGGCAAGCATTCCAAAGTGACGGTGGAGGAAAGCAATGAAAATCAGCTTGCTTCCCTCAAAAAGCAGCTCACTGAGGCGGTGGACAGCGAAAATTACGAACTCGCCGCCGAACTCAGAGACAAGATCAAGGCAATGGAAAAGTAAGCCGACAGACAAACGGAACAATTGATTGGAGTGTTGGATATGATGGAAAATAACAAGCAGGCAAAGAAATGGTATGAAACTGACGGGGAACAATCGGATGTCGTTATCAGTACCCGTATCCGGTTGGCGAGAAACTGCAACGGCTATCCTTTTCCGCATCTGATGAATGACCAGCAGAAAAGAGAGATCAACCAAAAGGTCAGAGATGCGCTGCTAAACGGGAATTCGGTGCTGCGCGACAGCTTCCGCTATTATGACGCGGAGCAGCTCAGCGCCGTGGAGCTGGCGGCCATGGCGGAACGCCACCTTGTCAGCCCGGAATTTGCCCGCCATCCCAAGGGGCGCGCGCTGCTCCTGATGAATGACGAATCGGTGAGCATTATGCTCAATGAAGAAGACCACGTCAGAATGCAGGTGATGGGCAGCGGCTTGCAGCTCGAAAAGGCGTATGACATGGCGGATAAGATCGACACCCTGCTCGATGAAACCCTGCACTTTGCCTTTGACGAGGAACTCGGCTATCTCACCGCCTGCCCGACCAATCTCGGCACCGGCATGCGCGCGTCGGTCATGATGCACCTGCCCGCCGTCGAAGCCGACGGCACCCTCCGCCAGATTGCCGCAAGCCTTCCCAAGGTGGGCGCGACCATCCGCGGCAGCTACGGCGAGGGCAGCGAAGCCGCCGGCGCGATGTATCAGGTTTCCAATCAGGTGACGCTGGGCATCAGCGAAAAGGACACGGTTTCCAATCTGACCGAAATCACCAACCAGATCATTGCGCTCGAAAAGAAATCCAGAGCCAGACTGCTGGAGGATGAGAGCTTTCAGGATAACGTATGGCGTGCGCTCGGCATTATGAAGAGCGCCAGAGTCATGAGCAGCGACGAATTTGCCAAGCTGTATTCCGCGGTGCGCATGGGCGTGGCGGGCGGAACCGTGACAGGCGTGACGCTCGACCAGCTCAGCGGCCTCTTTACCGAAGTGCAGCCCGCCTGTCTGATGGAGCGGTACGGCGAGGAAATGACGGCGCAGCAGCGCGACAAGAAGCGCGCCGAAATGCTGCGGCAGGTTTTTAAAGATACCGATATCGCGTAAAAAAGAAAAAAAGAAAAGGCCTAGCGCAGCGCATAATTAGCGAGCGAATGCGAGCGTGGGAGTCGAGGGGGACTGGTCCTCCTCGCAGGGGTCTGGGGGCAGCGCCACCAGCGGGGAGTGGGGCAGCGCCCCACGAGGGAGGCGAAAGCCGACCGAGCGAAACGCGCTTGGATTTGCGACGGGGTCGGGCGAATACAGACGAGGGTAACTCCCTTCATTCGCCTGTTCCCGAACGCAATCGGGGCTGAATTTGCCGGAACGCATGCTGTGCGTTCCCTACAAATCTACAAATATTTTTATGACAAATGAAAGAGGGGGAAGACTTATGTATAACTTCAAAGGATTCACGGAAAAATCAAACATTGCCCTGAACCGCGCATTTGAGAACGCGCAGGAGATGGGACACACCTTCGTCGGCTCGGAGCATATTCTGCTGGGACTGCTCGAAACCGACGCGTCCGCCGCGCAGACCATTCTCAACGAAAACGGCGTGGAGGCGGACGCTGTGAAGGAAAAGCTGCTGGAGGTTCACGGGCAGGGCGTGCGCTGCACTGTTAATCCCAATGACCTGACGGCACGCGGCAAGCGGACGCTGCAAACCGCCAAGCTGCTCTCCGGTCGGATGGGGCACAGCTATGTCGGTACGGAGCACATCCTGCTCGCCATGATCGGAGACACCGACAGTTATGCCGTTCACTTCATGCAGGAGCTGGGCGGCGATATGCAGGACATTGCCGACTCGCTGACGCAGTTTTTCAACGGCGAGGGCGGGGACGACTATGAGGAAGATGAGCGCGAGGAACAGCAGCCCTCCAGCCCGTTCGGCGGATTCTTCAGCATGGGCGGCGGCAATCCCTTTGGAGGCGCGCAGGGCGGTCATGCGGGCGGCAAGGGCAAGAGCCTGAAAAAATACGGCCGCGACCTGACCGACGAAGCCAAAAAGGGCAAGATTGACCCGGTCATCGGCCGTCAGCAGGAGATCGACCGCGTGATACAGATTCTCTCCCGCCGCACCAAGAACAACCCCTGTCTGATCGGTGAACCGGGCGTGGGCAAGACCGCCATTGCGGAAGGTCTGGCGCTCAAAATCGCGGAGGGCGAGGTGCCGGAGTCGCTCAAAAACAAGAAGATCGTCGATCTCAGTCTGACCGGCATGATCGCGGGTTCCAAGTACCGCGGCGAATTTGAGGAACGCATTCAGTCGGTGATCGACGAGGTTATCAAGGACGGCAATACCATCCTGTTTATTGATGAAATCCATACCCTGATCGGCGCAGGTTCCGCCGAGGGCGCGACCGACGCGGCCAATATCCTTAAACCGATGCTCGCGCGCGGCAGCTTTCAGGTGATCGGCGCGACCACCATCACGGAATACCGCAAGTATATCGAGAAGGATTCCGCGCTGGAACGCCGTTTCCAGCCGGTCATGGTGGGCGAACCGACCGAGGAAGAAGCGGAGCAGATTCTTCTGGGACTGCGCGACCGATACGAGGGACATCACAAGGTCAAGATCAGCGACGAAGCCATCAAATCCGCCGTCAATCTCTCCGCGCGTTACATCGCGGACAGATATCTGCCGGACAAGGCGATTGACCTGATCGACGAAGCCGCGTCCCGCGTGCGGCTCAAGAGACAGACGGCTCCCGGCGACGTGAAGCAACTCGAGGAACAGATCAAGCAGGTGACGGCGGACAAGCAGGAAGCCATCAACACGCAGGACTTCGAGCGTGCCGCCAAGCTGCGCGACCGTGAGAAAGAACTCACTGCTCAGTTGGAGGAGCAAAAGGACGCGTGGAAGAAGAGCAGCGCCGGCAGGGAAGACACGGTGACGACGGAAGATATCGCGGAGATCGTGTCCCAGTGGACGGGCATCCCCGTGGTGCAGCTCACCACGGAGGAAAGTGAACGCATGCTGAAAATGGAGGACATTCTTCATGAAAGAATCGTCGGTCAGCACGAGGCCGTGACCGCCGTAGCGAAAGCCATCCGCCGCGGCCGTGTGGGTCTCAAAGACCCCAAGCGCCCCATCGGTTCGTTCCTCTTCCTCGGCCCCACCGGCGTGGGCAAGACGGAACTCAGCAAGGCGCTGGCGGAAGCGATGTTCGGTGACGAAAACGCCATGATTCGTCTCGATATGTCGGAATTCATGGAAAAGCATACCGTGTCGAAGCTCATCGGTTCGCCTCCGGGCTATGTCGGCTACGACGAGGGCGGACAGCTCACCGAAAAGATTCGCAGACGGCCCTATTCCGTGGTGCTGTTTGACGAAATCGAAAAAGCGCATCCCGATGTGCTCAACATCCTGCTGCAAATCCTCGGTGACGGCAGAGTGACCGACTCGCAGGGACGCACGGTGGACTTCAAAAACACCGTCATCATCATGACCTCCAACCTCGGCGCGCGCACCATCACAGGTGGCGGCAAGAACGCGCTCGGCTTCGGACAGACGGAGAGCAGCGATCAGGCGCAGCAGGAATATGACGCGATCAAGGCGGCTGTGATGGAGGAACTGAAGGAAACTTTCCGTCCCGAATTCATCAACCGTCTGGACGATATCATCGTGTTCCGCAAGCTCAGCGAGGAGGATGTGGAGCAAATCGCGGAAAAGATGCTGGGTTCGCTGGCCACCAGAATGAAAGAAATGAACATCGACGTGACGTTTGACAAGAGCGTCGCCAAGACGATCAGCGAACACGGATTCGATCCGGTTTACGGCGCCAGACCCATCCGGAGAGCCATCCAGTCGGAGATCGAGGATCAGCTTTCCGAGAAGATACTCGACGGCACGGTAAAAGCCGGAGAGCGCATCGAAGTGGGATTTGAAAACGATCAGATGAAAATTACCAAGAAGTAAACCACGGCATTCTTTTATTGACTTCCACTCTTTTTCCTATCAATACTCCTAATACAAAACCCGACCGCAAGACATTCTCAAATGAGTATGTCCCCGGTCGGGTTTTGTCGTTTTAGAACTTATCCCAAAATTACTTTTGATGAACAGGGATGAACTTGCGCCAAAC
>CAMHAV010000015.1 GCA_946182865.1 uncultured Clostridia bacterium
GTCATGACTTCGCCAGACTGCACCGACCGAGAAAGTAGACAAACGGACGGTTAAAGAGCGCGGCGGTATAGGTCAGACCGCTGTAGGAGAGCGTCACGGCGAGCATAATGGCCATCAGCGCCACAAATTCGCCCTCCCAGGGAAAAGTGACGAACGAAAAAAGGGTGGCGTACCCGTAAGCGCCCCATTCTGTGAGTGTCAGCAGCACCTTTATGCGGCGGCGCAGCCGACCGCGCAGGGGAATCAGATAGTCCATGCATATCTCGCATATAAACACGCCCAGCAGTATCTCGGCAAATCCCCGCAGCATGCTTTTGTAGAAAAGACAGTCCCATAGGTTGACTTCGGTGAGACGGCCGTATTTCTGCCCGAGATAGCCGATGATCATGCATCCGGCAACGGGGGCCGCGACCTTGCTGAAAACCGAGGCGTATCTCCGGCAGAGCGGATAGATGACGGCCGAACTGATGAGCATGACGGAAAGATACCACTCCACGCCGTTGAGGTTGGCGGAGGGAATGCCCGACCATTGCACCAGCAGTACATCGGGAAGCGAATCGATCAACAGTCTGGCGGCGGCTAGCCACTTCATTTTCTCGCTCCATACGGTGACGATAAAAATGATGGCGAAAGCGATCAGATGACAGGGAAAAACGCCCTTGCATTTTTTGCCCAGATAACGCAGTGTGCTGCGGCCGAGGTCATCGGCGGAGGCTGGCGCAGCCGGTTCTTTCCGCGCGCTTTGCGCGAGGAAGATTCCCGTGAGAAGAAAGAAAAATTCCACCCCGATGGCGCCGTGCGGACAGAGCGAGAGATTCAGGCGAATGCCGTCGATTCTTTGGTGAAAGAAGTTTTTTTCGATGTGAAAGAGCAAAATATACAGGCTGAAAAGAAAGCGCCAAAGCTCCAGTGTGCCGTTTCGTTTGTTCAGGGGGTGTATCATGGCTGTGCTTGCCTCCGGTGGGATGATGTCGTTAGTACATATCTTTGCTCATTATAACCATTATAATACCGTTTGTCAAATCATTTGTATGTGTTGTATCAAAAGGGTAAAAGAAAAATAACAAATAGTAAAAATTTTATTCCTGCTATTTATTTTATTAAAAATATGTGTTATGATATAAAACAAAAGAAATACCATCCAACAAACGATTGGATGATAGCAGCAGATGAAAAGGTGATGTCTAATGAAGAAAAAGAAAGCTACGCCATTTGAATCGCTTCCGGTGATTCTCACATTTATCGTGCTGTTTGTGTTTTTTGGAGTGGCGCTTGCCAGCATGACCGAAAAAAACAAGCAGGATTACACCATGGACAAGGTTTCGGCGTTTGATCTGGCGTCGGAGGGGGAATATTCCTTTGTGGAAGTGGATGAGGGCAACGGAAAGCGGTATTATGTGGTGACCAAAAACGCAACGCAAACCACATCCGCGCTGCCTAAGCCGGACGGTTCCTCCGCTTCGCAGGAGGAGGCTACACTGCCTGTGGCGGCCACCACTGTGACGATGACTAAAGATGCCGCCGTCACGACCACTACCAAGGAGACCACGACCACCACTTCGGCGCCCAATGATGAGAACAGCAAGCGGCGGATCGCTTATCTCACCTTTGACGACGGCCCGTCCGAAAATACCCGCAAGATTCTGGATATTCTGGACAAATATAATGTCAAAGCCACGTTTTTTGTGATTTACCATAAGGGTATGGAGAGCGAGTACAAGGAGATCGTCAATCGCGGACATACCATCGCGCTGCACAGCTATACCCACAGCTACCGCAAGATTTACAAGAGCGAGGATGCGTTTTTTGACGATTTGCAGCAGATTCACGACTATGTGCAGTCGGTGACGGGAGTGGATTCCCGTATTATGCGGTTCCCCGGCGGTTCCAGCAACACCATCAGCAACAAATACTGCAAGGATATTATGAAGAAGCTCAAGCCAGATGTATTGGAAAGAGGTTACATCTATCATGACTGGAATGTGGACAGCACCGACGCGTCGGGCAACAACCGTGATGTGGAAGTGCTTCTCAAAAACGTCAAGAAAAATCTGACCTCCTACCGTCAGGTGGATGTCCTCATGCACGACACCGGCAGGATGAAGCAGACCACCGTGGAAGCACTGCCGAGCATTATCGAGTACATCCGCTCGCAGGGCTATGAGATGGAGGCCATCACCGAGGATTCCAAGCCCATCCGACATGGCTGGTAACAGCGCTCACATTCGTTCGCTAAGATAATAGATAATAAAGAATAGATAATAGATAATAGAAAATGAGCGCTGCGCGCTTAATTTCACATTTCACATTAACAAAAAGGGGGGGTGGACTTGATTTGGACGAGAAAAAACAGGAAGCCGGCGTTTATCTGTATATTCCGATGGTGCTGACGGTGGCGTTTCTGATCGGCTGCTTCTCCGTGTCGCTGGCGGCGGTGCGGCGAAATGTCAGCGGGCTGACGGCTGACGTTTCGGTTTCACAGAGCGACCGTGCAGACGGGCGCGGCACCGTGCGGCGGTCGGCGCTCAAAGAAAGTGAAGGGCTTCGCTACAGAATGGTCAGCGCTGCCGATGTGTATGAGCTGCGTCCCAGACAAGCCGCCCCGTCGGAGAAGGACAGCGCTTCTTCCACGGAAAATGCATCTGCCGCGACGACAAACGCTACTTCCGCGACGACAAACGCCACTTCTACGACGGAAGAAAAAAACACCGCGACAGAAGCGGAAACAACCGCGACGGAACCGGAAACGGTTTCCACTCAGCCCGCCGAACCCGAAAAAGAGGTGCTGGTGCTTCCCAACGACCACTATATCAATTTCATCCCGCCCAAAGAGGATCATGTCGCCTATCTGACCTTTGACGACGGTCCCTCCGAATACACCGAGGAAATTCTGGATATTCTGGATTATTACGATGTCAAGGCCACCTTCTTCGTCATCTATCACAAGGATATGGCGGACAAGTACAAGGCCATCGTAGACCGGGGACACACCATCGCGCTTCATACATATACGCACAATTACAAAAAGGTCTATCGCAGCGAGAAAGCGTTTTTCAACGAGCTGACCAGCATCAGCGATTATATTTACAGCGTGACAGGCGTTCGCACCAAAATCATCCGGTTCCCCGGCGGTTCGAGCAACACGGTGAGCAATTATTATTGCCGTGACATTATGAAGACGCTCAAAAAGAGCGTGCCGGCAAGGGGCTATGTCTATCATGACTGGAATGTGGACAGCGGCGACGCGGCCGCCACCAATCTCGCGCCGGAAAAGCTGCTGGCCAATGTGCAGGCGCGGCTGAACAAATACCGCAAGCCGGATATTCTGATGCATGACACAGGCGCGTCCAAACGCACCACGGTGGATACGCTTCCCGCTATTATCGAGTACATCTATTCGCAGGGCTACACCATGGACAAACTCACCCTCGACAGCTACGCGGTGCATCACGACTGGTAATGACCGACCGAACAAAAAACATTCCCGGATGGGGGACAAACGTCTCTGTACATCCGGGAATGCATTGTCTTGACAGGTATGGTAAAATTTGGAAAAGAGAAACATCAGTAAGAAATGATCTCGTAGCCGTCTTCGGTCACGGCCACCTGAATTTCCCACTGGGCGGAGGGCTTGCCGTCGGCGGTGTAGATCGTCCAGCCGTCGTCCTCGTCCTCATAGATTTCGTAAGAACCCATGTTGATCATCGGCTCGATGGTAAAGACCAGACCGGGCACCATCAGCATTTCGGTGCCGGGCAGTGAGACATAGCTAACCCACGGGTCTTCGTGAAATTCCAGACCGATGCCGTGTCCTCCGATATCCCGTACAACGCTGTAGCCGTTTTCGATGGCGAATTGGTTGATGGCGTTGCCCATATCCCCCAAAAAGCCCCATGGCTTGACCTGCTCCAGACCGACGGCAAGGCTTTGCTTGGTGATCTCCACCAGACGCTTCTTTTCGGGGGAAACCTCACCGATGCAGAACATACGGGAAGAATCGGAAAAATAGCCGTTCAGAATGGTGGAGCAGTCCACGTTAATGATGTCGCCCTCTTTCAGCACGCGGTCGGGAGAGGGGATGCCGTGGCACACCACGTTGTCGATGGAAGTGCAGACGCTTTTGGGGTAGCCCTCATAATGGAGCGGAGCCGGAATGCCGCCGCGCCGCACCGTCTGTTCGTACACCCACTGGTCGATTTCTTCGGTGGTTACGCCTGCCCGGATATGCTCCGCGACGTAATCGAGCACCGCGATATTGATATTGGCGCTTTCCTTGATTTTTTCGATCTGCGCGGGAGTTTTGAGTAATTCGTGAGGCGGCACCTCTGCGCCCGCCGCCGCGAAATCGTGAATCTTACGGTCGAAGTCGATGTGGCATTTTTTGTATTTTTTGCCGCTGCCGCACCAGCAGGGATCGTTTCTGCCGATTTTGAACATGGAATCTCTCCTTTTCTTATTCCGAAATCCGTTAAACAATTAACGATATCATTGTAGCATATGGATTCGTTTTTTTAAAGAAATATTTTCATAAGATTCGTTACACTTTTGTAACACTTGCCATTTCCGAATGGTTTATAATGTTCCTGTAAAAAAAGTGAGGGCCTGTATAGTATTGAAGGAGTGAAATTAAAGGTTTGATAGAATTTCGCAATGTATATAAGACCTATGACAATGGAACCAAGGCTCTGCGCGATCTCAATCTGCGAGTCAACGAGGGCGAATTTGTGTTTATCGTCGGTTCTTCCGGCGCGGGCAAATCCACGCTGCTCAAGATTCTCATGCGCGAAGAAACGCCCAACAGCGGCGAGGTGATTGTCAACAATACCCGCCTTTCCACTCTGAGACACAGAGATATTCCGTATTACAGACGCACTTTGGGCATGGTGTTTCAGGATTTCCGCCTGATTCCCAATATGACGGTGTTTGATAACGTGGCGTTTGCCATGCGCGTGACGGGCGCGAGCACCAAGGCGATCCGCAAAAAGGTGCCGTATGTGCTGGCGCATGTGGGACTGGCCGAAAAATCCAAGTGCTTTCCCAACGAGCTTTCGGGCGGCGAGCAGCAGCGCGTCGGACTGGCGCGCGCCCTCATCAATAACCCCGCGCTCATCATCGCGGACGAGCCGACAGGCAACGTGGACCCGCGCATGAGCTTTGAAATCGTGGATATGCTCAACCAGATCAACCGCAACAACGGCACAACCATTCTGATGGTGACCCACGAGCACGCGCTGGTCAGAAAGTTCCGCCGCCGTATCATCGAGATACAAAACGGCGAGTTGGTGGCGGACAGCGGCCCGGAGGTCGATTACTATGTTTAATAATTTCAAATATCTGGTTCGCGAGGGCCTGCGCAACGCCTGGGCGAACCGCCTGATGACGCTCGCTTCGGTGGGCGTATTGGTTTGCTGTTTGGTGCTGATGGGCAGCGCCGTGCTGGTGTCGGTGAACATCTCGCACGCGATGAAATGGCTGCAAGACCAGAATGTGGTCATGGTGTTTCTCAACAGCACAGTGAGCGGCAGCGACGCCTCCTATACGGTGAGCGACGTGCGCAACCAGATTCTCAGCGTGGACAACGTGGACGAGAACAACGTCGAGTTTATCTCCAAAGAAAAGGGTTTTCAATCCCTGCTCGACCGCTTTGATGAAAAGCTGAAAATCATAGATTCTCTCGGCGACACGGCCAACATCCTGCCCGACGCTTTCCGCGTCGGCTTCAAAGACCCCACACGGTATGAAACCACGGTGCAGCAGCTCAAAAATCTCGATGTGGTCTACACCGTCAGGGACAACCGCAAATATGCCGAAAAGCTGATGGGCATCAACAAGACCGTCACGGTGGTGGGCGTGTGGATTGTGGGACTGCTGCTGGTGGTTTCGCTCTTCATCATTACCAATACCATCAAGCTGACGATGATGGTGCGCAAGCTGGAAATTTCGATCATGAAGTCGGTGGGCGCCACCGATTGGTTTATACGAATGCCGTTCCTCGTGGAAGGCATTGTGATAGGACTCACGGCGGGCATTCTTTCGTTTGCTTTGGTGTCCTACATCTACTCGGCGGCGACGTCCGCGATTTCATCTATTATGTCAGCGGGAGCGCTTCCCTATATGTCGATGATCTGGTGGCTGCTGCTGGCCTTTCTGGGCAGCGGCGTGCTTTCGGGCGCGCTGGGAAGTTTGTTCTCAATCAGCAAATATCTGAAAGATGATGGAGGTGTCAGCGGTGATTGATTCAACCGTAACAGAAAAACATGTCAGACTTTCGGCCGCAAAGGTCATTGTCAGCATCATTGTGGTGCTGTCGGTCTTTGCCCTGGCGGTCGAAATGATGCCCTCCGACAGTGAGGTCGGCGTGACCGCATCGGCCGCCACTGCGTCAGAGCTGAAAAACAAGCAGGCACAGCTGGAAAGCCAGCAGAAAAATATTTCCAGCAAGCTGTCCGCCCTCAGAAAGAGCAAGGCGGCCGCGCAGGAGCAGCTCGACCTGGTCAATGAGCTGGTGGAAAATCTCCAGACCCAGATCACCACGGTGAACAACCAGATCAACGCCGCCAACGCGGAGATCAAGGAGATCGAGGACGAGATCGCCGCCAAGGATCAGGAAATCGAGGAAAGCAAGGATAAGTTTAAGGAGCGCATGAAAGCGATCTATATCTCCGGCGACATGACGGGCGGTCTGGAACTGCTGCTGTGTTCGGGCAGTTTGCAGGAGTTCATCTCCAACAGCGTGTATCTGGAAGCCATGGCGAAGTATGATCAGGGACTCATTGACGAACTGACCAGCGACAAGGAAGGCTATCAGGATAAAAAAGCGCAGGTCGAGGAACACAAAAAGGAGATCGACGCGCAAAAGACCGAGCTGGCCGCGAAAAAGACCGAGTTGGACGCGCAGCAGAAGGAAGCGGAAGCCCTGATGAAGCAGATCAAGGCGGACGAGGATGCCTACAAGAAAAAGCAGGCGGAGATCGACCTGCAAATGGCGCAGGCGAGAGCCGCACTGGATGCGTTGGTGAGCAAGAACACCTCCAATTCCCAGAACACGGCCTATGTAGGCGGTTCGTTTGCATGGCCGACGCCGGGCTATAAGAGAATTACCTCTCCCTTTGGTTACCGTACCTATACCCTCCACGGCAAAAAGATCAGCAGTTACCACAAGGGCATTGACATCGGTGCGCCCAGCGGCGCGAAGATCATCGCCTCCAACGGCGGCACGGTTGTGACCAGCGCCTACAACGCGGGCGGCTACGGCAACTATGTCATCATCGACCACGGCGGCGGAAAGATGACCGTCTACGGTCATATGAGCAAGCGCGGCGTGAGTGTGGGACAGTCCGTCAGCAAGGCGCAGCAGATCGGCCTGGTCGGTTCCACGGGACGTTCCACCGGCCCTCACCTCCACTTCGAGATCCGCATCAACGGCACGGCCGTCAATCCGATCAACTACTTATGATTCGTTCTTTCCTTTCTTTCTCTCTGTCCGACCAAGTGTCATGGCACTTGGCCGGACAGATTTTTTTGGATTTTTTAATTTTTTTTCAAATTATAGGTTTATATTCGGCGCGGGATATGCTATGATATGGGTGTATAATCTGTATAGTCTGTTCGTTATGATAAAAAGAGGTGCTTTTCAGATGAACAAGAAAATCTCTCTCGGCGCGGCGATATCCGTTGCCGCCATTGTGGCCGCCTTTGCGGTGGTCATCACCTATACCGCCGCCATCCGTATTTTTGACAGCCGCATGAGCTCGGTGACCGAGCGGCAGAATATGTACCAGGTGCTGTCGGAAATCGACATTACCGTGCGGCAGAATTATGACGGCGACATCTCGGAGAATTATCTGCAAAGGCAGCTTTCGCAGGGCTACATCCTCGGTCTGGACGATCCCTATAGCGGATATCTGACGGCGGACGAATACCAGCTGGCGGTCAACGAATCGCTGGGCTACACGTTCGGCTTCGGCATGGAGATTGCCCGCGCGACCGACGGCAGCATTCTGGTGAATGTGGTGTATGAAGGCTCTCCCGCGGACAAGGCGGGACTGCGGCGCGGCGACAGAATTGTCAAAGTAGGCGACAAGGACGTGCTGTCCGTGGGCTATGACAAAGCCATTGCCCTGATCGCGGAATCCACCCCCAAGGTTTCGCTGGTGGTCAGCAGAAACGGGGAAAAGGCGGGGTATGAACTCACCCGCTCCAAATTTGAAACCAAATCGGTGGCCCATCGCGTGACAAACGGAAATGTCGGTGTGATCACGGTTTACGAATTCAACGCCAAGACCCCCGCGCAGTTTAACGCGGCGCTCAACGACCTGCGCAATCAGGGCATCAAGGGATTGCTCATTGATCTGCGGGACAACGGCGGCATTCAATACCAATATGCCTGCGAGATTCTCGACACGCTCCTTCCGGCGGGCAAACTGATGGAAGTGACCGACCGTGAGGGGAACGTCACACGCAAGTACAATTCCGACGCAAAATATATTGACATGCCGATGGAGGTGCTTGTCAACGAGGGCACAGAGGGAGCCTCCGAACTGTTTGCCGCGGTGATGATGAGCTACGGCAAAGCGGAGACGGTCGGCTACAAAACAGCGGGCCACGACACGGTGCAGGAACTCTTTCAGCTCAGCAACGGCAGCGCCGTGCGCCTGACAACGGGCAGATGGTCGGGCGCGCTGGAAAGCGTTGTCACCGACGGCAGAATCGAGCCGCAGTTTGAAGTCAAGCTGACGGCCTACCAAAGCACCAACCGGTATCTGCTCGCGGACAAGGATGACCCGCAGCTCCAGACGGCGCTCGACCGCATCGAGCCGATGATCGCCGCCCGTGAAGAAGCGGCGCAGACGGACGAAGAACCCGTTTCGCCCACAGAAACCAAGGAGCCTTAAAAGATTAAAAAGGTGGTTGTTATATGAGCAGAAAAATCACGTCGCTGGTGCTGGCAGTGGTGATGCTGTTGTCGCTGCTGCCGCTGAGCGGGTGCGGGGACGATGAAAAAGACAACACAGCCAATTATCCCGTCGAGGTGAGCAATGTCAAATTTGTATCGGCTCCGTCGGGTGTGGTGTGTTATTCCAGCACCTTTATCGGCATTATTTACGCGATGGGCTACCAGAAGCAGCTCATCGGACGCACGGCGAACTGCGATTATTCCGAAGCGGAGGAAATCAGGGCATTCGGTACGGCGGACAACCCCTCCATTGACCTGATTAAGGGCAATCCGGTGGATGTGGTGCTGACCGACGAAACCATGCCGCAGTCCTCTCTGGAAAAGATTGAGGCGGAGAACGTGCCGGTGGTGGTGATTCCCAAGGCGACGGGACGCGCTTCGATGGTGGAGATGTACGGCGCAATCGGCGCGGTCTTTCAGGGCGGCAACAAGGGCTACAACCGGGGACGCGACATCGCCAACGGCATATTTTCCCAGCTCGACGACATCGCGCGGCTGGTGGAAGAGGAAGAGGTGTGGAATACCAGTGTGATCCTGTCGAGTGATCTCGGCACCTTTGCCACAGGCGACACGCTGATTTCCACCGTGCTGGAGTGCGCGGGCGGCTTCAATGTGGCCAAGGACTCCGAAAACGGGGAATATTCGCTGTCCGACCTCATGCGAAGCGACCCGGACGTGATACTCTGTCCTTTCGGCGTGGAGCAGCGTCTGCGCGCCAAGAGCAGTCTCGTGGGTGTGCCGGCGCTGGATAATTTCCGTGTGTACGAGATGGACATGACGGTCTTTGATGACCAGTACCAGGGGGTTCTCAAAGGCGCGTGGCGCATGGCAAAGATTTTGCACCCCGAAGTGATCACCGACGATGTGATTCCCGACGGCATGATCGACGCGGAGGAAGACGACGAAGGCGTATTTCTCGACTGACAAACGCAAAAATCACGGAAATCAATTTTGAAAATCTGATGAACAATGAAAATGATGTCTTATAACGACGCATCTAACTCACTGGCATTAGCGGAACGTCCTGATATTAAAATCAAAAAAATAAAAGCAACCCTCGACCCGATGACAAAAGGGATACAAATACGCATGACCAAACCCATCGGGCCAATTGCGCAGACGGCGAATGCCGTGTACGCCCCCGACGCGTGCCTCGAGGCAAAAGCCCGGTAACGGGAGACGGGGCTTCCCATTCTTAAAAAGCGAAAATGCGGCCATTGCTCCAGTCTCTATTGGCCTGCGCCCCGCGCCCGATGACGATGTAAGACGCACCCCCGCTAAAAAACAACAGGGTTATCTTTTCAAACTAATAAAGCACGATATAAAAATTGATTTCCATGTGCAAAAATTCGCTTGCATTTGCGGCGGTTCTATAGTATCATATAATGTAACAAATTTCTTGGGACATACGAATCAAAGGCACAACCGCCGACTCCCTTGAAAACACAGGAAGGAAGATGGATTTTTTATGAGAGCAGTTATCACAGTCATCGGCAAAGATATGGTGGGCATTCTGGCGGGTGTTTCCAACATCTGTGTGGAATATAAGGTGAATATCATCGAGGTCACGCAGTCGATCATGCAGGATATGTTCGCCATGATTATGATGGTGGATATTACCGAGGCGAACGCTCCCTTTGCGCAGCTCAAAGAAGCGCTGCATACTTTTGGTGAGCAGAATGCCCTGTCGGTGCATATCATGCATGAGGACATTTTCAATTCCATGCACAGAATCTGACCTTGTTCGTTCGTTTAAACTGTTTACCAACCAAAATATCAACGCGGGAGCTTAACATATGCTGAATACCAACGATATACTTGAAACCGTACACATGATTCAGGATGAAAATCTTGACATCAGAACCATTACCATGGGCATCAGCCTGCTCGACTGCTCGGACAGCGACATCGACAAGGCGTGCGACAAAATTTACGATAAAATCTGCCGTTACGCGGGCAATCTCGTCAAGACCGGCGAGGATATCGAAGCGGAATACGGCATTCCGATCATCAACAAGCGCATTTCCGTCACCCCCGTGGCGATGGTGGCGGCGGCCTGTCCCGACAAGAACCCCGTCAAATTCGCGCACGCCCTTGACCGCGCCGCCAAGCAGGTGGGCGTGAACTTCCTGGGCGGCTATTCCGCGCTGGTGCAGAAAGGCTTCGGCCCCGGCGATTACGCGCTGATCGAGAGCATTCCGCAGGCGCTGGCCGAAACCGAGCGCGTCTGTTCCTCGGTGAACATCGGCTCCACCAAGGCGGGTATCAACATGGACGCGGTGGCAAAGATGGGGCATATTGTGCGCGAATGTGCCGAAATGACCGCCGACAACAATTGCTTCGGCGCGGCCAAGCTGGTGATTTTCTGCAACGCGCCGGAGGATAACCCCTTTATGGCGGGCGCGTTCCACGGCGTAGGCGAGCCGGACTGCGTGGTGAATGTCGGCGTGAGCGGCCCCGGCGTGGTGCGTGCGGCACTCGCCAAGGTTCCCGACGCGAACATCACGGAAGTGGCGGACATTGTCAAGCGCACCGCCTTTAAGATCACCCGTATGGGACAGCTCGTGGCGCAGGAAGCGTCCCGCCGTCTGTGCGTGCCTTTCGGTATTGTGGACTTGTCGCTCGCTCCCACACCCGCCGTGGGGGATTCCGTGGCGCATATCCTCGAAGAAATGGGTCTGGAAAGCTGCGGCGCGCACGGCACCACCGCCTGCCTTGCCCTGCTCAATGACGCGGTCAAAAAGGGCGGCGTGATGGCCAGCTCCCATGTCGGCGGACTGTCGGGCGCGTTCATTCCGGTTTCGGAGGACGCGGGCATGATCGACGCGGCCCGCTGCGGTGCGCTGTCCCTCACCAAACTCGAAGCCATGACCGCCGTTTGTTCGGTGGGTCTGGATATGATCGCCGTTCCCGGCGATACGCCCGCCGAAATCATCTCGGCTATCCTCGCGGACGAAGCCGCCATCGGCATGGTCAACAGCAAGACCACCGCTATTCGCCTGATTCCCGCCATCGGCAAGAAGCAGGGCGAGGACATGGAATTCGGGGGACTCTTCGGCAGCAGCCCCATCATGGACGTGAACCGCTATTCTCCCGCCAAATTCATCTCGCGCGGCGGCAGAATTCCCGCACCCCTTCAGAGCCTCAAGAATTAGTGAATAGAGAATAACAAATAGGGAATAACAAATAGGGAATAACGAAAGGAAGGCGCATACGCGCCTTGAAAAAACAACCCGTGCGCCGTGTTATCTGCGGCGCACGGGTTGTTTTGAATAATATCGGAATTCAAAATAAATTCATTGTTTTTCGATAAAAATTACTTGACATACGAAATGCGCGGTGTTATAATATGACCGACATACAGAAGATGGGAGGCGAAGAAAGGCTGAAAGAAAAAATAAAAGAGGGGCTTACCATCGTTTCGGTGGTGCTGGTCGCGCTGCTGCCTTTTGCGCTGCCGTGGCTGGTTTTAGGCGGATTGCTGGGCGCGTTTGTATTGGATGAAGCCTATGTCGTGAAAATGGATGACGTGTCACAATACAGCCGCCAGTATTTTCTCGACCGATACTATTACTATGAATGCTACGAAGGCGGTCTGCGCGAGTCGATGGAATCCGATCTGTCGGTGTTTCCCGATCATGTGCCGGATGCCGCGAAGAGTCGGCTGGAATCGCGCATACGGGTCAACAGTTTTTGCAGCGGCAGCTATATTCTGCTGGAAAGCAAGCTGACCCCGACACAGATGGTGGGGGAAACCCTGCGGCTGCAAAATCTGTCAAAAACCATTCGCAATGATCTCATTTGGGAGGCGGACGAACCGCAGGAATATGTTGCCTCGGTGCGATACGACAGCGACTCCTATTGCTATCCCGCCTATATAGCGATAGACGGCCGCGGCGGAATCTATGAGTATGCACTGATCGACAGAGACGGCGGCAGAATCATCTATGTGTATATGGCCTATTTCCATGCCGGGAAGTTCCCGTATCATGACTATTTAAAGAAAGATCTGTCGGCGTATCCCGCCGAGGCAAGCCAATATGACGACGGTTTTTCCATTTATCAGCATACATTTGACAACGACGGCTATTCCTATCCGTTTGACGATTGGCATAATGAGGAAAAATTAGTGACAAGGAGTGGAACAATGGGATTTATGGTACGACTGGCGCTGGTTTATGCGGCCTTGACGGCGGCAAGCTGCGTGGCGTTTGTCAAGAAAAAGAAAGCCGTCGGATTTGCTTTGGTCGGCTTAATGTTTGTGGGCATTGTGGTACTGGGGAGCCTTTGGGTTCTTTTTCCGATGTAATACTTATTTTCGGTTGAAAGAGGTTTTGCGTAAAATGAAGTGGATGAAATTATGGGCGGCATTGACCGCCGGGGCTTTGCTTTTTGTGACAGTGGGGTGCGTGCCGGAGAAAATCAGCGGCGCGGAGCATTACAGTAAGACGTATTACACTGCGAAATACGGGGGCGATCTCGACTCCAACCTGTCGGTTTTCCCCGATTCGGTGGAGGGGGTGCAGGTCAATTTGTTTGAATCCTCGCTGGGCGAGGGGTTGTTTGACACGGACGGCTATATCATCCTCGACTGTTCCTATACGCCTGCCCGGCTCGCTGATGAAGTGGAACGGCTGCAATCGCTGACCATGACCATCCGCCACTATGACGGGCAGACTTATACCAACAAAATCCTCTATGATGGGGCGTCCTACCGCTATCCCGCCTATGTGACCAATGACGGCTTCGGGGATACCTATGAATATGCCCTGATCGACGAGGCGGGCGGCAGAATCGTCTATGTCTACACGGCCTATATCAGCCCCAAGACCTTCCGATACCGTGAATATCTCAAAAACGACCTGACACAATACAACAAGGACGAATTCAAAGCGTTTTCGATGTATAACCACACCTTTGACGGCGGGCAGTCGTGGGATGAATTTGACGACATCGTGTCGGCTTCGGAAACGGAACAATAAGACAAGAGGAGAATGACGAGCATGAAATGGATCAAACTTTTAGTGGCTGTTTCGCTGCTGCTGCCAATGACGGCCTGCGGCGGGTTTCTGGATTGGCTGTACGAGCCGGGTTATGCCAGGCTGCCGGAAAATTATCAGGTGTTTGAGGTGTATGAGAAAGAACTTCCCGGAGAGGAACCCCAGTGGGCATTTGACTACAACGGACGCACCTATGTGCGTTATTCCGACATTTCCGAGTGGGGGAGCATGGACGTGAAGGAATGTCTGGGCTGTCTGTCGCTGCCGGAGGAATTGGCTTCGGTCAGCGGCGTGCAGGAGGATATGCGCGTGCTGTCGCTTTCCTGCAATGATTCGGACGATTATCTGGTAGTGCAATTTGTTCCCACTTTGATGGCGCCGCCCACCGAGGTGTACCGTGCGCTCGACACGCGCGGCAGGGACATCGAAACACCGAAGTTCATTCTCCCGCCCGACCCGGAGGATGAAACGGAAGAAGATTTGTACCGATTCTGGACGGAACAGCCTGACGCGGCAGCGAAAGGGAAAGGGTAGGGATGAAAAAGAAATACGCGGCTGTGATGGCGGCACTTACCATGTTGCTTACAATGTCGGGCTGCTCCGTCAGCCCATCATCCAACACGCCCGAACTGCCCAAGCTGGCAACGGAACATTCCTATGTGAATTATAACAATCAGAGCCGTGCTGAAATGCACATAGAAGAAGATACACTGTATCTGACATATGAAGAGGAGGAATACGACGGAGATCCCGATTATGCCAATCATTTGTTTTCTGTCAGCCAAAATGGTCTGCGGCAGATGGGCGGCGGTCTGCCGTTTCAGTTTATCAAAAACGGAACCGATATTTACTATATCGAATTTACCGACGATACGCGGTATCTGAAAAAAATGGATACGGAAACCGACGAGCGGGTCTGTGTGCTGGAAGAGGTAGATGCGTTTCTGGTATACCATGACATGATCGTTGCTTCTGTCAAGGATCAGCTCCTGACGGTCAGCGAAACGGGAGAGTGCCGATGTCTGTCGGAAGGGCGGTTTCCTTTTATCACAGCCAATGAGACGGCGGTTTTTGCGGTGGAGGAAAACGGCACAGTATGGCAGTTTGTCCCTGATACATGGGAATCAAGGAAAATCGGGGCAGTTTCGTATCAGGATCACCCTTTTTCCATTGCCGTTTCCGGTCATTATCTCGCGGCCCGGTTTTTGGAAAGTAAGGTCGTCGCCGTGTTGGATATGGATGCCGGGGATTGTCAGACATATCACGTTCCGTTTCAAATAGAGGATATGACCGCCGGCAGAAACGATACGGTTTATTTCGTTGGCTGTGAGAATGTTGACAGCACCCGTCTGCTGTATCAAATGGACCCGGGCAGCGGGCAAATAAAGGAGATGGCGGAGCTGACGGGAACCGTTATCGAACTGTATATTTACGATGATGAGTGGATTTATGTGGCCGACCACGGATACGACTGGCGTTTTGGGGTGAATGAGATCGAACGCGTAGCAACGGACGGCAGCAAGAGGGAACCTGTTTACAGCACGTCGCTGGCGGATTACCATGTGCTTCAAAGGCAAAAACGGACAAAGCATGCGAACGGATAACCATGCCATAAAGGTTCTTTTTTAAAAGGATTTTCCGTGGAGAACGGGAAACGCAGACCTTGACACTTTTCCCCGGGCAGGGTATAATAGAAGCGGAAAGGTGCGTGATGCCGATGTCGGACAAAGATACCGTCACAAAAGAGTATATGCAGGACAGCGCTATCTTTGCGGACGCGTTCAATTTTTACCTTTACGACGGCCGGCAGGTCATCCGACCCGAGCAGCTGCGTCCGCTGGATACCGCGTCCATTGTGCTGCCCTACGGAGAGGGCGAACGTCCTGTGCCGCTGCAAAAATATCGCGATGTGCTGAAAACGGTGACTGCGATGGAGGACGGCAAAGCGGCGTATCTCGTGCTGGGCATCGAAAACCAGTCACAGATTCATTATGCCATGCCGGTGCGCAATATGCTGTACGACGCGCTCCAGTATGTGGCGCAGGTGGAGGATTCGATGAAATCCCATCGCGAGGGAGAGGAAAAGCCGGAAACGGCGGCGGAATATTTGTCGGGATTCTACCGGCATGACAAACTGCTGCCGGTGATCACCCTGACGCTCTACTTTGGCGCGGAGGAATGGACGGCGCCGCGCGATCTGCACGGCATGCTGGAGGCGGACAGCGAGATCTTGCGGTTTGTCCCCAATTATCCCCTGCACCTGATCGCTCCCGCGGACATTGCCGACGAGGACTTTGGAAAATTCCATACGGAATTGAATCTGGCGCTGAAATATGTGAAGTATTCAAGAGACAAACGGCGGCTGAATGAGATTGTGCATGAAGACAGCGGATATAAAAGCGTATCCAAAAAGACGGCGGATATGGTGAATATTGTCACCGGCTCCAAGCTGAAATACGCGCAGAGAGAGGAGAATGTGAATATGTGTCTTGCGATTGAAGAAATGAGAAACGATGCCATCGCCGAGGGGGAGGAAAAAGGTCGTGCGGAAGGTCGCGCGGAAGGTCGCGCGGAAGGCCGCGCAGAAGGCATCCTTGATACGCTTGCCGGATTGGTAAAGGATGGCATACTGACATTGAAACAGGCTGCCGATCGGGCGCATCTGACCGTTTCGGAATTTGAGGAAAAAACAGGCTTGCAGACGCAGGCGTAAATAAAGCGCAGTACAAAGGCACACAACCCGTAAAAACAGGCGGCGTGCCTTTTTTGCTTGTTGAGAAAAAAACGCCCGGCGCAGTCGAAAAAAAGCGGGGTAGTTTTTTTCGGATGCCGCGAAACGCGGCGGTTTGGCAGGAGATGGCGCAGCGGGTTTGTCCTGCTTGGCAGGATACCCAAAATTCACAGATTTGTAGAAAAAACAGGATTTCTTTTAGTGCATTGTGGACTTGAATAATCCGTCAAATTGCGGTATAATAAGCACATTATTTGTAGTTTTTTTAACGGAAACAAACGGAAACATCGGAAACACTTCTAAATCAAGAAAGCAGGTACGAACTATGCAGGATATGGTGGAGCGCATCGTCGAGATGGATAAACGCGCCCGCGAACTCACCGACGCGGCGAAAAAGCTGCGGGTCGGTTCGGAGGACAGAATCAGGGCCAAAAAGGAAGAACTGCGTCAGGGCTACCGTGACAGAGCGAACGAGCGTGTAGAGCTGATTAAAAAGGCGGAGGTCAGAAACGCGGAGGTGGAACTGAAAAGCACGCTGGAACGCCAGAAGCAGATCGAACAGAGGCTTGACGCGCTGTATGCCGAAAAAGGCGATGAATGGGTGGCGAAGATCGTTGCCCGTGCCACGGGAGATGATAAGTAATGTCACAGGCATCCAATGTGCTGCTCACCAAGAGCCGCGCGATGTTCGGCAAACGGCTGACGGGACAGAATATCGCCGATCTGCTGAACTGTCAGACCGTCACGGAGGTGGCGGCCTATCTCAAGAACAACACCCATTATGCCTGCGCGCTGCGCAACATTGACGACGCCAATGTCCACAGAGGACAGCTCGAGGCGGCGCTGGATGAACTCATGCAGAGCCAGCTGACTTCGCTTGCCAAATACCGCGTGGACGCGGGGGAATATATGCGCACCTTTGTGGTGTACAACATGGAGATTCGCGAGATTCTCAAATACCTGCGGCTGTTTTCGGCGGGCCGCGCGAGCGAATATGTCTTTGCGATACCGAAATATGTGACGGGACGCGACGGATTCGACCCCATCCGGCTGGCGCAGGCCAAGACCTACGATGAATTTCTGCGGGCGGTCAGCGGTACGGCGTTTTACAAGATTCTGCGCGGCATGGCGCTGGGCGAAGGGGATACCATCGACTACACCATGATCGAGCACGCGCTGTATTCCTACCTCTTTCAGTACGCCGAAAACGAGATCAACCGCCATTTTCACGGCAGCGCCAAAGAAGATTTGCTGGGACTGCTGGGAACGCGGAGCGAACTGAGCAGCTTTTTGCATATCTACCGCTTCAAGAAATACTACAAGGCGTGCGGCGAGGACGTCGCCCGTTCGCTGGTGTTTGACTTTCATTATAAAATTTCCAAGAAAACCTTTGACAAGATGCTCAAAGCCGAAAGCGCGGAGGAAACGCTGGACATCTTCCGCAATGAAACGGTCTACGGCAGGGAATTGGGAACGATCGAGGACGACTTTTTAGACAGAATGGTGAACCGCCTGAGCTACAAGCGGGTGCGCCATCTTATGCGGTTTTCCACCGACCCCACGGTGGCCGTGTTCTCCTATCTGCTGCTGTCGGGCATCGAGCGAAGAGACATCGTGACGATTATCGAGGGTGTTCGCTACCGCGTGTCCCCCGACCAGATCGCGTCGATGATTACCATACAATAGCATAAGAGTTGTATTTAAGGAGTAAGAGACAATGGCTGTAATGAAAATGAGGCTTCTGAGCGTCATCGGAAGCATCGACCAGCTGGACGCCGTGCTGGACGTCTGCTGTCCCTCGGAAAATTTTCACCTTGACCAGGCAATGAGCTTCTTCAAGGACAAATCGGAGTTTGTTTCTCTGAACGACGAAAATCCCTACACCTTTTATCTCAATAAACTGGGTGACGCGGTCAAGCTGGCGCGCCTTGAGGTGGAGCCGGCACACGACGCCGATCTGCTGATGAATTGGGACGAGGTCAAGGATTACGTGGAGACGACGGCGCAGAAGCTCACGGAATTTCAGGAGAATAAATTCAACCTGACACAGGAGATCGAGAGCTGCACGCAGTCGATGGAGCAGTTCAAACATTTCCAGGGCTTTGACATGAAGCTCGACGAAATTTTCAAGTGCGAATTCATCAAGGTGCGTTTCGGACGGCTGCCCAAGGAGAGCTACGAGAAGCTGAGCCTGTACAGCGACAACCCCTACATCGTCACTTTTCCCTGTACCAGCGACGACAAATATGTCTGGGGCGTTTACATGGCACCTGTTGAGAATATTCACGAGGTAGACCGCATTTTCCGCAGTCTCTACTGGGAACGCCTGAAAATTCCGGACGCCGTGGGTACGCCAGAAGAAGCCTACAATACGCTGGCGGTGCAGCGCGATGAACTAAACGCCCGCTTTGACGAGGTCAAGAAGAACATGGACGACTTCTGGGCGGAGGAGGAAGTGCGGTGCTGCAAGGTGCTGAATTATCTGGAGCGCCACAAGAACAACTTCGACCTGCGGCGCTACACCGCCAAATACCAGCACAGCCGGATCTTCTTCCTCGCGGGATGGGTGCCGGTGGACGGCGAAAAGGAATTCACCGGACGGCTCGACAAGCTCAGCGGCATCGAGTATAAATTTGAGGACGCGGACGCGGAGCCGAGCTACACGCCGCCCGTCAAGCTGAAAAACGCGGGTATCTTCCGGCCGTTCGAGTTCTTTGTCAAGATGTACGGCCTGCCCAATTACGACGAGATGGATCCCACGCCGTTTGTGGCGATCACTTATTTTATCCTCTTCGGCATCATGTTTGCCGATGTGGGTCAGGGACTTTGCCTGTCGCTTATCACATGGATTGCCATGTGGAAGATGAAGAAGATGGAACTGGGCAAATGCATCGCAATGTGCGGCATTTCCTCCGCCATCTTCGGCGTGCTGTTCGGCTCGGTGTTCGGCTTTGAAGAGGCGCTCAATCCCTTCTGGGGCTGGGTGCATGAAAAGACGGGCATTCCGCTGATGGAGGGCAAGCTGCTCGACGTCAATCAGCTCAGCACGGAACTGATCTACGCCGCCATCGGCATCGGCGTGGTGCTGGTGCTGGTCGCGATTGCGCTCAATATCTATACCAAATGCAAGCAGCACAAATACGGCAACGCGCTGTTCAGTCAGAACGGTGTGGCGGGTTTCCTTTTCTACGGAGCCACCGTGTTCGGGCTGATCGGTCAGATGTTCTTGGGACTGAAACTGCTCACGCTGCCCTATGTGGTGGGACTGATTATCATTCCGGCGGTGCTGATCTTCTTCAACGAACCGCTCAGTGAACTGATCGCGGGCAAAAAAGACTGGTTCCCCGAGAAAATCGGTGATTTCCTCATGCAGAACGTCTTTGAAATGCTGGAAGTCGTGCTGTCCTATGTGTCCAATACTGTCAGCTTCCTGCGTGTGGGCGCGTTTATCCTCGTGCATGCCGGCATGATGACGGTGGTCTTTACACTGGCCGAGATGATCGGCGGCGCGGGCTACTGGATTACTGTGGTGATCGGCAATATCATCATCATGGCGCTCGAAGGCCTGCTGGTCGGCATCCAGGCGCTGCGTCTGGAATTCTACGAAATGTTCAGCCGCTTCTTTACCGGAGAGGGCCGTCCCTTTAAGTCCGCCGCGACCGTTGCGGAGGAACTGAAGAAATAAAGGCAATTGTCTCAGTGTTTCGCCGGGTGGCGGGGCATTGGGAATGCATCAAGCTATACATCCTATATGAAAAAATTCAATTTGTTGGAGGAAACCAAAATGAACGTACTTGTTTATACTGTCCCTGTGATCGCCGTATTCGCCGCCGCCTATGCCGCTATGCGCGCTTTCCGCAAGACCGGAAGCGGCAGAAAGGCGATGAAGGTCAACTTCGCCGTCGTCGCTCTCGTATTTGCCGTCTGTGTGTTCGGCGCGATGTCGGCCTTTGCTTCGTCCGATAAGGGCGCATCCACTACCACAGCCGCTACCACTGCCGCCACAACCGCCGCACAGGCAGCCGAGACGGCGGAAACGACCGAGACAACGGATGCCGCCGAAGCGGCTTCCGGCATGGGCATGGCGGTAGGTCTGGGTCTGCTGGCGGCTGCACTTTCCACCAGCCTGAGCGGTATCGGCGGCGGTATCGCCGTTGCGTCAGCAGCTCCTGCCGCAATCGGCGCGACCAGCGAGGACCCCAAGGCATTCGGTAAGGCGCTGATCTTCGTGGCGCTGGGTGAATCCATCGCGCTGTACGGTCTGGTTATCGCTATTATGATTCTGAACAAGATTCCCAATATTTCCCTTTAATCGGGTTCATCTCAACCCAAAAAACGGCAGCCGGCACCGATGGCGGCAAAACGCTGTCGGTGCCGGTGTATGCCGTGCCGAACTTTTGAGAGAAAGGACGGACTGTATATTGAAATTTTACCTGATCAGCGACAATATCGACACAGCCACCGGCCTGCGTCTGGCGGGCATTGAAGGGGTGGTCGTGCATGAAGATTACGAGGTGGAGAGCGCCCTCAAAAGCGCCATGGCGGACGAATCGGTCGGCATTATTCTGATGACCGAACGGCTTGTTTCGCTCTGTCCCGATCTGGTGTATGACCTCAAGCTCAACACCGTCCGGCCGCTCATTGTGGAGATCCCCGACCGTCACGGCAACGGACGCGCCAAGGATTCCATCTCCCGCTATGTGCGGGAAGCCATCGGCGTGCGAATCTAGTACGATTGTCCTATCTATTTATCTTACCCTATACCGAAGAAGGGGTGTTACGCAAAAAATGTTGACACAGGAAGAAAAGCTCAGCAAGTTTATGATTGCGATCAACGAGTATGCGCAGGAGCAGCGCGACAAAATCATGCGCGAGGTCGAGGCGCAGAACAGCATTGAGCTGGAAAAGGCGGAGAAGGAATTCCGTGAGGAATCCTACCGCACCATCCAGCGCAAGACGGGCGAAGTGCGCAGCATGATCAGCCGGGAACTGGCCGGCAAGGAAATTGCAGGCAAAAAAGCATTGATCGAGCGCCGCAACGCCATTGAAAACGAGGTCTTTCAGCGGGCAGCCGCCAAGCTGGAAGAATTCACCAAGACCGACGCTTACAAGACCTACCTCAGAAAAGCCGCCATCGAGGCGCGCAAGGTGTTTGCGGGGTGCGGCGAGGAAAAGATGGGCGCAACGGTGATCTATATCCGCGACCGCGACAAGAAATGCTCTCCCCTCATCAAGACCGCGTTTGGCGACTGCACGGTGAAGGTGGCGCAGGATATCCTTTTGGGCGGACTGCGCGCCGAAAATACCGAGATCGGCAGAGTGGTGGACGTCACGCTGGATGTGGCGCTTCAGCAGCAGCACGAGTGGTTTGCAGAGAATTCCGGGCTGACCATTTCGTAAATTATTTTGAAGGAGAGATGCCATTCATGGAAAAAGCATATCAGATCTACGGCATCAACGGGCCTGTCGTCACCATTCAGGGCAAGACCGGGCTGACTATGATGGAAATGGTGTATGTCGGTGAGCAGCGTCTGGCAGGCGAAGTCATCGGCATCACCAGTGAATATACGACCATTCAGGTTTATGAGGAAACCACCGGACTTACCCCCGGCGCGCCGGTCTATTCCACGGGCGGTCTGCTTTCCGCGACGCTCGGCCCCGGCATCCTCGACAATATTTTCGACGGCATCGAACGCCCCCTGAAAGAAATCGAACGGCTTTCGGGCAGCGCATTCATCAACCGCGGCGCGAGCGTTCCCTCCCTCAATACCGAGCGCGAGTGGGACGTGACCGTAAAGGTGCAGCCCGGTGACCGTCTGGAGGGCGGCATGATCTATGCCACCTGTCCCGAAACCTCCATTATCGAGCATCGTTGTCTGGTGCGCCCCGGACTCTCGGGCGTGGTAGAGAGTGTTGCTCCCGACGGAAAATATAAAGTCAACGACACCGTCGTCACGTTAAAGGATGACAGCGGCCATACACATGAGCTGACGCTTTGCCAGAAATGGCCGATTCGTCATCCCAGACCCATCAACGAGCGCCTTTACGCCAACATTCCGTTGGTGACGGGTCAGCGAGTCATCGACGCGCTGTTTCCCATCGCCAAGGGCGGCACAGCGGCCATCCCCGGCGGCTTCGGCACGGGCAAGACCATGACGCAGCACCAGCTTGCCAAGTGGTGCGACGCGGATATCATCGTGTATGTCGGCTGCGGCGAACGCGGCAACGAGATGAGCCAGGTATTGGAGGAATTCTCCTCCCTGATCGACCCGAAATCCAACCGCCCCATGACCGACCGCACCTGTCTGATTGCCAACACGTCAAATATGCCGGTGGCGGCGCGTGAAGCGTCCATCTACACAGGCATTACGCTGGCGGAATATTACCGCGACATGGGGTATCACGTCGCGATCATGGCCGACTCGACCTCCCGCTGGGCGGAAGCGCTGCGAGAAATCAGCGGCCGTCTGGAAGAAATGCCCGCCGAAGAAGGCTTCCCCGCCTATCTGCCCTCCCGCCTGTCGGAATTCTACGAGCGCGCGGGACTGGTGGAGGCGCTTTGCGGCAAACAGGGTTCCGTCACGATCATCGGCGCGGTTTCGCCGCAGGGTTCCGACTTCTCGGAGCCTGTCACCCAGAACACCAAGCGTTTTACCCGCTGCTTCTGGGCGCTGGATAAATCGCTTGCCTACGCGAGACATTATCCCGCCATCAACTGGCTCGACAGCTACAGCGAATACGCGGGCGATCTGGAAAAATGGTACGCCGACAACGTGGGCGAGGACTTCATGAAGTGCCGCGAGCGTTTTGCCGCCCTGCTGCAAGAGGAAGCCAGCCTGATGGAAATTGTCAAGCTGATCGGTTCCGATGTGCTGCCGGACGACCAGAAGCTCATCATCGAAATTACCAAGGCTATCCGCGTGGGATTCCTCCAGCAGAACGCCTTCCATAAAGACGACACCTATGTGCCGCTGACCAAGCAGCTCAAAATGATGCGCGCCACGCTCCATCTTTACGATACGGCGGCCTATGCCGTGTCGCAGGGCGTGCCGCTTTCCAAGATCACCGACAGCGGCCTCTTTGACAAGATCGTGCGTATCAAGTATGACGTTCCCAACGACCGGGAAGAACTGCTCGACAACTACACGCGCGAGATTGACGAAGTGATGAACACTTTCAGCGTGTAAATTCTCAGGGAAGGAAGTAGTACCATGATTTTTGAATATATTGGCGTCAAGGAGATCAACGGTTCGCTGATCGTTCTGGACGATGTCGATTGCCCTTCCTATGAGGAGATCGTGGAGATCCGCCTTGACAACGGCACCGTCCGTCATGGACGTATCGTGGCGATCGAGGGCAGCCGGGCGGTCATTCAGGTGTTCGAGGGAACGCGCGGCATTTCGCTGCAAAACACCCACACCCGCCTCAAGGGTCGTCCGATGGAGCTTGACCTCTCGCCCGAAATCCAGGGCAGAATTTTCAGCGGCGTCGGCGCACCGATCGACGGTCTGGGCAGAATCTATCCCGAAAAGCGCATGAACGTCAACGGCACACCCATCAATCCGGTGTCCCGCGTCTATCCGCAGAACTACATCTGCACGGGCATATCCTCCATCGACACGTTGATTACGCTGATTCGCGGGCAGAAGCTGCCCATTTTCAGCGGCTCCGGCATGAAGCACAACGAACTCGCCGCCCAGATCGTCCGTCAGGCGAAGATCGCCAACGACGAGGACGCGAAATTCTGCATTGTGTTTGCCGCGATGGGCGTTAAAAACGACGTGGCGGACTATTTCCGCCGTTCCTTTGAGGAATCCGGCGTATTGCAGCGCGTGACGATGTTCCTCAACCTTGCCAATGACCCGATCATCGAGCGTATTCTCACCCCCCGCTGCGCGCTGACGGCGGCGGAATACCTCGCCTTTGAACACGATATGCATGTGTTGGTCATTATGACCGACATGACATCCTACGCCGAAGCCTGCCGTGAATTTTCCTCCTCCAAGGGCGAAATCCCCGGACGTAAAGGCTATCCGGGCTATCTCTATTCCGACCTTGCCTCGCTCTATGAACGCGCGGGCATGATTAAAGGACACAAAGGCTCGGTCACACAGATTCCGATTCTCACCATGCCCAACGACGACATCACGCACCCGGTTCCCGACCTGACGGGCTACATCACGGAGGGACAGATCGTTCTCGACCGCGCGCTCGACGGTTCGGGCATATATCCGCCGGTTTCCATCCTGCCGTCGCTCTCCCGTCTGATGAAGGACGGCATCGGCGAAGGGTTTACCCGTGAAGATCACGCGGCGCTTTCCAACCAGTTGTTTGCCTCCTATGCCAAGGTGCAGGACGCCCGCTCGCTTGCGTCGGTCATCGGTGAGGAGGAACTCTCCGACAACGACAAGAAGCTGCTGGAATTCGGCAAGAAATTTGAGAACACCTTCATCCGCCAGAGCGAAAACGAAGCGCGTTCGATGGAGCAGAGCCTGACGCTGGGCTGGGAACTGCTGTCGCAGCTCCCCCGCGAAGAACTCGACCGCGTGGACAACGAAACGCTCGAAAAATACTATCACGCGCCCGCCAAGGAAGCATGACACGAAATGCCCCATCAGGCGAAAGAATCAGGAAAGGACTGAGGTCATGTGGCTGTAAATGCCGTACCCACAAAGGGAAATCTGATTGCCACTAAAAAATCGCTGGAATTGGCCAGAGTGGGCTATGACCTGCTGGACCGCAAGCGCAATATTCTGGTGCGCGAAATGATGACGCTGATGGACAGAGCCGCCACCATCCAGGGCGAAATCGACAACAACTATTCCGAAGCGTATTATGCCCTCCAGCGCGCCAACATTGTTTTCGGACTGTGCGAACCGCTGGCGGAGGCAGTGCCGGTGGACAACGGACTCACCATCGACTACCGTTCTGTCATGGGTGTGGAGATTCCCACCGTCAAGCTGGAGGAACGCCCGCTGACCATTCCTTTCGGTATGTACACCTCGAATTCCATGATTGACGAGGCGTATCTGAAATTTCAGGAGGTCAAGCGGCTGACGGCGGTGCTGGCCGAGGTGGAAAACTGCGTTTACCGTCTCGCCGACGCGATCAAAAAGACCCAGAAGCGTGCCAACGCCCTCAAAAATATCATGATTCCCAAGTTCGAGGCCACGGTCAAATACATCACCGACGCGCTCGACGAAAAGGACAGAGAAGAATTCAGCCGCCTCAAAGTCATCAAGGCGATGAAGAAGTAGCGTCTTGTCCTTGCTTGAGAGATATTTTTCTATAATGATAAAACCAACTCTGAGACATTTTTTGTCAGGGAGTTGGTTTTTTTGATGCTATCGGCACATAAGTTGAATATTATTGTGCAATCTTAACAACCGGATGCCTATGATATTATCTATATCATCTGTTGACAAATTGCATAAGATGTAGTAACATTTCAGTATAACCTTTTATGAATTATTGTTAAAGGTGATTCTTGAAAGTGTGTATTTGAAAATCATATTATATATTGAAAGGATTGATTGATTCCATGAAGTGCAAGAAATTGTTAGCGCTTGCGCTGACAGCGGCATGGTTTGTCTCCGCGTGTACCAATGTGTTCGCGGCGGCGAATGTGTCGGAAACCGACGCCGCGGTTGACGTTCCTCAGACGACGATAAGCCAGCCTGCCGAGCCCGAAGCGGACGAAACGGCGCAGGAAGTCGTGGTGACAGAGGAAGAAACCGTCTCCGTGCAAGAGAAACAGGTGCAGGACAACGAGGGCGCTACCAGCGGCACCTGCGGCGACAGCCTCAACTGGAGCTATAATACATCTACAGGCGTGCTGACCATCAGCGGCAGCGGCACTATGACCAGCCATCCGTGGAGCGGGTATAAATCGACGATTTCCCAGATAAAATTCTCGGGGAATATTACGTCGATCTGTACAGATGCATTCAGGGATTGTAAAAATCTGGATTATGTTACGATTCCCGCTTCTGTTACCGCTATATATGATTCAGCGTTTACAAACTGTCTGAATCTGGAAAGAGTCAGCTTTTCCAGTAATTCTAAACTAACCACACTAGGCAAGAGTTACTCCACTTATGGTGTATTTCGGGGGTGCAAAAATCTTACGTCTATTGTGCTGCCCAATAAACTGACGTATGTACAAGGGTATGCGTTTGCCGATTGTTCCAATTTAACAAGTGTGACGATTGGCAGCAGCGTGAAAGACATCAAAGAATATGCGTTTAGTAATTGTATCAATATGACTCAAATTAAAATTCCTGCCAATGTGGAGTCAATCAAATATGATGCCTTTTACAACTGCAGCCGCCTTGTAAAAGTCGAACTGAGCAACGGATTGAAAGAAATAGGAGAGAATGCGTTTAGAAAAACGGCATTAACGAGCATTACCATTCCTTCATCAGTAACGACGATACACAATGCTGCCTTTAAAGACCTGACCACATTAAAAACGGTTACCTTTGCTGGCAATTCAAATCTTACCACACTGGGAGGATATTATTCCAGTGACGGTGTATTTCGGGGGTGCACAAATCTTACGTCTATTGTGTTGCCCAATAAACTGACATATGTGCAGGGATATGCGTTTGCTGGCTGTTCCAAATTAACAAGTGTGACTATTGGCAGCGGCGTGAAATCTATCAGAAATTATGCGTTTAGTAATTGTGTCAATCTGACTCAGATCAGAATACCCGCCAGTGTAGCGTCAATCGGAGGTTATGCCTTTTACAACTGCAGTCGCCTTGTAAAAGCCGAATTGAGCAACGGATTAAATGAAATAGGTGAGAATGCGTTTAGAAAAACGGCATTAACGAGCATTACCATTCCTTCATCGGTAACCACGATACACAACTCTGCATTTAAAGACCTGACCACATTAAAAACGGTTACCTTTGCCAGCAACTCCAATCTTGCCACACTGGGCGATAATGACTCCGGTTATGGCGTATTTGAGGGCTGCACAAATCTGAGCACTATTGTGCTTCCGGATAAACTGACAGCCATTCGTGGCTATACTTTTTCTAAATGTTCTTCGCTGAAAAAGGTTTCCGTTGGCAGGCATGTAACCTCCATAGCCAAACATGCGTTTTACAATTGTTCCGCTATGACAAGCATCGTGATTCCCAAGGCAGTTACATCCATCGGTTATAATGCTTTCTACAATTGTTCTGCACTTAACACCGTGTACTATACCGGTTCTCAAATCCAATGGAATAATTTGAAATCCGACGGTATCAGTAGCGGTGGCAACAGCTATCTGCTCAACGCGAAGAATTTCGTTTACAATTATTCGCCGCTTGCCTCTGTTGCGGTAAAGACCAAACCTTCCAAAACAACCTATATCGTCGGCGAAACATTCAGCTCCGCAGGTCTGAAACTGACCGCTACCTATGAAAACGGCACCACCAAGGTAATCGCCTCCGGCTTTACTTGCACTCCCTCTGGCAAGCTGAACACATTAGGGCAGCAAAAGATCGTCGTTACCTACGGCGGCAAGACCACTGCATTCTATGTGACGGTCAACGCCAAGCAGATTCGTGTGACGCAGAAGCCAACCAAGACGACTTACGGACAAGGCGAAACGCTGAACACATCCGGCATAAAAGTTACCTACACCCTTTTTGACGGTTCAACTAAGGTCGTTACCAGTGGCTTTATCTGCACACCTACAAAGCTTACAACCGTCGGCACCCAGTGGATCACTGTCAAATTCGGCGGCACGGCGACGGCGTTCCCGGTGAAGGTCAACGAACCCACCGTTGCGAAGATTCGTGTAACAAAGAAACCGACCAAGACAACCTATGTACCCGGCAATTCGCTCAACACCTCCGGCATGGAAGTGACGGTGACCTATTCCAACGGCACAACCAAGGTTATCACCAGCGGCTTCACCTGTACGCCTACCAAATTCACAGCGGAAGGGCTCCAGTGGATTACCGTCAAATACGGCGGTACCGCAACCGCTTTCCCTGTGAACGTAGTGAAAAAGGCCAAGACCATCCGCGTGATTCAGAAGCCCACCAAGACCACCTATATTGTCGGCAACTCGCTCAACACCTCCGGGCTGAAACTCAGAGCTGCTTATGACGACGGTTCTACTAAGGACGTGACAAGCGCATTTACTTGTTACCCCACGAAGCTTACAACCGTCGGTACTCAGTGGATCACCGTAGTTTATGCGGGACAATCTACCGCATTCCCCATCAAGGTGACGACAAAGCCCGTTTCCTCCGTCACCATCAAAAAGCTGCCCGCCAAGCGTACCTACAAGGTGGGCGAAACCTTCAATTCGTCCGGCATGGTGCTGAAAATCACCTACACGGACAACACGACTGCCGAAGTGACTAGCGGTTTCCTCTGCACTCCCACAGGCAAATTCACCACCAAGGGGCAGCAGAAAATCGTGGTCACCTACGGTGGCAAATCCACCGGCTTCTATGTGACGGTGACGTAACTTCCCGCAAATATCCACCTCAATACACTATAGCAATCCAAACAAACAAAAAGACAAGTTCGGCGCGCTGGTGAGCACATGGCTGCGTTGTCGTCCTAGGTGGGCGCCAGCCCACCGTCGTCCTCCGCCTTGCCCTGCACTCACCATCATCGCCTCCTTTTGTCTCCCTGATTATTTGGATTGCTATAAAAAACCGCTCCCGCAGCGCTTCGTCATAAAGCGAAGCCCGCGGGAGCGGTTATTTTTGGCTGCGGTCGGGGGAGGGAAAACGGACGCACAATCATCTCCACTTGGGTGCGTCGTCGGCGTACAGTCGGGTGAGCGTTTCGTTGTCGGCGATGCCGGTTTGGGTCAGACCCGCTTTTTTCTGGAATCGTTTGACGACTTTTTGGGTGTAATCTCCGAAATAGCCGGTGCAGCTTTCCGCCCCGATGTAGCCGAGCTTGAGAAGACGATCCTGCATCTTCTTCACGTCATCATTTTTGTCGCCCATTTTCAAGGTCTGATAGCTGGACGCGGCAGCGGTAGTGGTCTGTGTTTCGGTGGATTGGGTGGTTGTCGGTTCCCCGTCGGCATCCGTATCGGGAACCGTAGAGGGGACCGTCGCGGCAGTCGGGGTTGTTTGGGCGTCCGCAGAGAGTGAATCCTGACGGCGTGAAACGCGGCTTTTAATCAGAAAGGTGCCGCAGACCGCTATCACAAGCAGGGCAATCAGTATCAAAAAACCGGCAAAGGATTTGGACGTGTTTTTTGGGGGCGACTCGAATTCATCAAAGGAAAAGTCGGGGCGTTTGTCGGGATAATCTCCGAACAGATCTTCCGAAGAGGATAAAGGCCCGTCGGCGTCTTCCAACGGGAAGATATCGTCCCCGTCATTCGCTTGAGGCTGTGAAGCGGCAGGACCGCCGCTTCGTTTATGAAACCGGGAAGAGGGTGCGGGTTCCGCCGGCTCAGAGGTGGGAATGCTGTCGCCGCCGCTTCGTTTGTGAAATCGGGAAAAGGGTGCGGACTCCGTCGGTTCGGAGGTGGAAATGCTGTCGGCGTCGCTTCGTTTGTGAAACCGGGAGGAGGGTGCGGACTCCGTGGGTTCGGGGGTGGGAAGACTGTCGGCGCTGCCTCGTTGGTGAAACCGGGAAGCGCCGCGAGAGGCTGTCGTCTGCTGCGGTATATCGTTATTATTTGTCCATTCCGAAGCGTCGTCGAAAACGGGATCATACTCTTGATACGGCAAAATAATCATTCCTTTCCCATCAAGGGAGATATACTTTAACTACAGTTTATCAAAAAAACGGCTGTGTGTCAATCCTGACAGAGTAAATTTCGGCCGCAGAGGCATGTTTTTTGCGATTGCCTATATTCCACATTTATTATAAACTCCCGATGACACTTATTGACATTGTTTTGACTTGGTGATATACTGATAACAACCCAATTCCATTTTTATACAAGGAGGCTAAGCCTGTGAAAAAACTTTTTTCCACAATGCTGACATTTTTGTTGGCAATGAGTGCCATAGTTGTGTTTTCCTCAACGGCATCTGCCGCGTCATCCGATTCGCTGACGGTGACGGCGAATACGGCGGCGGTTTTGCCGGGCGGCAACGTAACCCTGACATTTTCTCTGGAAAACAATCCCGGCTTTTCGTATCTCTCGTTGACAGCGGATTATGATGGCAGCGTAATGACGCTCAAATCTGCTTCAGACAAGAATCTTTTCGGGAGTGATACGGATTTTGTCGCCGGACCCAGCGTGGCGCAGAAGCCCTATCGGATGATCTGGAGCGCCGCGGATGATGTGTACAGCGAGGGAGAACTGGTCTCCCTGACCTTTACCGTGGCAGCCAAAACTTCGCCCGGCACTTATCCCGTTACCATCAAGGTGACGGAGTGCAGCGATGAGTATGGCGATAACGTCACAACTTTCGGCACAGTCAAGGGCTATGTGAAAGTGAGAGCCAAGACTGATTCGGTTGCGTCCGTTGCGCTCAAAAAGAAGCCTTCCAAGCTGACCTATGAGGTGGGCGATACCTTTGACCCCAGCGGCATGGCGCTGACCGCCGCCTATACCGACAACATGACCGCGGAGATCACCGAGGGCTACACCTGCACGCCGACGCAGCTGACAACGGCGGGCGAGCAGAAGATCGTGGTCAGCTTCGGCGGCAAAACCACCGGGTTTTATGTGACGGTCAAGACGGTCAATCTTTCTTCCGTCACCCTCAAGACCAAGCCTACCAAGCAGACCTACACCGTGGGAGAAACCTTTGACAGCAAAGGCATGGTGCTAAAAGCCAATTACGACAACGGCAAAAGCGTGGAAGTCACGGGCGGCTACACCTGCACGCCGACCAAGCTGAGCACCGTGGGACAGCAGAAAATTGTCGTGACCTACGGCGGCAAGTCCACCGGCTTCTATGTCACGGTCAACAAGGTTCCCGAAATTGCTTCCATTGCGATCAAGAGCAAGCCCACCAAGCAGATTTACTATGCAGGCGAAAGCTTCAGCTCTGCCGGACTGAAACTCACCGTTTCCTATGACGACGGCAGCAAGAAAGAAGTCACGAGCGGCTTTACCTGCACGCCGTCGGGCAAACTCACCACGGTCGGCCAGCAGAAGATTGTCGTGACCTATGGCGGCAAAGCGACCGGATTCTATGTCACGGTCAACAAGGTGCCCGAAGTTTCTTCCGTTGCCATCAAGAGCAAACCCACCAAGCAATATTATATTGTAGGCGAGAGTTTTTCCTCTGCCGGCATGAAGCTGACAGTTTCCTATGACGACGGCACCAAGAAAGAAATTTCCAGCGGCTTCACCTGCACGCCGTCGGGCAAACTGAATACCGTCGGTCAGCAGAAGATCGTCGTGTCCTATGGCGGCAAGTCCACCGGTTTCTATGTGACGGTGACTACCGCGGCACAGGCCGTTTCCTCGGTGGCCATCAAGACCAAGCCCGCCAAGCAGGTCTACGCGGTGGGGGAAACCTTTAACGCGAGCGGCATGAAGCTCAAAGTGACTTATGCCAACAATACTACCGCCGAAATTACCAGCGGTTTCACCTGCACGCCGTCCGGCAAACTCACCACCGTCGGACAGCAGAAGATCGTCGTCACCTACGGCGGCAAGTCCACCGGATTTTATGTAACAGTCGGCAAGGCCATTTCGTCGGTCGTGCTGACGGCCAAGCCCACCAAGCAGGTCTACGCGGTGGGGGATACCTTCAACGCGAGCGGCATGAAGCTCAAAGTGACCTATGCCGACAACACCACAGCCGAGGTGACCAGCGGCTTTACCTGCACGCCGTCGGGGAAACTCAGCACCGTGGGCCAGCAGAAGATCGTCGTCACCTATGGTGGCAAGTCCACTGGATTCTATGTGACGGTTAACAAGAAAGTCACCTCCGTCACAGTCAAGGCCAAGCCCTCCAAACTCACCTATAATGTCGGAGATACGCTTGACGCCACCGGCATGAAACTGGGCGTGACCTACAGCGATAACACCACAGCCGAAGTGACAAGCGGCTTCACCTGTACGCCCGCCAAGCTGACGACAGCGGGCACGCAGACCGTTACCGTGAAATACGGCGACGCCTCCGCTGCTTTTGGCGTAACCGTCAACCGCACGGTGACATCCATTGCCGTCAAATCCAAGCCGAGCAAGCTCACCTATATCGTGGGCAGCACGCTTGACACAAGCGGTCTGAAACTGACCGCCACCTACAGCGACAACACCTCCCGCGAAATCACCGCCAACTTCACCTGCGTTCCCACCAAGCTGAACACGGTGGGAACGCAGAAGATCACGGTGCATTACGGCCCCGCCAGCACGACCTTTGACGTGACCGTGACGGAGGATCCCAATCTCAAAACCATCAGCGTGACGCGCTCCTATTCTTACGCGTATGAAGTGCTCAAGCTGGTCAATGAGGAGCGCAGCAAGGCGGGCGTAAAGCCCGCGCTGAAAATGGACGCTTCTCTGCTCGATACCGCGATGATGCGTTCCGGCGAGATCGTGCTCCTGTTCAGCCATACCCGTCCCGACGGAAGCTCCTGCTTCACCGCGTTTAAGGATGACTCCACGTCGAGAGGCGAAAACATTGCCGCGGGTTATCAGACGCCTGCCGCCGTGGTGGAGGGCTGGATGAATTCAGAGGGACACAGAGCCAATATTCTCAACCCGGACTTTACCACCATCGGCATCGGCTGCGTCAAGCATGACAGCCTTTATCAGATCTACTGGACGCAGTGCTTCGGCAATCATCTCACCTCTGACGCGTCGGTCAACAGCCATAAGGACAGCGCCATGACCCAGAAGATTAAAATTGACCCGTCGCTTGTCAACGGCTGATGGCATTTTATCAGTGAAATCAGGCGATTGCAATAGTAATGAAGTAAATGAGAATTTAGAGCGCTCGCAAGCTCGCTAAGATAATAGATAATAAAGAAT
>CAMHAV010000016.1 GCA_946182865.1 uncultured Clostridia bacterium
ACCCGCTAGGGAGCCTTGCCCCCTAGGACCCCGCGCTCGCATTCGCTCGCTAGTTGCGCTTCGCTTTTTCTTCTTTTTTCTTTTTTTGTTTATTCCTACTGCACTAAATTCTCATGTCCCGTCTCTGAAAAGCGCCTCAAATTCCTCACGCGTCATGTAATCATTGATAACCCCCAGCAGCGCCTTGGTCGTCATATGCGCGGGAAGCCCCAGCCATGCCAGCAGTTCGGCACGCCGTGCCGCGCTGTTCTCACCGCCCGACAGACCCGCCCGAAAGAAATCCGCCTGTGTAATGGGCTGTGCCGCGACTGCGGAGGGGGCGGCGGTTTCATCGCAGATCACGCCCGCCTTTTGCAGTGCGGCCAGCAGTACCTCGGTCGGCATCCCCTCCACGCCGAGCTTGCCCTCCTTGGAACGCTCGGTCTTGCGCCGTTCCTTGCCCTCGATGTCGGGAATGTAGGCGTGCCTGATCTGCTGAGGCGGTATGCAGGATTGTAAATGGTTGCGGATGACAAAGCCCGCCGCGTCGCTGTCGGTCAGCACCAGCAATCCGCGGGTGCGCGCGAGATGGCGCAGCATGTTCATTTTCTCTTTGTTTTTAAAAATGCCGAAGCCGTCGGTGGTGATAATCAGCCCGTCGATCAGGCTGCTCAGGCGGATCTTGTCGTAACGTCCCTCGACGATGACGGCTTCTTTGACCCGGATCATCGTGTCACCTCCGCCGCCGCGAACATTTCCGCGAGGAGCTTTTCCATCAGAATCCTGCCGTCCACACGGCTGCTTTTGAGCGCCGCGTCGGTTTCGCACAGCAGCGTGCACCAGCGGCACAGCAAGGCCACGGGATAGCGGCGGCAGTCGCGGAAAGAAAAGCTCAGCCGCTTCTCCTTGCCTTTGTATTCTTCCCCGAAGATAGCCGCCATGTCGTCGGCGGTTTTGCTCTGCGCCGAAGCCAGCTTGGCACGGTAAAGGTCGATGAACGCGCCCGACATGATCGCCAGCACCGCGACCGGTTCGGTTCTCTCGTCAAGGAGTTCCTCCATCACCTGATAGGCCTCGCGCCGTTTGCCCGCGATGACATTGGACGCAAGCAGATACCCTTTTACGTCCACGCTCTGGGTGGTGTTGCCGTCAATGGCGGCGCGGGTAATCTGACCGCTGCAAAGGGAATGCAGCTTGCTCAGTTCGCTGAGCAGGTTGGTAATATCGGTGCCGCAGCGCTCTACCAGATAGGCCGCGTCGGCGCGGGAAATCCGTGCGCCCATTTCCTTGGCGGCGGCCAGCAGAATGTCCGTGATTTCAGCAGCAGTGGGCGTTTTGCAGTTGACGACGGTGCCGGCTTTTTTGATGAGCGAACGCATCGCGCCCTGTTTGTCCCCGCTTTTCGCGGAGGCTTTGACCGACACGTTGAAAAAAATCAGCACGCAGGTGTCGTAAAGCGACCCGAGCAGCGTTTCAAGCTTGCGGTACTGCTCCGCGCCGATGGCAGCCGCGTCGAGATCCTTAACCACTACCATGCGGCGGTCGGTCATCATGGGCAGCAGTTCGGCGGCGGCGGCGATTTCATCCACGCTGCATGTGCTGCCGTCGAATTCGGTGTAGTTGAACTCCGGCATGAAGGTTGGCATAAAGGCTTTCTTTAATTGCTCCAGACTGCGGCGGCGCAGATATCCGTCATCCCCCGTAATCAAATAAACGGGAGATGGCTTTCCGGCCGCGATATGCCCCTCTAAGGCGGCGTAGTTGATTTCACTCATTGAAAAACCTCTTTAAAAATGTGAAGTGTGAAATGTGAAATGTGAAATTGTGCGATTGCTTCTATCTAAAGTATAGGATTTTATAGGCAGGTTGTCAAGGTCGTATGCAAATCAAAAAAGCAATCGTCCTATAAAATCACATCTCACTCACCAGCATTAGCAGGATGTCCTGCTATAAAAATCAAAATAAATCTATATCCTCCTACTCGGTTACAAAAGAGTTACAATCTATTCATGACAAACCCCATCGCGCCAATTGCGCGGGTTGCCAGCACGAACGGGGTCACTTTCATCAACGGTGATAGCTCTGTCAACGGGGCTGCCTCCATCAACGGAGCTGCCGCTGGCAATATTCGCCCCCGTCGCGTGCATCGGGGCAAAAGCCCTGTTGCGGGAGGGGAAGATACCCTCTTTATAAAAAGCTAAAATGCGGCAAATGCTCCAGCCTGTATTGGCCCGCGCCCCGCGCCAAGGCAGGTTCCAAAACCGGCCCTCAGCAAAAAAACGAAACGGTCCCCCTTTACAGAATGCCAAATCCCAATTACAAAAAATTAAAAAAAACCGGATTTTGCCGCTTTTTTCAGCCAAAATATTGCAATTGTCACTTGCAAATGCTATAATTATATGATAATACAAGTTTACTATGGCTTTCAAAGAAAGGATTTGAACCCAAATGGCACTGATTACCAAATCAATCAAAGGCACGCAGGACGTGCTTCCGTCCGAGAGCTATAAATGGCAGTATGTAGAGAAAGTCTGCCTTGAAACGGCGCGGCTGCACGGCTACAGCGAGATTCGCACGCCCGTGTTTGAACACACCGAACTTTTCACCCGCGGCGTGGGCGATACCACCGATGTGGTGCAGAAGGAAATGTACACCTTCAACGACCGCGGCAACCGTTCGCTGTCGCTGCGTCCCGAAATGACCGCTTCCGCCGTCCGTTCGGCCATCGAACACGGCCTGATCAATGACGCGCTGCCGGTCAAGGACTGCTATGTGGCTTCCTGCTACCGCGCGGAAAAACCGCAGGCGGGACGTATGCGTGAATTCCACCAGTTCGGCGTGGAGCTGTTCGGCGCGCCCTCTCCCGCCGCCGACGCGGAGATCATTTCGCTTGCCAACGCCACGCTCACGGAGCTGGGCATTACAGGCTACACGCTGGAGATCAACTCCATCGGCTGCCCCGCCTGCCGCGCCGAATATCACAAGGCGCTCAAGGATTATTTTGAGGGCAAGAAGGAATGCCTTTGCGAAACCTGCCTTGACCGTCTGGAAAGAAACCCCATGCGCATTATTGACTGCAAGGTGCCGACCTGTCAGGAGGTCGCCAAGGATGCGCCGCGCATGATCGACTACCTCTGCGACGACTGCCGCAGCCACTTCGACAGCGTCAAGCAATACCTCGACGCGATGGGCATTGCCTACACCGTCAATCCCTCCATCGTGCGCGGACTGGATTATTACACCCGCACGGTGTTTGAATTCATCTCCTCTGACCTCGGCGCACAGTCCACCATCTGCGGCGGCGGCCGTTATGACGGGCTGTTCAAGCAGCTCGGCGGCCCCGATACGCCCTCTCTCGGCTTCGGCATGGGTCTGGAACGCGTCATGCTGGTCATGGAAGCGCAGGGCGTGACATTCCCCGAACCCGAAAAAACGACGATTTACCTTGCCCCGATGGGCGAAGCGGCGATGGTAAAATGCATGGAGCTTTGCGCCAAGCTGCGCGAGGAAGGCTTCTCGGCGCAGACCGACCTCAACGGCCGTTCGGTCAAGGCGCAGATGAAATACGCCAACAAGCTGGGCGTAAAATACACCGTCGTCATCGGTGACAGCGAACTGGAATCCGGCATCGTGAAGCTCAAAAACATGGAGAGCGGCGAGCAGACCGAAGTGACGATGGACACCGGCATTATCGAATCGCTCTATGACCTCGGCATCAGCGACACCATGGCGCGTCTCAACGAGACGGTAGCCGCTTTTGAGGGCATGGCGGGTCTTGACAAGCTGCTGGGCGGTCAAAGCGACGAAAGCGGCGACGAGGCGTAATACGGGGAGGCGTTGACGATGATAACCGGCCGACCGTTCGGCGGCGAGCCGAGCGAGCTTTGCGAGGCATTCGCGGATTATTTTGACTGCGACTGCATCTATTTTCCGGTCATGCAGGACCCGCGTCCCATTCTGGACGTGTTTCATAAAGCGGTCGCGGACAGCGAGGGGAACGGAATCGTTCCCGTGCTGATTGCCGTGGACGACAATCTTGCGGAAGCCATTGCCTTGAATGAGAGCGGAGACGAATGCGATACGCTTTCCGAGCTGAACAAAGAAGCGATGGCCGCGTATCGGAAGACATTGATTGCGGAGGCCGACAGACAAACCGCCGAGCGTTTCTTTCATGAGGCGATGGACGCATACGGACTTGACCCGTGCGGCGAAATCGCGGACGGCGAAGCGCTGCGGGAGCCGGAGCTTTGCGCGGACTACTGTGAAACCCTTCTGGTGCGCATCCCCGTGACAGCGCCGTGGCAGGTTGCGGCATGGCTGCCCATGGGCAACTGGAACGACTGCCCTCCGCCGCCGGTCATGATCGCGGTCACAAAGAAATGGCAGGAGGACAGCGGCGCGGTGATTTGCCATGTGACCGGCGACAGCATCGACTATCGGGTGCCGCATCCTCTGAAAGATGAGACGTCCGTGCGGACGCTGGCGGAGGAACATGAGCTGTTCTGTCCCTACTGCCTGGAAAACACGCCGTCCTGCACGCGCGGGGCATGGATGGACAGCCTGACCCAATCGACGGTCTGGCATTTTTGGTGGGATTGATATGAGTACCAAACGCAAACGAATCACAGCGGCGGTCTGTTTTGCGGCGCTGCTGGGAGTGGAAATCCTCATCGGTCGTTTTGCGCACGGGTTTGTGCGCGCCTACATCGGGGATGTGCTGGTGATACCGCTGCTGTACTGCTTTGTGCGGGTGTTTTACGTCCGCCGGAGCGTATGGCTGCCCGCCGCCGTGGGCAGTCTGGGCATTCTCGCGGAGCTGCTGCAATATTTGCGTCTGTGTGACGTACTGGGCATACCGCGAGGCAGTCTGCTTGGCATTCTGCTCGGCTCGTCGGCCGACTGGAGCGATATGCTCTGCTATGCCGCCGGCACCGCGCTGATTTATCTGACCGAATATTGCTTCTTTTTCTATAGCGATAAGAAAAGAGAGAAACCATGCTGAAACGATATCAATTCGGATTTGACATACCGGCGCTGCTGCTGTTTCTGGCGGTCATGGCGCCCAATCTGATCTGGTTTGCGGTTCCCGCGCCGCAGGATATTCTGCGCAATATGTCAGTCACGCCCACGGTGGATAGGATTGGTTCCGTGTGTCAGGTCGCGATGATCGGCTCCCTGCTGGTGCTTCTCCGCAGGGAGAGGGAGCAATGCCTGCTTTCCCCGCTGAAAGCGGCTTCGCTGGCCTGCGTATTGCTGTATTATGTCGGCTGGGCGCTTTACTATACCGGACTGACAGTGCCTTTGGTGGTTCTTCTGCTGACGGTTCCGCCGTGTCTTTCGTTTCTCCTGTTTGCGCTGGACAGAAAAAACGCCTTCGCGCTTTTCTTTGGCGCGGGTTTTACGGTCTGTCATCTGGTGTTCGCCATCGCGAATTTTATTATATAGCATTTTGCATCTATTTTTTACATTATTAGGAAGTGAAACAAACGACGGTGAAGGAACCTCAAAAAATACAGGAATCCCGTCTGCCGGTGATTTCCGCTGCGGTGATTCTGGGAATTATCGGGCTGAATGAGCTGCTGCTGACGGGAGATTTCTCGAGTACCTATGTGGACGAACTGCTGACGGTGCCGTTTCTGTGCTGTCTGCTGCGGAGTGTCAGACCCCGCCTCAAGGGGCGGCTGATACTGCCGTCGTTTTTGCTGCTGCTGTGCGGCTTTGAACAGATGGTCTGCTTCTTCTGGGATTACGGTTCCCTGTTTCCAAAGGGAGAGAGCGCCTACCGCATGCTGCGGCGGTCGCTGCATTACGGCAAGGTGTTTTTGATCTTCGCGGTGGGCGCGGCAGGCTATTGTGTCCTCAACGCGCTGGCCAATTGGTTTGGACAGCTCATGAAGAAAAAGACCTCGCCGCGCGACAGAATCATGCTGCGGGTGAAAGTCGCCTGTCTGACAACGGCGCTGGTGATGAGCGTCGTTTATGTGGTGTGGGAGAACAACGCCATCGAGGTGTCCTATTATACCTATGAAACCGGGCGCTCCGTGTCGGGAACTCCTTTTCGCATCGTGCAGGTTACCGATCTTCACAACAAGGCTTTCGGCGCGGATTCGTGGTATCTTCTGGACGTCATTCGCCGCACCGATCCCGATATCATCGTGATGACGGGCGATCTGGTGGACCGCAACCGCACGGATATCCCGCTCGGCATCAATTTCATGCAGCATGCGGCGGAGATAGCTCCCACCTATTTTGTCTGCGGCAACCATGAGCAGGGACTCCCCAAGGAAGAATACGATTTTCTGATGAACGGCATTGAAGCGTCGGGATGCGCCGTGATGCAAAACGAATGGGTGCCCCTGAACTGCGGGGACTTTGACTGCAATCTCATCGGTCTGCGCTTTGCGCGTCTCACCGACGGCACGCTCGACGAGATCATGCCGCAAAACGACAATCTGAATATCCTGCTGGCGCACGCGCCCGATTACCTCGATTATTACGCGGCGCGGGACATTGATCTGGTCTTTTCCGGACACGCTCACGGCGGACAGTTCCGCATTCCCTTTGTGGGCGGCGTTTACGCGCCGGGGCAGGGCTTCTGGCCGAAATACACCGAGGGCGTTTATCAACAGGGGAATACCACTATGGTGGTCAGTCGCGGCCTTGGCAACAGCGTCATTCCCGTGAGGCTCAATAACCGCCCCGAAATTGTGGTGATGGATCTGGTGTGAAAAAAGCACGCCCCGAAAGGAGGGAGAACCTATGGATATCCATCGCTTTTTAGCGGAAAATGAGATTGCCGTCTATGCGGCGTTCGATGAGTCCGATCAAAGCTATACGATCGTCAAAAATCCGGCGGCGGCGCTTTCTTATTACACATTGTTCAATCAACTGGTGCTTTTAGGGGACGACGCCTATTGGCCGTCGGTCAGGAACCAGCCGCTATTGCCGCAGATGTGGGCGCAGGGCGATGTCCGATGCTGCGTATTTCCTGTGTCACCTGAGAAAACGGTCGCCCTGTTCTTTGAATGGTCATGTGACCGCGAGGAAATCTCTTCGCGCTGCCGTGCGCTGATGAAGCAGTTGCAGGAGGATTTTTAACCATGTATCATATCGTAATGCAAGATCGTTCTTTACCAATCGATCCGCAGCTGACGGAAGAACAGCAAGCGGAACAGCAGGTGAAATTTCAGTCCTTTCTGGCGGAATTGAAACAATCCCTTTACGATCAGGTAAAAGAAAAGTACGATAATCAAGCGGTTGTATTGTCGTATCAATTATACGACGCGTGGTTTCATCCCATCACAACCATAAAGATCACAGACAGATCTGATAATAACGTATGTTTTATTTATCATCGAAAGGAAATCACAGAAGCCTATTCTTTAGAAATATCCATAATCAGAGAAATCATGAATTTAATAACTCTGTCCGGCGAAACAATGAAAAAGCCTGATTATCTCATGGATGTCCCCCCTGGGTATGATGGGTATGAGTACCGCATTTTTCTGTCTGACGGTAAGGATGGGTATTATATTCCATGCAGCAATCTGGGATACGCTATGCGGCAAAAATTACCGAATGCGATGGTACTGATTGATTTGTTGAATGCTATCTTTTCTCTGTTAAAGGTAACCGGCGCAGACAGCGAATTCTTTAGAATCAGATAAAATTTTTTGGAGGAATGAAAATATGTCAGAAACATTGACAGGGCTCAAGCGCAGCCATTACTGCGGCGAGCTGAGAGCCGAACACATCGGAGAAACGATTACCGTCTGCGGCTGGGTGCAGAAGCAGCGCGACAAGGGAAGTCTTATCTTCATCGACCTGCGCGACCGCACCGGCATTTTGCAGCTTACCTTTGACGAGACCACCGACCGCGCGGTCTTTGAAAAAGCCAAGGCCTGCCGCAGCGAATTTGTGCTGGCGGCGGTGGGTACCGTGCGGGAGCGTTCGTCCAAGAACGCCGACATTCCCACAGGCGACGTGGAGATCGCCGTCACCGAACTGCGCATTCTCAACAAGGCAATCACCCCCGCTTTTGAGATCACCGACAACTGCAAGACGGCCGAGGAGATTCGCCTCAAAAACCGTTATCTCGACCTGCGCCGTCCCGCGCTGATGAAGAACATTCTCTTCAAGCATCAGGTCATGCAGACCGTGCGCCGTTACTTCTCCGACCACGGTTTTATCGAGGTCGAAACCCCCATGATGATCAAGTCCACCCCCGAAGGCGCGCGCGACTACATCATCCCCAGCCGTGTGCATAACGGCAGCTTCTACGCCCTGCCCCAGTCGCCCCAGCTTTACAAGCAGCTTCTGATGGTGGCGGGCTTTGACAAATACTTCCAGCTCGCCCGCTGTTTCCGCGACGAAGACCTGCGCGCCGACCGTCAGCCGGAGTTTACGCAGATCGACGTGGAAATGAGCTTTGTGGACATGGAGGATGTGCTGGCCGTCGGGGAAGATTTTGTCAAATTCCTCATGAAGGAAACGATGGGCATGGATATCCCCACGCCCCTGCCCCGTCTGACCTATAACGAAGCCATGGCGCGCTACGGTTCCGACAAGCCGGACACGCGCTACGGCATGGAGTTGACCGATCTTTCCGATCTGGCGGCGCAGACGGAGTTTGCCGTGTTCAAAGGCGCGGTGGAAAACGGCGGCAGCGTGCGCGGCATCTGCCTGAAAAACGCGGCGAAGGTCTACACCCGCAAGGAAATCGACAAGCTGACCGATCACGCCAAGGGCATCGGCGCGAAGGGCCTCGCGTGGATTCGATGGGCGGACGAAAAGCCGGCCTGCTCCTTCGGCAAGTTCCTCGCGGAAGGACAGCTCGAAGCTATCCTGGAAAGAATGGGCGCGGCACAGGGCGACGTGGTGCTGATCGTTGCGGACAAAAACAGCGTGACCCTGCCGGTTCTCGGCGCACTGCGTCAGGAAGCGGCCAAGCGTCTTGACATCATCCCCGATACCTTTCACTTCCTGTGGGTCGTGGAATTCCCCTTCTTTGAGTATAACGAGGAGACGCAGAGCTGGGACGCGATGCATCACCCCTTTACCGCGCCGCTGGATGAATGCATTCCCTATCTTGACAACGCGCCGGAAAAGGTGTACGCCAAGGCGTATGACCTCGTGCTCAACGGCATGGAGATGTCCTCCGGCTCCATCCGTATCACCGACCCCGACTTGCAGGAGAAAATGTTCGAAGCGCTGGGCTTCACGCCGGAGCAGGCGCATGAAAAATTCGGTTTCCTTACCGACGCGTTCCAGTATGGCGCACCTCCGCACGGCGGCTTTGGCATTGGTCTTGACAGACTTGTCATGCAGCTGTGCAAAGCGGAATCCCTGCGCGACGTGGTGGCATTCCCCAAGGTAAAGGATGCCAGCGAACCCATGACCAACGCGCCGCAGCCGGTGGACGACGCGCAGCTCGCGGAATTGGGCATTCAAATTCGTAATGCGGAATAAATAAACTGACAGGCGGCAAAGAAAGGTTGTGACGCATATGGCGAAAAGCGACATCCTGTCGGACGGCAGAATTTATCTCAGACCCTACCGACTCAGTGACGCGGCGGCGCTTTCCGCCATGACGTCGCGGGATGAAATTTATGAAACCACCTACAACATCCAGCGCGAGTTTGACGAAGAACACGCCAAGTGGTGGATTAAATTCAACAACAACTGCCGCCGCACGGGCACGTCTTACGAGTTTGGCATATTCGAGAGCGTGACGGATGCACTGGTGGGCAATATCGGCATCGTGAATATCAACAGCCGGTGCAGTCACGCCACCCTCGCCTATTATATCCACCCCGAACGCTGGGGAGAGGGTATTGCGACCGAAGCGGGAGAACTGATGCTCCGCTACGCGTTTGGCACATTGGGGCTTAACCGGGTGGGCGCGATCTGCATGGTGCAAAATGCCGCTTCCCGCCGTGTGCTGGATAAGCTGGGGTTTACCTTTGAAGGCGTGGCGCGGCAGGAGATCATGAAGGACGACATATTTTACGATGTGGCGCATTACGGGTTGTTGCGGCAGGACTACGCGAAGCGCCGCCGGGGACTTTGAAAGGAAGAGGATTCATGATGAAATTACTCAAACGAATCAATCAGGCGAGCGCCGTTCTGGCGGGGTTAAGCTTTTTGGTGATGGTACAGTCCATTTATGTGGCGCAGAATTGCCCCGCGTATTACGTCAGCGCGGTGGTTTTTCTGGTGATGGCGGCGCTGTTTCTGCCCACCGCGGCTGTCTTTCTCTTTCGCAGCCTGCTGTGGCATATCAAAAACAGAAAAATGGGGGCTTTGCTGCGCCATTACATTTATGCCTATATCGGCTTTTACCTGTTGCTGATGGTGCTCGATCATATCAGCATGCGCAGCATCAGTTGGGGACATAATCTCGTTTACGCGCTCGTGCTGGGACTGATACAGATTTATACCGCCGGCATGGCGATGGAAAGCGGCAAAAAAACAACCAAACCCCAGTCCCCGGTTTCTGCCGGTGCAGAGACCCTGACAGAAGTTCCTGCGGAGCATGCCTAAGGCTTTTTGTAAGTCAAATGATACATATTTCGTGTGATTTTTAATTCAATATGAATTATTATTGAGGGGAAACACAACGCTTTTTTGTAAACGTCTCCAAATTTAAATTTATATTTTGTATATATTTGACATTTCGTTTTTTTAGGTGTATAATAATACCGTAAGTTGGTAACCATAGAGTTTATCACAAGGCATTTTATTCCGAAAAAATTATCGAAAGGGGTTAAACATTATGCCCAGAACAAAGAAAGCAGTTGCTGCCGCAGAGGCAGAAGTAAAAGAGGTAAAGACCGCAGCAGCCGAAGCAGAGGTCGCTGAAGCTCTCGCCAAGAAGACCAGAGCGAAGAAGACCACCGCTGCCAAGAAAACCGCTGTCAAGGCAGAGGAAAAGGCTCCCGAAGTTGTCGAGGCAGTTGCCGAGGCAAAGGCCCCGGAAGCATCCAAGGCGGAAGTATTCATCGAGTTCGGCGGCGTACAGGTATCCGTGGATGAGATCGTCAAGAACGCAAAGCTCACTGTCGGTGAGGACAAGGACATCAAGGTCTATGTCAAGCCCGACGAGAGCAAGGCATACATCGTAGCCGGCGAAGAGACAACCGCAATGGATGTTTTCTTCTGCGAGTAATTTCTTAATTTTTATTGGACAAGTCTTTTCAGGCCGCAGGGATATCTTCGGATGGCTCCTGCGGCTTTTTCTTCTTAGAGTCGGACAGAAAGCGAGGCGACGCAGCAGAATATGAAACCTGTTGCATTCACAGAAGAAAATTATGATTTTCAAAAAGCGGTGCGGCAGTTCATCCGGCAGGAAATCCGTCCCCTGCTGCGGGACGAGGGATTCGCGGAATACCGTCCCTTCCAATTTGCAAGGGAGAGAAGCGGTCTGGCGCAGTTCATCACCTTCAGCGTACAAAAGCGGCAGTTGAAGGCCTTTGCCTATTTTTTGCCGGTCTGGTCTTTTTGTGATACTGTCATGGAATACGGCATAGAAATCACGGGCAGCAGCGGGATAGGACTGCTCAGCGGAAAATATTTCACTGTTGTTTTTGAGGACGAGTTTTTGAACCGTGCGGTGCAGTTCCGGCATTTTCAGCAGGAGCATCTGCCCCATCTGGGTCAGATCGTCCTGTCGCTGCGGGAAGGCGTCTTGCCGGAGATGAATGCGGTTGCCTCTCTCAATGCGCTGATCGCCATATTAGAGAGCGACAGTCCCGTTTTCTTTGGACGTCATGATAGGCAGGCGCGAACCTCCGTTTACGGTCGGTTTGTAGAGGGCGTTTATACCGCCGCCTATCGGGATTTTGCGCAGGGCAGGGAGCAGCTTGCGGCATTTCGCAAATCTCTGAGGGTACCGGGAGAACCTGACGGTGAGATGGTAGAATGGATCGACATGCTGCTTGCGTCTTCCCCCACCGCTTCACCGCAAGAATCGCTTCGCGCCAATCTCGAGCGCGTGAGCGAAGATTTCCGGCAAAAGCATGGACTAAACGGGCGATAATCGTCGCACCGTAAGCACAGAAAGCATCCAACCCATATGGTTTTGGCTTGACTGTTATCCGCAAACGTGATACAATAAAACAGGGAAGGATGTGATACCCGTGGCAGCCAATCGCGAATATAAAGACAGACTTTTCAAATTTATTTTTGGCAATCCCGAAAACAAGGAATGGACATTAAACCTATACAACGCGATGAACGATTCCCATTATACCCGCGCGGAAGATATCCAACTGAACACAATTGAAAACGCGGTGTATATGAGCATGAAAAACGATGTGTCCTTTTTAATCGCGGACACACTCAATCTGTACGAGCAGCAGTCCTCTTTCAATCCCAATATGCCGGTCAGATTTTTGATTTACGCCGGAATGGTGTATGCGAAGTATGTGGAGGAAAACCGAAGCTACCACAGATACAGTTCCAAGCAGCAGAAAGTGCCCACGCCAAAATGCATTTGTTTTTACAACGGCAGGGATAATAAAAATGACAGGCTCGTTCTGCGTTTGTCTGACGCGTTTGAAACCGACGCCCATTCCGATATCGAAGTAGAAGTGACCATGATCAACATCAATTACGGACATAACATGGAATTGATGCGAAAGTGCAAACCACTGGAGGATTATGCCAAATTTGTTGACAGCGTGCGTGTCAATCAAAAGACGGCGCGCACATTGGAGGAAGCCATCGACAACGCCATCAATGCGTTAGACGGTGATTCGTCCATCAAGACCTTTCTAACGGCGCATAAAGCCGAGGTGAAGAATATGTGCATCACAGAATACGATGAGGAAAGAACACTCGCCGAACTGCGGGAAGAGTACAAAGAAGAATATAAAGAAGAAGGCAGAGCCGAGGGTAAACTCAGCACCCTGGCGGAGTTGGTAAAAGACGGACTTCTCACGCCGGCACAGGCGGCGGAGAGAGTGCATATGACCGTCCCCGAATTTCAGGCTCATCTGCGGTTGCAGCCCTGAACGAAGTCTGCTCGTTTGTCAAGACTCGGTAAACGGGGTAAAAAACAAAGAAATTCAAAATAACAGTTGCAAAATCCGTCGCGATATCATATAATAGATAACGAACAGCATTTCACAAAGGAAGTAGAACCGATATGCAGACGATCATTGTCAAGCTGTGTCCCGGAAAATTGCAAAATCCTGACTTGGATATCCGATATCGGCTGCCGGATGCGGTGGAAGGATATACGGAGGGGCGCATTACCGACAACGGCTATGATTATCTGGATCAGGAGCCGGCAAACGATATTGCCCCGGCAAACGGTGTTGCCCCGGCAAACGGTATTGCCTTGGGTATCTGGCTTGCCTGTGAAAATGCCGCCGAAGGTGTGAATGACGTGCTCACGGTGATGCGCAGGGAAACCATCTGCGGCAATGATCTTTCCCAATCGGCCGAAATTTATATTTCGGAAAAGGACACCGACGACATCGAAAATTGTCAAAAGGTCTATCCGTTCGATTCCGAAGATTCTGTTTCATGAAAAAGCACGACATATGAATACAACCAAATGCTCAAGGGGAGAAGTAATCCCTGCGCAAGGGCAACAGAGAGGGAGCGTCATCGGCTGCAAGCGTTCCCGGCACCGCGCACGGACGAATGCACCCTCCATCATGCAGGCGCGGGGAAGCTGCCGATGACGTCGGCAAGGGTATCCGCGCACGAAACCGCCGCGTTAAGGCTGCACGAGTGACAAACAGGAGTGGAACCGTGGAAATATTAAATTTTCGCCTCCGTTGCGTCTTTTTTAAGACGTGACGGAGGATTTTTTATTGTATACTCTGGTTATGCTCTGCATACAGAGTATGCGGGATATGATGATTATCAAATGAAAGGATGACTGAAAAAAATGAGTGAAATCATGCAGGCGCGCGCCGACCTCGCCAAAAAGCTGAACGTCATGGTGCGCAAGATCAAGGGTATCACCGTTTTTCTTCTCACAGGCGAAAAGGAATGTCCCCCGGCGGACATTCACTTTGTCGCGGCGGCGGCAGACGCCACCGCGCTGCCCGATATCTACGCTGATCTGAATTTTCTCACCACGGAATTTTTAAAGCCATCCTCCGGCGGCAAAGCCGAGGAGGACGGCCGGATCATCGCGAATTACACGTTTGACAGCGGACTGAACGCCGAAATTTTCATCTGCGGCGAAGACAATCTTCCGGCCTTTGACTGGTGGGTTTCCTATCTTGACCAGAACGGCGCGGCGGATATTTTTTACACTGATGCCGACAGAAAATCGGTGGACCCCACCAAGGAGGAACCGGAACCCGAACTGTCCGACGATTTTGAGAATGATTTTGATGACGCTGTCGCGACGGATGACGCGCTGAGCGACGATTTCGATGACGCAGCGCCCATTCCCGCGCCACCGCCGCAAGAGGACAGCCGCTGGAACGCGGTCTACGGAAAAATCAATCTCGCCAAACATGCCATTGCGGGCGGTTCGCTGATCTACGCGGGCGAAATTCTCAATGAACTGCGCACCTATCTTATTCAGTTGATCTGTGAAAGAAACGGCATTACAAGCGATTATCTGCACAGCATCGACCTGCTGCCCGCGAGCAAACGCGAGGCGCTCTACAAAACCTATCCCGCCAAGCCGGAAGAAGCGCCCATGATCGCGGCGCTTGCGGCGGAGCTGTCCCTTTTTGAGCATCTTTTAAAATAACCGTTCCTATGCGTTAAGGAGCTGATTTGCATTGTCAAGTTACCGTCAAGACCTGATAAAAGCCATTATGGAGCGCGACCCCGCCGCCCGAAGCGCCGTCGAAGTGCGGCTGCTCTACCCCGGCTACAAGGCGCTCATGTCCCACCGGCGTGCCAACTGGTGTTTCCGTCACAATCTTAAATTTCTCGCGCGGTGGATCAGCGAACGCGCCAAGCGCAGAACCGGCATTGAAATCCATCCCGCCGCCAAGATCGGCCGGGGCGTGCTGATTGATCACGGCATGGGCGTGGTCATCGGGGAAACGGCGGAAGTCGGAGACGGCTGCACCATCTATCAGGGCGTGACCCTCGGCGGCACCGGAAAGGATACGGGCAAGCGCCATCCCACCATCGGCAGCAATGTGCTGATCGGCTCCGGCGCCAAGGTGCTCGGCCCCTTTTCCGTGGGTGACAACGCGCGTATCGCCGCCGGCGCGGTAGTGCTCAACGAAGTCCCTGCCAACGCAACCGCCGTGGGCGTTCCGGCGCGCGTCGTTCGCGTAGCGGGTCAGCCGATTCCCGCCTGCGACCTCGACCAGATTCATTACGCCGACCCCGTATCGCAGGATATCTGTCGCCTGCAAAACGAAATTCTCCGTCTGCAAAAGAAGCTCGACATGGGCGGCATGGAAAACACCGACGGAGGAGGCATCTGAGCGCCGCTTGCATTCGCAAGCGGCTAAGAGAATAGAGAATAAAGAATAGATAATAGATAATAATGAAGGAAGCCCTGCGGGCTTGTAATAAAAGATTTGGAGGAATTTTTTATGAGAATATTCAACACCCTTTCGCGCAAGCTGGAGGAATTTCAGCCCCAGACCGAAAATGAAGTCAAGATGTACGCCTGCGGCCCCACCGTCTACAACCTCATTCACATCGGCAACGCGCGCCCTATCATTACCTTTGACACCCTGCGCCGTTACTTTGAATGGCGCGGCATGAAGGTGACCTTCGTGCAGAATTTCACCGATGTGGACGACAAGATCATCAACAAGGCCAAAGCCGAAGGCGTAGACTTCAAGGTGATCTCCGAGCGCTACATAGACGAATACTGGAAAGACGTCAAAGCGCTCGGCGTGAAGCCTGCCAACATTCATCCCAAGGCAACCGAGAACATCGACAAGATCATCGAAATCGTCGCTACCCTCGTGGAAAAGGGACATGCCTATGAGGCAAACGGCGACGTGTATTTCAGCACCAAGACCTTCCCCGAATACGGCAAGCTCTCCCATCTGCCGCTGGAAGACCTCGTAGCGGGCGCCAGCGAGCGCGTGGATACCGGCGACATCAAGCGCGACCGCGCTGATTTCGCCCTCTGGAAAGCCGCCAAGGAGGGAGAGCCGTACTGGGATTCGCCGTGGGGCAAGGGTCGTCCCGGCTGGCACATCGAATGCTCCGCTATGAATCTTGCGCTGCTGGGCGAAACCATTGACCTGCACTGCGGCGGACAGGACTTGATTTTCCCCCATCATGAGAACGAGATCGCCCAGTCCGAATGCTGCACCGGCAAGCCCTTCTCCAAATACTGGATGCACAACGGCTTCATCAATGTGGACAATCAGAAAATGAGCAAGTCGCTCGGCAATTTCTTCACCGTCCGCGATGTGGGCGAAGCCTATGGCTATGAGCCTATCCGCCTGTTTATGCTCTCCAGCCACTACAGAAGCCCCATCAACTATTCGGTGGATATCATCGAGCAGAACAAATCCGCCCTCGCGCGTCTTTACACCGCGCTGGAGAATGTGGAATTCTATCTCACCAAGGCTCCTTCCGGATGGCAGGACGGCGAGGACGAGATCAAAGAGCAGCTTCTGGCGCATAAGCAGCACTTCATCGACGCGATGGAGGAGGACTTCAACACGGCAGGCGCCGTTTCCGCCATCTTCGACCTCGCGCGCGACATCAACACCCACCTCGGCGCGTCTTCGACCCATTCCAAGGAGCTGGCGCAGTTCGCCCTTGACCTATACAACGAACTCACCAGCGTGCTGGGACTGCTCTATAACCGCCAGTCCGACAACCTCGACAGCGAGATCGAAGCCCTCATCGAGCAGCGGCAGGCCGCCCGCAAAGCCAGAAACTTTGCCGAAGCCGACCGCATCCGCGACGAACTCAAGGCCAAGGGCATCATCCTCGAAGACACCCCCCAGGGCGTCAAGTGGAAGAGAGTGTAAGGAACTATGCAGAAATAATTGATACATTTCACTTTCTGAAACACGCAAGCATACTGTATTTTTAAGCAGAAAATGACTGATTAAATTCTGCATAGTTCCTAAGCGCTCCCGCTATGCGAATAAAGAATGAAGAATAAAGAATAGACAATAAATATCGGAAGCGCTGCGCGCTTGAAACAATAACAGCCCTGTAAACTAACCTTTTTATCGGTTAAATTGCAGGGCTGTTTGATATGGAATAAATATTTTTTATAAGGGCGATGAAGCCCTTTCTTACAGTTTATCTATTATCTATTATTTATTCTCTATTATCTATTCTCTATTTTTTTAGCTGCATCCTCCGCAGGTGGCGCAGGAACCGGTGCAGGCAGCGGCGGCGGGGTCGTAGGTGGCGGGATCCTCGCCGTTGACGGCAGCGGTGAGCAGCATGGTGACTTCATTCATGAGGCTGTCCATGGTTTCTTTGGCGGCGTTGAAGGCCACCATTTTCTCGCCCTGCATGATCTCGGTGTAGAGGTTCATAAGGTCTTCGTTGAGGCTGCTGATCCTATCCTGATCGGCGTCGTCCTTGCCGGACTCAATTTCGATCTTCATGCGGAGCACGTTGAACTGCTCGATCTGTTTCTGCAAATCCTCGTCGTTGTCGCTGGCGGTTCTCGCGGCGGCCAGTGCCTTGTATTCGTCGGATTCCTGAATGACTTTGCCCATTTCGCGGGCCATTTCCATGATGGTCATGATGGTTTGTCTCCTTTGTGATGTTTGATTTGATTTATGATAAAGAAAAATTATCGGTACACAATTTCGGAAAGGCAGGTGTCGCTCCATTTGCCCTGGTAAACGCTTTCCACGGTCAATTTGACATAACAGGTTTCCACCGGTTCATCGAATGAGAAGGTCTGCGCTTCGGGGGAATCGGCAAGAGTGAAGACATACACGCTGCCATCGTCAAATTCCAGCATGATGTCCTTGACGCGGGAATTGAGCTGATAGAAATTCTGTGCGTCGTTGTTGTATTTTAAATCCTGATAGCCGTTGTAAACCGTCACGCTGCTGATCGTGCGGGTGGAACCGTCGGCGTTGTAAGAGAGGAACCATTCCCCTTCGCCGTAGCCGTCTTTCACACCGTCCTGCCATGTGGTGTTGGCGTCCGCGTCAAAAGCCCACGAAGGCAGGCCCTTCGTCCCCTGCCAATCGGCGTAGGAAGAAGCCTTCACGCGGTCAAACGTGCCGTTGGTCGCTTCAAATTCCTCATATCGGTTGTCCTGCACATCCGGAGGAAGCTGGTGAATCGGTTCGGGTTCGGTCGCATCCTCAGAGATGTCCGGCATATCTGTTGCTGTCACGGTATTGCCCGAAGAAACCGCCATATCAAAGAATCCTTGTTTTTGCATCCACGAAACCGTCCCGACACTTACCACCACAATGATGACGAGCGACAAAATAATTGAAATCACATATTTCATTTGATGGCCCTCCTATCGACTCACAAATTTTCCCTGCAAGACCCAGTTTTTAGCGGAAGTGATCTCACACTCCGCAAACTGTCCTACCAATTCCGGCTGCCCCATGCACTTGACCACGATATTGGTACCCGTGCGGCAAAAGAGCGAGTCGTCTCTCGCGTCCACGCCCTCCACCAGCACACGGTGACGGGTGCCGATCATGGCGTTGCAGCGCTCGGCAGCAATGGCTTCCTGCGTTGCAAGCAGTTCCTTCATCCACTTGGCTTTCTCGGCGTGGGTCACGGGATCGTCGAGCTTCGCGGCAGGCGTACCCTCACGGACCGAATAAATGAAGGTAAAGAGCGACGTGTATTTCACCTCGCGAATAAGGGAAAGCGTCTCCTGAAATTCCTCATAGGTTTCGCCGGGGAAGCCCACAATGATATCGCTGGTCAGCGAGATGTCGGGCATTTTCTCCCGCGCGATGCGCGCCAGTTCGAGATACTGCTCGCGGGTGTAATGGCGGTTCATCGCCTTCAATACGCGGTTGGAGCCGCACTGCACAGGCAGGTGCAGGTGATGCGCCGTATGCTGGCACTCCGCCATAGCGGTGAGCAGTTCCTCGGTGCAGTCCTTGGGATGGCTGGTCATAAAGCGGAGCACATAGTCTCCCTCGATCTTGTCGATTTCCCGCAGCAGTTTGGGGAAATTCCAGTCCTCGCCGTCGGAGCTGACCGCGTTTTTGACGGCATAGCTGTTGACGTTCTGTCCCAGCAGGGTGATGTCGGGATAGCCCGCCGCGATCAGATCCCGCGCCTCCGCCAAAATCTTCGACGCGTCGCGGCTTCTCTCCCGTCCGCGCACATGCGGCACAATGCAGTAGGTGCAGAAGTTGTCGCAGCCGTACATGATGGGCAGCCACGCCTTGACCTGATTGTCGCGGCGCACAGGCAGTTCCTCGCAAATGCTGTTGTCCGCCTGTGACAGTTCAAACACCCGCTTGCCGCCCGTCAGGGTTTTGTAAAGCAATTCGGGGAACCGGCTGATGACATGCGTGCCGAACACCAGATTGACATGGGGATAGCTCTGGTAAATGCGGTTGGCCACTTTTTCCTGCTGCACCATGCAGCCGCAGAGGGCGATGATGAGTTTGGGATTGCGGTTTTTGACGTGTTTGAGCGCGCCGACGTTGCCGAACACCCTGTCCTCGGCGTGTTCGCGCACGGCGCAGGTGTTGTAGAGGATGAAGTCGGCGTTTTCGGGACTGTCGGTAAAGGCAAAGCCCATCTGGGCAAGCATGCCGTTGATGCGTTCGCCGTCGGACACATTGCCCTGACAGCCGTAGGTATGCGTAAAAGCAAGCGGCGTCCGGCCGTCCAACCGCGCCTCCATGACCGAACGCACGAGCTGGCAGTATTCCTGTAAATCTGCCGCGCTGACAGTTTCCGCCATAGGCTTCCCACTCCTTTCGTGGTTTTATTATGATAAAATTGCAAATGCAATGGTATTTCCCCATTACATTTGCAATTTTGGTTTATCGGGTTGATGACACGGAAAAAATTATTTCTCCTGTGCCTTGTATTCCTTTGCGGACGCAATAAAGCTCTTGAAGAGCGGATGCGGGCGGTTGGGTCTTGACTTGAATTCGGGGTGGAACTGGCAGGCGACAAACCACATATGTCCGGGCAGCTCGATCATTTCCACGATTCTGCCGTCAGGCGACTGACCCGAAAAGACCAGACCGTTTTGCTCATATTCGCCGCGGTAAAGGTTGTTGACTTCAAAGCGGTGACGGTGGCGTTCCTCGATGAGGTCGGTGCCGTAGCATTCGCGCGCTTTGGAGCCTTCCTTGAGCTGGCAGGGATACTTGCCCAGACGCATGGTCGCTCCCAGGTCTTTGACCTCACGCTGCTCCGGCATCAGGTCGATGACGGGATGGGTGGTGCCGTGGTTGAATTCAATGCTGTTCGCATCCTCAAAATCCAGCACATTGCGGGCAAATTCGATCATGGCGATCTGCATGCCGAGACAGATGCCGAGGTAGGGAATGCCGTTGGTGCGGGCGTAGTTGGCGGCGATAATCATGCCCTCGATGCCGCGGTCGCCGAATCCGCCGGGTACAAGAATGCCGTCCACGTCGCCTAGAATGTCAAAGACATTGTTTTCGTTGATAGTGTCGGACTCGACCCATTTGATATCCACATCCACCTTGTTGCCGATGCCGCCGTGCTTGAGTGCCTCCACGACGCTGATGTAGGAATCGTGCAGCGCGGTGTACTTGCCCACCATGGCGATTCTGACCGACTCGCTCAGGTTCTTGGCGGTTTCTACCATCTCAATCCAGTCGGACAGATCCTGCGGGCCGTTCACGTCAAAGCCGAAGTAATTGCAGACGATTTCGTCCAGCCCCTCGTTTTTGAGGAAGAGCGGCGCTTCATAGAGGAGCGGCACGTCGAGATTCGCAATGACGTTCTTGGGGCTGATGTTGCAGAAAAGCGCGATTTTCTGCTTGATGGCGGGGTCAAAGGGCTGCTCGGAGCGCAGCACGATGATATCAGGCTGAATGCCGATGCTCAGCAGTTCCTTGACGGAGTGCTGGGTGGGCTTGGTCTTGTGTTCCTTGCTGGCGGCCAGATAAGGCAGCAGCGTCACATGGATAAAGAGGCAGTTGCTCTTGCCTACGGTGGTGGAGAACTGTCTGATAGCTTCGAGGAAAGGCTGGCTCTCGATGTCGCCCACGGTGCCGCCGATTTCCACCAGCGCCACGTCAACGCCCTGCTTGTTCATGGCGATGATGTCCATGATCTCGCGGGTGACGTGAGGGATGACCTGCACGGTGCCGCCGTTGTAGTCGCCGTGACGCTCGCGGGAGATCACGTTGTTGTAGATCTTGCCGGAGGTGGCGTTGCTGCTCTTGTTGAGGCTCTCGTCGATGAAGCGCTCATAATGGCCGAGATCAAGGTCGGTTTCCGCGCCGTCATCGGTGACGAAGACCTCGCCGTGCTGGATGGGATTCATCGTGCCGGGGTCCACATTGAGGTAGGGGTCCAGCTTCTGCATGGTGACCTTCATGCCTCTGGCCTTGAGCAGTCTGCCGAGAGACGCCGCGGTGATTCCTTTGCCGAGACCCGAAACCACGCCGCCTGTGACAAATATGTATTTCGTAGACATCAGAAAATCGCTCCTCCGTTTTTTACTTCATTTGAATATATCAAAACAATAACTTAAATATTTTATCACGTTTTCCGAGCCTTTTCAATAGACAAAAACCAAAAAATCCGCGAAAAAAACCAAAAAAAGCAGATTCGGCTATTTGCCCGATTGCGCGCGGACAACGCATGGATTTTTAAAGAAATTGACAATATCTCAAAAATCTTCGCTTTCAATTGTGACGTTTGTTTTTATGAAAACTAAAATAAATGTGAAATGTGGCGGGAAGCTATTGAAAAAAAAGCAAAAATATTCTATTATTATAGGTGTAAAAGAGGCTTTTTTTGAGACCAGTCATATGGAAAAGGAGTGAAAGAACCATGGGAGGCTTCGGAAACAGCGGCTATCGCTTTGACGGTGACGACCGCGACGATTTCAATGACGATTTTGCCGACAGCGAATTTTACGACGATTTCGACGACCGCAGCGGCATGATCCGCGATGAATATGACGGCGGCTTTGACGACGGACTCGACGAGGACTATGACGACGGTTACGGTCAGTATGACGACGGATTTGCCGATGATTTCGACGACGGCTATAACGGAGACGGGCAGTATGACGGCGACGAATTTGTCGATGACTTTGATGACGGATACGGCAACGGTTATCAGGGCGGCTACAACGACGGTTACGGCTATGACAACGGCGGCGGTTATCAGAACGGTTATAACGATGGCTACAACGGTTACGGAAACAATTACCGGAACGGCTACAATGACGGCTATGGCTATGACAACAACTACCAGGGCGGTGTGAATTACGCCGATTTCGAGGATACCGACGCACATGACGGACGGGCTTCCCGCAATGTCGTGCCGGAAAAGCGGGGACGGCGGGAAACACAGTCGGAGCGTTATGACCGTTACGCGGAGGATCTGAAGAAAAAGCGGCAGCATATGCGCGCGCCGTCGGGTACCAGCGGCGATTTTTACGATTACGACACCTCCGCCGATTATGATGACGGCTACGACAATTCCGACGATTACTACGGCGACGATTTCGGCCCCGCCGACCGCACGCCGGAGCCCATTCCGCCCATCTACGCCAAATATCTGGGCAACGGCAGCGGCGAAGCTACCTATTACGAGGAGCATTACGGCAAGACCGCCAAGAAAAACAACACGGTATCCCTCAGCAGCTACCGCGCCCGCAAGCGCCTCAAAGCGCTGGGCATTGTCGCGGCGAGCTTCGCGGTGATCGGAGCGATTGTCTATTACTTCACGATGGTGCATATTTACAACCCCGTCAATATCGACAACTCCATTGTGAATCTCCAGACCGCCGACGCGACCAAAATGCTGCAAAGCGTCATCGGCACCAAGCTCAGCGACAAGACGCTGCGCATCGTAGTTAACGGTGAGTCTTTCCCGCTGAATTTAGGCGAGTACGGCTTCAATTACTCCGCTGACGCGGACGGTTCGGTGAATACCGTCACCGAGGAGAGCGACGACGGCAAAGAGGTCAAAACCTCCGTCGCCACCTATAAGAATATTCTTTACAACCAGACCAAGCTGGAAGCGCTGCTCAACAGCATTTCCGACAAATACGGCACCACCATGATCAAGCCCTCCTACACCATCGACGGCGATCAGTTGATTATCAAGGCCGGCTCCGACGGCGTCGGCGTGGATGAAAACAGCCTGATGAGCGAGATTCTGGAGCGCATCAAGGTGGGAAATTATGATGACGCGCTGGTGGAGGAACTGGTGACCACCAAGACCCCCGATGTGAACATCGACCAGATTTACAAGGAGGTTTCCTGCGAGGTCAAGGACGCTTCCTCCTATGTGGACGAAAACGGCGAAACCATTTACAGCCCCGATGTGGTGGGCAAGAAGTTCAATCTGGAGGACGCGCGCGCCACGATTGCGGCGGGCGGCAACACATGGAGCATCACCATGAAGCTCACCCAGCCCAAGGTCACGCTGGTGGAGCTGAAAGCGCCCACCTGTCCCGAACTGCTGTCGGAAACGACTACTTCCTTTGACGGAGGCAACAAGACGCGTGCCGCCAACATCAAAAACGCCGCCAAGCGCATCAACAACTACGGCAGCTTTGAGGACGGCTACGTATTGCAGCCGGGTGAAATCTTCTCCTATAACGACACCGTGGGCGAACGCACCGAAGCCAACGGCTTCTCCATCGCGACGGTTTACACCAGCACCGGTACCACCAACGACGTGGGCGGCGGTATCTGTCAGGTATCCTCTGCGATTTTCTCGGCGGCTTTCAAGGCCGATCTGGAAATCGTCAGCCGCACCAATCATATGTATAAGGTGCATTACTGGACGACGCCCGGCGAGGACGCGACCGTCAACTGGGGCACGATCGACTTCAAGTTCCAGAACAGCAAGAGTTATCCCATTAAAATCAAGATGATCTATAAAAGTAAGGATCCGAAGTTCGACGGAAAAGACTCCATCTCCTGTCAGATTTGGGGCACCGACGACGGCTACCACTGCGAATTTGACAACAAGACCGTCCAGATGGTCAAAACCACCGTGGTGGAAAAGAAAGCCACTGCCACCAAGCCCAGAGGCAAGATCGAATGGGGCGACCCGGGACTCACCATCGAAATCTACCGCGTGCGCTATAAGGGCGACGTCAAGATTTCCAAGGAACTATACGCTACCAGCATCTACCAGCCGCTGGCCACGGTCAAATACGTATAGCCATTATCCTCCTGCGCAAGGCCGCTTAACGGTCTTGCGCAGGTTTTTTTTATAACAAAAAGACCGCCGCGTGAGAAGAGAATTCCCATGCGGCGGTCTTTTTGTTTAATATTGTAAAATCTCTGCAAAAAATTACTTCGCGTATTCCGACGCGCGGCTTTCACGAATGACGTTGACCTTGATCTGGCCGGGATAATCCAGCTCGTTCTCGATCTTTTTGCAGATTTCACGGGCGAGGAACGGCATATCGTCGTCGCTGATCGCGTCGGGCTTGACGATGACACGCACCTCACGGCCCGCCTGAATGGCGTAGCTTTCGGAAACGCCGCCAAATTCCTTGGCGATTTCCTCCAGACGCTGGAGACGCTTGATGTAGCTCTCGACGTTTTCTCTGCGCGCGCCGGGACGTGCCGCGGAGACAGCGTCGGCGGCCTGTACCAGACAGTCGATGATGGAAACCGACTCCACGCCGCCGTGATGGGCGGCAATGGCATGCACAATCGGCTCGGACTCGCGGTATTTGCGCGCCATATCCACGCCGATGTCAACGTGACTGCCTTCCATTTCATAGTCGAGCGCCTTGCCGATGTCGTGCAGCAGACCCGCGCGGCGTGCGGGAGCGGGGTCAACGCCCAGTTCGGAGGCCATCGCGCCGGCGATCATGGAAACCTCCAGCGAATGTTTCAGCACGTTCTGACCGTAGCTTGTGCGGTAGCGCAGACGGCCGAGCAGCTTGACCAGTTCGGGGTGAAGTCCCATGACATTCGCCTCGAGCATGGCGTGCTCGCCTTCTTCTTTAATAATCGCCTCGATTTCGCGGTTGGCTTTGTCCACCGTTTCCTCAATGCGGGCGGGGTGAATGCGGCCGTCCGAGATCAGCCGCATCATAGCAATGCGGGCCACTTCGCGGCGGATGGGATTGAAGGACGACAGCGTGATGGCTTCGGGCGTGTCGTCGATGATGATGTCTACGCCGGTGACCTGTTCGAGCGTGCGGATGTTTCGACCCTCGCGTCCGATGATGCGGCCCTTCATTTCGTCGTTGGGCAGCGGAACGACCGATACGGTGGATTCCGCCACATAATCGGAAGCGCAGCGCTGAATGGCGAGAGAAATGATATTCTGCGCCTTCTTTTCCGCTTCGTCCTTGGTTTGCTGTTCATACTCCTTGATTTTGAGTGCTTTTTCGTGAACCAGCTCTTCCTCCAGAGCATTCATGAGCTGTTCCTTGGCCTGTTCGGCGGTCAGACCGGAGATTTTTTCCATGATCTCCAACTGGCAGCGTTTGAGTTCTTCCGCCTCTGCGAATTTGTCATCCGCCTGCTTCATGCGTGCGTTGACCTGTTCGAGTTTCTTTTCCGCCTGTTCGATCTTCTTGTTCAGGTGTTCCTCGCGCTGCTGCACGCGCTTTTCCTGTTTGTTGATCTCATTGCGGCGTTCACGGATCTCCTTGTCGTTTTCGGAGCGCAGGCGGTGAATTTCCTCCTTGCCTTCCAGCACGATTTCCTTGCGCTTGGACTCCGCGTCCTTTTCGGCTTCGCTGACAATGCGCCGGGCTTCCTCTTCGGCGGATGAAATCGCCGCTTCGGCAACCTGTTTGCGCTCTTCATAGCCGCGTTTGTGTCCGACAAAGTACATGACAGCGCCGCCGACAGCCAGGCCGACGATCAGAGTTACTATCCATAACCATTCCATTGCTTTACACACAACCTCCTTTTAAAAATCAGGTCGGCGCAAATCAATAGCAAATTATTTAATATAGTTCGATGTCATTCCCTGTTATTCCATATTATTTGAAAACAGCCAAAAATAACGAATTACAATAGAAATATGCCAAACGTAAAAACATGAATTTGCAATTGGATTACGCCGCCTGTCGCGGTGCTCCCGATGACATCGCTGTTATACTGTCATCAGGAACGTTGCAAAACTGTGTTTTAGGATAATAAAGAAGGTACATTCGGGTGCCTATGTACGATCAGGAGACACTGCAACCAAATGTACATTTATATTTTAGCCTTTTTTTTGGAATATGTCAAGAAATTTAACTCCTCTTTTCTCTTTTTTGTATAAGAATTTCGCTGTAAATTTTGGGTATTGTGACACGCAGGACAAAAAATCATATAGCGGCACATAAAAGAATAAGCCCACGGAAATCAATTTTTATATACTCAATTTTTATATCGTACTTTATTACTTTGAAAAGATAACCCTGTTGTTTTTTAGCGGGGGTGCGCCTTACATCGTCATCGGGCGCGGGGCGCAGGCCAATAGAGGCTGGAGCAATGGCCGCATTTTCGCTTTTTAAGAACGGGAAGCCCCGTCTCCCGTTACCGGGCTTTTGCCTCGATGCACGCGTCGGGGGCGTAGCACAGATTTAGCCTGCGGCTAAACTGTATGCCAGCAGCCAGCCTCATTGACAAAGGTAGCCCCGTTGACAAAGATATCCCCGTTGATGGAGATATCCCTGTCGGTGCTGGCAATCCGCGCAATTGACCCGATGGGTTTCGTCATGCGTATTTGTAACCTTTTTGTCATCGGATCGAGGGTTGCTTTTATTTTTTTGATTTTAATTTCAGGACATTCCTCTAATATTGTCGAGTGAAATGTATCGTCATAAGATATCATTTACATTGTTCATCAAATTTTCAAAATTGATTTCCGTGGAATAAGCCGGAACCGTGCGGCAGTGATGACCGATGCAGTTCCGGCTTTTGGCGTGGATTTTGCGTTTTAGCGAATGCCGAGTGCCACGGCGGGGTCAAAAAACTGGTTTTCCTTTTTGACCTCGATATGAAGATGGCTTCCGTCGGCGCTTTCACAGGGGATTTTTCCCACTGTGCCGAGAGTGGCGCCTGCCGACACGTTTTCCCCCTCACGTACGGCGGGGTCTTTGCTGAGTCCGCGGTAGTACACCATCCATCCGTCGTTCTGGTTGACAACGACCGTCACGCCGTAGAGAGGATCCTCCGAAACGCCCGCGACGGTTCCTTCGGCGGCGGAGCGCACGGTTTCGCCCTCGGCCGCGGCGATATCAAGACCGCTGTGGGTGCGCCAGTCGCCCATCGTGCGGGAATAGACCAGTGAGGCCATGCTGTAGGGCTTGGTGATCGCGCCGCCCGCCGGACGGGTGTAGCTGACATTCTGCCCCATTACCTGAATGGCGAGGGTCTGTTCGCTGTCCTCCCATTCATCGCCGTCTTGGGGAACGGCGGTTTTTTGGGTCGGCTGTGTTTCCGTCTTTTTGGGTGAGGTGGGGGCGACAGTCGCCTGATCGCTGCGGGGAGAAGTGGATTGCGCGGCGGCGGATTGCGTCTGCTCTGCGGCGTCCGCCGACTGCTGCGAGGAGGCGGAGGGGAGAGTGAATGTGTCGGGAGACGCGGCGTGGTCTTTGCGTATTCTGACGCCGGCGGCGGTCAGCGCAATGGCGACCGCCGCGAGAAACAGCCCGAAAGAGGCGCGGCTCGCGGGATTTTTCTTAGACGTTCGGCGGCGTGTACCGATGTGAATGTTGCTCATTTGTTTCAACTGCCTTTCAATGGTTTTTGCAATGTTATTGTTGGCGTTTTTCTCCCGAATATACGAAGCGGCCTTGGACTATTCACATATATTTCATTTTAAATTTATTGAAATGCCCCATTTTCTTTGCTAAAATAGAGAATGAAATAGTATGGGACAGCGCGGGACAAGCGCGGGTTCCCTGTTTTCGCGAAAGGAAGGAATTTCTTTTGGAATACGATGAACGGATCATCAGGCTGTGCGAGGGCATTGCGGAACTGGTCAAGCCTGTGCGCATTATCATTTTCAACTGCAAATATAAGGTGACGGGGGAACTGGCCTCCTTTAAGCTGTGCGTGATCGTCAAAGACACGGAATGTTGCAAAGTCGAGCAGAAGATTTATCTGAATCTCGACTGCGAAGTGCCTTATGACGTGCTGGTTTACAATTACGATCACTGGAATGTCCTCATGGAGGAAGACCCCTACAGCTTTGCCTGTCGGAGCATTATGAATGGCGGTGTGGTGCTTTATGAGTCGGAATAGACACGGCAAGCGCGACAGCCGTCATTATTTTGAATGGATGGAATATGCCAGCGAGGATCTCGCGGCGGCGACGGCGCTGCTGGGGCAGGGGATGTGCCTCAATACGGTGTGCTTCCACTGCCAGCAGACCATTGAGAAATCGCTGAAAGCGTATCTGCTGTTTGTGAGCGGGCAAAACATGGACGGGCATAACCTCTCGTGGCTGACGCGGCAGGCGTGCCGTTTCAACTCCGATTTCGGGCAGTTTATCGGCAAGACAGCCCTTTTCAACAGCTACTACATCGAGTGCCGCTATCCCTCCGACCGATGGGAGGAACCGGATCAGGCAGCGGCGGCGCGTGATCTGGCCGTCACGCGGGAGCTGTATGAATTTGTCTGCACTATCATTTATGACGGCGACTACAACAGCGAATACGACAGCGACGAGGACGATTGAAGAATTTACAAAAGGGGGACGAAAACCGATGGACAACAGAGAACGCCGTGAACTTACGGAAAATATGCGCCGCATCAACAATTCGGTGCCGAGGGGATATGTGGAGCGCGGCGTGAGCAGACGCGACAAAACCGAGCAGAGATACACCGAAAGCGGTGCGGATTATGAATCCAAGCCGCTCAGCGAATACCGCCGGGAACGCCAGCACAGCGAAGCGGACGCCGGCCAAGCGGAGAGGGAAAGAACCTCCTACAGGGAACCCTCGCCAATGCGTGCGGCTGTGCCGGACAGGGAAATACCGCAAAACACCGGAACGTCCCCCTATGGCGCAACATCGCGGTACGGCGAAACACCCCGCTACGGCGAAAATCAAACCTATGCCCGCGGCGCATCCTCCGACGACCGGCGCGCCGCCTCCGGCAGCCGTTTCAACAGCCGCTCCACCCGTCCGAAGCGTGAACTCCAACCGGGCGAAGAACCGCCGCTGCTTGACACGTTCCGGGAAGCGGCCACGCGTCGGTACCGCGAAAAGAAAGATTTTAACGAGCGCTATGAACGCAGCGCCGCAGGGGCTTCGATGATAGAGCGGGAAAGGGATAAAGGCGGCACCGTGGTGCGCGACGTGGAATATTTTGTTCCCAAGGCGATCGGAGACAACGCCGCCGACATCAATTACGGCGGCCGCAAGCGCAAGAGCCGCAACCGCAAACCCATGAAAATGTGGCAAAAAGCGTCGCTGACTTCCCTGAGCCTGTTTCTGGTGTTTCTGATGCTGATGGGGCTGGGCGTGAGCGCCATGCTCAACCGCATGAACTTTGTGGACAGCGCGTCGGCCAAGCAAGGGGGCAGCGGCGGCGCGAATACGATGAATCTGAGCGTCAACGCCGAGGCGGACGAGGACGCTGCCGGATTGGAAGACGTAGACGACAGCGAGATCGAACTGCCCGACGCGGTGATGTTTGACGCGGATATCGAAAATGTACTGCTGATCGGCAGCGACCGCCGTTCCATGAAAGAGACGGGTCGAAGCGACGCTATGATGCTGGTCACCATCGACCGCAAACACAAGAAGATCAAGATGATTTCTTTCCTGCGCGACCTTTACATCAAGATTCCGGGCAAATACGGCACCAAGCTGAATTCGGCCTACTCGGTAGGCGGCGTAGACCTGCTGAAACAAACCATCGAGGCCAACCTCGGCATTTCGGTGGACAAGTATATCATCGTTGACTTCAACGCCTTCAAAACCGTGGTCAACAAGATCGGCAAGCTCAACGGCAAGGGCGGCATCAAGATCACCGTCACCGCCTCCGAAGCGCGCTATATGTGCAGCCACGAAAAATACGGTCTGTTCCCCCGCTTCTCCAAGGGCAAGGGTACCTATTACATGAACGGCGCGGAGGCGCTCAACTACGCGCGTATCCGTAAGATCGACTCCGACTTCGGCCGTACCAAGCGCCAGCGCAAGGTGCTGACCGAGATCATTACCGAACTGAAAGACCTCAAAACCATGGATCTGATCAGCATTGCTTATGCCTGTCTGGAATACGTTACCACCGACTTTACCAAGGGGGAACTGGTGGGACTGGTGACCGAGGCGGCGGACATCATGAATTATGAGACAAAGCAGATTTCCATTCCCATCAAAGGCAGCTACAGCGTGCAGCACATGAGCAACGGCAACGAAGTGCTGGCAGCCAATCTCAATGTCAACTCTAAAGAACTCATCAAGTTCATCTATGACGACGACATGACCTATGAGGGCAACCAGAAGGAAATCCGCAACATCTTCCTTCCCGACCTCAAGGGCATCGCCAATTCCAACGTGACCACCAAAAAGACAACCACCACGGCGGCAGACGACGGAACTTCCACCACGGCGGCGAACGGCAGCACAACCAAATCGACCACCGCCAAGAAGACGACGACCACCGCCAAAAAGACCACGACGACCACATCCGCGAAGGCAGTGGGATGAGTGGCCGAGGGCTTTGCAGCAAAATAAAAACAGCCGTACTGCGGAGAGAAATTCAGCGTGCGGCTGTTTTTTGACGGCGTTTCCCCTGCTGACAGAATAATTCCTATTGACATAACGCAAAATAATCCATACAATAATACAGATGTAAATGATCGTAAAGAGGTCGGTTTATGAAAGTCAAAATCAGTGAAGAAAAATATATCACCATCACAGCGCGCGCGGTGGAGCGGACGCTGTTTTTGATGCTGTCGGCGGTGATGGTGGCGGTGGTGTGCAAGAAATCATTCTCACAGGGCCGCAGCGCCGTGGCCAAGCTGGACAAAGAACTGCAATCGGTGTCGTTCCCCGACAAAAAGACGGCGGTCTATGTAGGGGACGCGTTGGAAATACAGCCCGTAGCCGTGCCGAAAAACGCGGAGGTTTCCTATACATGGGAGCTGGCGGATGACGGTGTGCTGACCGTGGAAAATGGAAAGATCGTGGCGGCGTGCAGCGGAGAAACCGTGCTGGGCGTTACGTCAGGCGATTACAGCGCGCAGGTGACGGTGGTGGCCAAGCACAAGCCGCTGCCGGAGGACAGCACCTTGCCGCCTCTGTACTATGAAACGCTTCCGATCGCCAATTACTGCAACACGCTGGCTTCGGACTTCGCGGCGGATGATCTCATGAAAATCCCCACCAGATATGTCGCGGAAAACTACACGTCGCTCTATGTTTCGGCGGCGACGTTTCAGGAATACCTCAAGATGCTCGACGCGATGCGTGCGGAGCTGGGCGCGGATATGAATATGCACATCATCAGCGCTTACCGCAGCTACGCCAGACAGACCGAGCTTTACAACAAGGCGGTCAAGAACTATATGGCGCAGGGCAAGACCTCCACGGAGGCGCGCGCGCTGGCGCTGCAAACGACCCAGACGCCGGGCAATTCCGAGCATCAGATGGGCAACACCATCGACGTAAGCAACGACAGCACCACCGACCACAATTACCAGAATACGCCGGAGGGCAAATGGCTGGCGGAGAATGCCTATAAATACGGCTTTATCATCCGGTACCCCGCCGATAAGGAGGACGTCACACGCATCGAGTATGAACCGTGGCATATCCGTTATGTGGGAGTGAATCACGCGGCGTATATGTATCTGCATAACCTCTGTCTGGAGGAATATGTGGAATTGCAGAAGAAAGCGGCGGCAGAAGCGGATGACTACGCGTTGGAACATCCCGCGACGGTGGAGTGAAAAAATGATATAAATGAAAATTTAGCGGGATAGGAAAAAAAGAAAAAAGCATAGCGCAGCGCATAACTAGCGAGCGAATGCGAGCGCGGGAGTCCAGCCGATGACGGCAAGCGTCATCTCGGACTAGTTCCTCCTGGCAGGGGCCTGGGGGCGGCGCCACCAGCGGGGAGTGGGGCAGCGCCCCACGAGTGAGGCGTAGCCGAACGAG
>CAMHAV010000017.1 GCA_946182865.1 uncultured Clostridia bacterium
TAAGAGTATATCACATTATTATATTATGTTCAAGTAATTATTTAACAGAGCCTTAGTTCTTAGCTCGTTCCGCTCGTTCGGCTACGCCTCACTCGTGAGGCGCTGCCCCACTCCCCGCTGGTGGCGCCGCCCCCAGACCCCTGCCAGGGAACCAGTCCCCTGGACCCCGCGCTCGCATTCGCTCGCTAATTGCGCTTCGCTTTTTCTTCTTTTTCATTTACTTTTGCAATCGCCTAAAAATATTTTATGAAAAATTTCACATTTCACATTTCACACTTCACATTTCACACCCCATCGCTTCGAGCATGCCTTCCAGTGTCAGCCGCACTCTGTCCGCGAGTTCCGGCGGGTACATCACCGAAACGCCGCCCCGCTGCGCCAGAATCCAGCTCACCAGTCCGTCGTTGATGGTGGCCTTGACACGCACGGTGAACGAATTCTCATCCACCGCGCTGTAATAGATATCATGCCCGAACCGCTCCACCACATGTTCCATGCACCCCATCGAGCAGCGCAGGTCAATGTAATCGACATAGCATCCGGCATACATTTCAAAGGTACGGCTGAGATATTCGCCCTCGGGAAATTCGCCGGTATCGTCTGTATAAGCGCTGACCTCACTGAGTGGACGCGCCGCTTCGCCAAGCACTGTCACCTGTTTCATGCGATCGACACGGTAATGGGCTAAATCGTCATATTTATCGTAATTGGCGACAAGATAATACTTCCCGTCGTTCCAGAGAAGGGCATACGGACTGACGGTAAATTCCCGGTATTTCTGAAACATCGCCCTGCCGCCGCGAATGACATGGCGATAATAGGAAAAATGCACCTTTTTCTTGCGGCGGATCGCGTCATACAGCGTGTCGATGCTGTAATAAATGCCCTCGTTGCGGTTTTTGGGCCGTCCCAGCACGCCTTCCGGACGTTCCAGCTCCTTCGCCAGGTAAACGCTCGTGAGATGACCCAGCTTCCCGATCATCTCATCGGTCTTTTTTTCGGTAATAAATTCCGACGCGCGCACGGAATCCGCCAGCATCCGCAGCTCCGGCATTTCAAATAGCCGTTCGCCCCAGTAATATCCCACGGGAAACTGCGACTGCATGATCTCAAATCCGAATGCCGTGAGTGATTCTATGTCGCGGTAAATCGCCTTCCGCTCGCACGCGATCCCCCGCTCCGCGAGCATTTCAATCAGCCGGGGCGCACTCAGCGGATGATCTTCGTCTGTGTATCGGTATAATATCTCCAGCAGCGCGAGAAATTTCTGCTTCTGACTGCCCGCCATGCCGTCACCTCCGCATAAAAACAAAAAACACCCGCTGTACTACGACTACGTTTAATAAATCAGCCGTACAGCGGGTGTGATTTGTGATACTTCCGAATTTTTGACAAAATCAGACAGCTCTTGTGACCTTGCCCGAACGAAGGCAACGGGTACATGCGTGAACTCTCTTGGGAGTTCCGTCAACGATAGCCTTTACGCGCTTGACGTTGGGCTTCCATGTTCTGTTGTTTCTTCTGTGAGAATGGGAAACCTTAATGCCGAAGGAAACTTCCTTGCCGCAGAAATCACACTTTGCCATGCAAATGCACCTCCTCAAAATACCGTCCCCTACAGTGCCCCATAGGAGAAATCTCGTCATAACCGACCCGGCCTGTTACCGAAGCCGATATTGCCTTTCAATCAGCACTAGATAATAATATAAATGATTTGGGGACAAATGTCAAGAGATTTTTTTCAAAAAATGGCGCAAAATTTGCATAGCGTCACATTCACTCTAAGAAAACGCCCCATCCGATGAAATGCTCCGTTACCTCACCTCTTGAAAAGGGGTGTAAAATCCGTTTTTGTCGGTGTCAAAGGGAATGGTGTATTTGGTCATATAGGTGGCGCTGCCGTCCTCCGTCACATTACCGTTCTCTAACGTCAGCCGCATACTCTTGTTTTCCACTTCGGCCTTCAGTTGATGACGCTTGCCCAGTGTGAAAGAATAGTCAATGGTATAAGCATAGGGATGCTGAATCACAAAAACATTGTCAAACCGCTTGGCTTCTGTTCTGCGGTCTTCTTTGATTTCCGGGTCTTCCTCTGTGTTCGGGTCAATCAAACACTGCTCTATATTCTCTGTCACCAGCCATGTTTCTTCTCCCAAGTGGTCAAACGACGTGCCGTTGTCAACATACTGCACCGCATTTTCGGGATTGATTACGATGACAGTATAGGCGTAATCCATGTCATAAGTTCCTTTGCCGAGACCGCTTACGAAACCGCCGTCTGTTGCGAGATGATAGGTATTGGCATAGATGCCCTTTTCGCCCTTTTTGCACGCGGCAATCCAGTCGGTGGCCTCCTGCTCCAGGGGAGCTTCATCCACAGGCATCAGACTGCATTCGTAATAATCCACTTTATCCGTAAAATCTGACACAATCGTCAGCATGGCGTTGTTCTCCCAATCCTCGCTGACGATCTGGGTAACAATCGTGTCAGAATCGCTGACAAAACCGGAATCCCGCATATATCCAAGCAATCCCGCCATAGCAAGCAGCAAAAACAGCGCGACCGGGAGTAGTAAGCACACCAGCAGCACGCCGAAAAGCTTCTTGCTGGCGGGACGCGCCACCACGGGGGGCGTGAAAGGCTCGACTTCGGTGATTTCGGTGCCGCAGGTCGGGCAGAGCTTCCACGCGGGACGCAGCGCGGTACCGCAGTTCCGGCAGCTCGCGGACAGCTTCTGACCGCAGACCGGACAGGACACAAACCCCTCCTGCACTTCACCGCCGCATTGCGGGCATTTGGCAATCAAATGATCCTTGCGCACCACGAGATAGATGATCAATCCGATAAAACTCGGCGCCAGTACCGCAATGAGCGCCCACAGCAGCGGTTCCATGCCGCGGGACTTCGCGTCCTGGTAGACATACATCCCCAAACACAGGGGAACCGCAATGACGACCAACAAAATGAGAAATAACGCAAGACAAGCAAAAACAATTGACATAATCAGCCAACTCCTTTCTGAAAATCATTCCTTATATCCGCAAAACGGACAATACACATGGTTTTTAGGGATCCGGTTTCCGCATTTCACACACACCACATCGTCGATGACCGGATTTTTGCAAAGCAGAAAGAGCAGCAGCCCCATCAGCCATGTAAAGAACGCCAGCGCCCCCCATCCGAGGGCATTCATGCCGCGCTTTGACGCGCTGACGCCTGTGGGGACGGCAAACGCGAGGGATATGCCCAGCATGACAACCGCGAAAATCGCAAATGAAATCCATTGGGTATCGTTTTGTACTGCCATCACAAACCTACTCCTTTACAAATGATTAGGGAACAGTCTGTCACGGTATTTTACCATCAGCGCGCCGCAGAGGATATGACCGAGCAGCAGGAGCATAAGCGCCGCCAGCGTAACGGCCGCCATGCGATGTCCGTATATTCCTATCAGCATCCTGCCATAGACCATATACCGCTGCGCCTGCGGACTTTGCAGCAGCCACCCGAGACGAAGGGAGAAAATCCTCACAGCCGTTGCCGTCATGAACAACGTCAGTGTGACGAAAAGAATGACCGCCGCCGTCAGCCACCGCGCCTGCCGCCTGCTTTCGCGCCGCACGCTCTCCATTTCCAGTCGGAAGGGATTGATGACGGGCGGCTTTGTCTGCGGTGCTTCGTCCTCCTCTTCCCGCAGCGTGGCCAGCAGCGCGTCGAGACGCTCGTCCGAAATGGCATGCCCCTTTTTATTCATCACGCAGTCCTCCTTTCAGCAATTCACGCGCCTGATGGAGCCGGTATTTGACCGTTCCTTCGGGTATTTTCAGGATTCGGGACAGTTCCCTGACGTCGTAGCCGCGAAAATAATGCAGAATCACCACTGTGCTGTACTTTTCGGGAAGCCTGCGCACTGCCTCCCGGATTTCGGCATTTTCGGCTGCGTTGTCCTGCGACGGCACCGACGAGAGCGCCCTGTCCTGTTCCTCATTGGTAGAAAACGAAACCAGCAGAGAGGCCCAGCGTTCACGCCGCCGCAGATCGCGCCAGCAGTTGACGCAGATCGCGGTGAGCCAATGCTCAAAGGGCTGTGATTCATGATATTGATCGAGATGACAATGCACACGGAGCCATGTCTCCTGGTAGAGATCGTCCGCGTCATAGGGACTGCCGCACAGCTTGATGCAGAGGCCGTAAAGCCGTCTGCCATATTGGCGAATCAGTTCATCCAGCATATCTTTCCTCACTTCCCCGCTTTTCACTTTCTACATTAACATATACGCACGAAAAAAGCAACTGGTTGGAAAAAAATGCGTAATTCGTAATGCGTAATGCGTAATTGTTGTAGACGGAAGTGCAATGGTAAAGGCGGCAATGGGAATTGGGCGAAGAGGGAACAACGCAAGCAAAAATTTTTTTCTTCCTTTTTTCCTTTTTTCTCCTAGGCTATTGACAAACGCGTTATACTGTGTATAATGAATATATACAGTATTGATGATTACAGCGGTCAGTTGCTGCGACTGTGCCGAACATTCATACTAATTGTCTACTTTCAATCGACAATTAGTATCAATCTGTATAGACAAAAATGCGGTTCATAGGATGGCACTCCGTTTTACGACCATTACGCATTACGCATTGATGGGAGGGTTGTGTTATTTGAAAATCGTGATTTCCAACGCTGACGCACGACCGATTTACGAGCAGATTTTCGCGCAGATCAAAAATCTGATTATATCGGGAGAACTCCAACAGGGCGACGCGCTCCCCTCTATGCGCTTTCTCGCTAAGGAACTGCGCATCAGCGTCATTACCACCAAACGCGCCTATGAAGAACTGGAGCGCAGCGGATTGATTGCCACCGTCGCGGGCAAGGGCAGCTTTGTGGCGGGGGTAAATACCGAATTCATCCGTGAGGAACATCTCCGCACGGCGGAGGAACATCTGCGGCAGGCCATCGACGCGGCCAGATCCGCCGGTATTTCCAAAGAGGAATTGATCGAAATTCTGGAAATGTTTTATCAAAATGAATGAAAGGGTTCAGGTGAAGAAACGTGTTAAAGGAAACAAAGGAAAAACAAGACCAGGCAAAAAACGCCATTGAAATCAGAAATCTATCCAAGCATTACGACGACTTTGCCCTGCAAATTGACGCGCTCGACATTCCCCAAGGCTGCATCATGGGGCTGGTCGGTTCCAACGGCGCGGGCAAATCCACCATGATTAAGGCCATTCTCGACCTCATCCGCACCGACAGCGGAGAGATCACCATAGGCGGCGAAAGCAACCAAAACCAGCGCGTGCGCGAGGAAATCGGCGTGGTGTTCGATGAGATCAAATTTCCTCCGCTCTTTACCGCCAAGGACGTGCGCATTGTTCTCAAAGGTGTGTACCGCAATTGGGACGACGCGCTCTATGCCCATTACACTGGACTCTTTAAGCTGCCTGACAACAAAAAAATCAAGGAATTCTCCCGCGGCATGAAGATGAAGCTCTCCCTCGCCGCCGCGCTTGCCCATCATCCCAAGCTGCTCATTCTTGACGAAGCGACCAGCGGCATTGACCCTGTTGTGCGTGACGAAATCCTTGACATCTTTCTGGAATTCATTCAGGACGAGGAACACACCATTCTCGCCTCCTCCCACATCATCAGCGACATCGAAAAGGCGGCGGATTATGTCACCTTTATCAACAACGGACGTGTGGTCTTCTGCGAGGAAAAGGACGTGCTTCTGGAAAAATACCGCCTTGTCAAGTGCGGCCATGAGGAACTGAGCGCCGTCAACCCCGCCGACATCATCGGCAAGCGCACCAACACCTTCGGCGCGGAACTGCTCATGCCCGCCGACAAGGTGCCGGACGGCTTTGTGACCGCGAAGGCGGGCATTGAGGACATCATGCTCATGATTATCAAGAACGAGGGCGCGGCACAATAAAGAAGGGTTTTTACCTGCTGAAAGGAGTTTTTGCCATATGAAAGGGCTTATTTACAAAGATTTACTGGGGCTGAAACAAATCACCGTTACCATTGCCATCCTCATGGGGTTTTACCTCTTCATGGGATTTATGAGCGGCGGGGAATCGAATCAGGTGGGGTATTTCTCCATCATGGTGCTGGTCATCAATGCCATGATTCCCCTGACCTGCGCGGGCTATGACGAGCAATGCGGCTGGGACACCTTCGGCGCGGCGCTCCCGGTCAGCCGCGCCAAAACGGTGGCGGCGCGCTACGTGACCAGCCTGCTGACCCTTGCCGGGTCGCTGGTACTGGTGCTCATTGCCGATCTGATTTACACCAAAGTCGGCGGTTATCAGACGAACGCTTCTGCCTATCTCTATCCGTTCGCCGCGGCAGCCCTCTATGTTTCGCTCATGAACCCCATCATTTATCGGTTCGGCGTGCAAAAAAGCCGCATTGTGATGATTATTATTGTCTTGATTCCGACATTCGTCGGCATTGCTCTGCTCGCCCTGCTGACTGCCGGTTCTCATTCGGAATGGCTGGACGCCGCGCTGGATTCGGTTCTGGAAAATGTCTTCACCCAGCCGGGCGCAGGCGTTATGATCGGCACGGTGGTGGCCTGCGCGGCCCTCTATGCGCTGTCCATGCTGCTGAGCATTCACATTTACCAAAAGAAAGATCTGTGAGCGACACCCATCATCCGCCGCTTACAGAAAAACCCGCCTGTCTCATGTCTTTCGTGAGATAGGCGGGTTTGTTTTTTATCTATGGAAAATTATTGCTTTTTAGCCTCCGTCTGCGGGGCTTCCGGCGTTTTTTGATCGGTTGGCGCGGCTTCCGGCGCTTCCAGCTTTGCCGCGCTTTCGTTCAGTATGGAGTTGGCTTTGGGCTTGGGCGCGGGCTTGCCGCCTAAAATATCCTCCTCATACACGCGAATGGCTTCCTCAATCGGGCCGTCAAAATAAACCTTGCCCTGATAGAGCACGATACCGCGCTTGCAGAACTGCTTCGCCATAGCGCTGGAATGGGTGACCAGCAGCAGCGTGGTGTTTTCCTCCGCGATGATCTTATTGATGATCTCGCCGCACTTTTTGCGGAACGCCGCGTCGCCGACGCTCAACGCTTCATCGACAATGAGGATTTCCGGCTCGATGTTGGCGTTGATGGCAAATCCCAGACGGGATTTCATACCGCTCGAATAGGTGCGCACCGGCTGGTCAATATACTCTCCGATATCGGCAAACTGAATGATGTTGTCTTCATAGCTCCTGATCTTCTCGTCGCTCATACCGCGCATATGGCCGCGCAGGTAGATATTTTCGCGCCCGGTAAATTCGGGGTCGAAGCCTGCCGTCAGCTCCAGCAGCGCGCTGACTTCGCCGTTGACGGTAATCTCGCCGCTGGTGGGGTACAGCACGCCGGTGATCATCTTGAGCAGCGTGGATTTTCCCGCGCCGTTTTTGCCGAAGAACGCCACCGATTCACCGCGGCGAATCTCAAAGGTCAGATCGTCGTTGGCGGTGTTGATGGTGTAATTCACCTTGCGGCTGAACAGCGATTTCAGACGGCTGTGCTTGTTTTTAAAGAGTTTGAACTGCTTGGTCACATGATCCAGCCGGATTACGACGTCCGGCTCCTGCAACTGAGCCGAAACTGCCTCGTTTTCGGCAGATGAACTGTTATTGGAATGAAAATTATCTGACATGGCTACCGCTCCTTCCCCTCATTAAAGCACATCGGGCAAATCTTTGCGGGTTCTCTTGTAAACATACATACTCAGCATCCACATACAGATCACCACGCCAAAAAAGCCCAACGTGGAGCGGTATTTCGTTTCACCGAAAAACCATTCATGATAGATGTAGCAGTCGCGATAGCCCGAGCAGATATAGGTAATGGGATTAATGCGAAGAATGCGCCGCAGCGGGACATTGTGAATGGAGGAAATATCATACATGATGCCTGACAGCCAGAACACCGCCGTTGTCAGCGATTTGATCAGATTGCCGTAATCCTGGCTGAGAACCGACAGCGTCGAGTTGAACAGCGCAAACGGCGTGAGCAGCAGGAACTGACACAACATATAATACAAAAGCTGTAGGTAATTGACATTGGGAAAATGCCCATAGAAGCAATAGATGATAATTACCATGCCCGTAAGGGACACATTAATGAGCATTTTGGAAAGACTCACAAAAGTGGGGATCGTGGATACAGGGAACCGCATTTTGGTGACAAGATAACTGTATTTTTTGATGCAGTCAGTGCCCTGCGTCATCATCTCTGAAACGTAGAACCAAGGAATGATGCCGCCAATCAGCCACAGAAAGTAGGGGAACGTTTCCCCCTCGAGGTTCGTCACCGGCTTTGCGGCGCCCCGGATGCCTACCGAGAAAGCAAAGAAATAAACAAAAATCGTGATGGACGGTTTGATAATCGCCCACAGCCAACCCAGACTTGCGCCGCGGTAGGTCTTAATCACATCCGCCTTAGCCAGCTCGATGAGCTGCTTTTTAAATGTCAGATGTTCTTGTGCAAATAATTTTAAACTCTCCATAGAAAACCTCTTGCTGTCAGAATATTTTAAAAATAATTATAAAAAAATAATTTCCAAAAATAAATGCAAGTTATTAATTATTATAGCATAGGCGCATCGGTTAATTACAACTAAATTGTTAATTTTACGACAAAAGCCGACGATTCCCCCGTACAAAGCATTTTTCTATCTTATGTCTCTCGGATGCGTGATCTTGATATTGGAGGGGCTGCCCGCAGAAAGCGCCACGGTGCGCCCCCGCAGACGATACACAGCGGAAGCGTCGGTCACCCGGCTTTTTTCCGCATCCGTGAGTGAATATAAAATGTCGCAGAACTCTTTCATGCGGAAGGTCTGCGGCGTCTGCACGTTGAAAAGCGCGGCGCGGTCAGGCACACTGTCGATGACGCTGCCGCCGCGGGACACGCAGATCGTATCGACACAGGGAACGGCGGCGGTCGCGCCTCCGTAGACCCGCGCTTTTTCCACACTGTCAGCGATCATTTTCTCTGTCACATAAGGGCGCACACAGTCGTGCGTAATCAGAACGTCCTCCTCACCTATCTCTCTGCCATTGGCAAAGAAACGGCAGGCATTTTCCAGAGAACCGGTGCGGTCGGCACCGCCCTCGGTCACACATACCCTCTCCCCTGCCACATCGGGAAAGCCTGCGAGAAGCTCCCGCGTGTAGTCGAGATAATCGCGCGGTACGCAGATCACTAAAGCATCCACAAAAGGACATTGCAGAAATTTTCTCACCGTATGTATCATAATAGGAACACCGTCGATAGGCAAATATTGCTTGGGCAGATCGCCGCCCATGCGCGTTCCCCTGCCACCGGCGAGAATCGCCGCGTAAACCATATAACAACACTCACTTTGTTCACTTCGACATAAATTATAATTCCGTCTGGATCAGTGTCTCATACAACGCCTCGCAACCCTCGGCAATTTCCGCATAGGCCGCCTCGAAATCCCGCGTGTACCAAGGATCCGCAATGTCGCGGGGATGGTCGGTAAAATCCAACAGCCGACAGATCTTGCCATCGGGATCACCGCCCAGCATACGCAGCAGGCTGCTGACGTTGCGGCGCTCCATGCAGACGATCAGATCGTATTCATTGTAGTTGCTCCGTGTAAACCGCACCGCCCGCTTGTCGCCGCAGCGGATGCCATGGCGCGCCAGCATAGCGGCAGCGGGAGGATAAACGCCATTGCCGGCTTCCTCACTGCTGGTCGCGGAAGAAGCAGCCTCAAAATCCCCGCCCCGCTCCGAAACGATCTTTCGGAAAATGTATTCCGCCATCGGTGAACGGCAGATGTTTCCCAGACATACAAACATCACTTTTTTTATCAAAGGCTCCCCCCCAGCGGCATCTCATTTACTAAAAAGATCCAAAATATAGTTTATCATATTATTGACATATGTCAATTGATAAATTTAACGAAAAGCAATTTATTTTTATTGTAATAAGCAAAAAATAAGATTGACAACCATGAGAAAGTATGGTATAATATTACAGTATTCGATATATCGCTTTGCGATATATCATCTTTTGCCACTGAAAGGAGTTTTCAAAAATGTTCCAATCTTTTTACCGTATCCAGGAGCATGACGACCGACGGCTGGGAGAAGCGGTGCTCAACTGGAAAGGCGTTTTTTTCATGCTGCTGGTAGTGGTATTGCAGCAGGTATTGGCGGAGGGACTTTCCTATGGATTCAGCTACACTAACACCTATTACGGCACTAATTTCGGCAATATGGAGCTGAATCTTTTTCTCGATCTCGGCACACTCGCCATGATGGTGTTTTTCTTCGGGCGGTTTTACTGGGAAAACCTCAAGCGAGTGTTCATGGAGTTTAAGGCGGTCTATCTCTGGGCTCCCATTGCCTGTTATCTCATGGCTATGGTGGGCAATTATGCCGTGCAGATTCTGTTGTTTCTCATCCGCGGTGAAATACAGGATACCAGCAACAATGAAATCGTGGCTGACATGCTCATGGAATATCCCTGGCAGCTCCTGCTGCTCACCGTCTTTATTGCACCGATTACAGAGGAATCCATTTTCCGTGCGGCGCTCTGCCGTTCCATGACCTCACACAAAAATATCCTGGTCAACATCATCGGTTGTGTGCTGTCGGTTTCGCTGTTTGCCCTGATGCATGTATATCAGTTCGCGTTTCTTGCCACCAATGCAGACGGTTCGGTCTATTTCACTTTTAATGCCAATGAATTCCTCTCCATTCTCTCTTACATCCCCATGGCAGTGGCTTTTGTGGCCTGCTCCTACCTGTGCAAGAATTTCTGGGGTTCGGTCGCCTGCCACATGATTACCAACGGCGTTGCGGTCGGTATGCTTCTGCTCACCAGCTTGCTGAAAATCAGCTGATATTCTATATTTATGTACTATTAACGCAAAAAAGCCGGAGGGTCATTCAGACAAATGTCAAGTGACCCTCCGGTTTTTATGATTTATTCTTAATAAAACGCCTTTACTGGGCTTTTCTCGCCGCGATGACGGAGGGGCGCACCTCGATGTAATCGTCATAGGTGGTCATGCGGTCAATGCAGCCCTCATCCATGATCTCAATGATGCGGTTGGCGACGGTCTGGATGAACTGGTGGTCGTGCGAGGCAAACAGGATATTCCCCTTGAAAGCAATCAATCCGTCGTTGACGGCGGTAATGCTTTCGAGGTCGAGATGGTTGGTAGGTTGATCCATCACCAGCACATTCGAGCCGAACATCATCATACGCGACAGCATGCAGCGCACTTTTTCACCGCCGGAGAGGACGTTGACCGGCTTGAGTACATCGTCGCCCGAAAAGAGCATTTTTCCCAAGAATCCGCGCAGTGTGGTCTGAAGCGCGTCATCTGCGTACTGCGCCAGCCAGTCAATGATGGTCAGATCACAGTCGTTGAAATACTCCGAGCTGTCCTTCTGGAAATAGGACTGCGTGGTGCTGACGCCCCATTTGAAAGAGCCTTCGTCCGGCTCCATCTCGCCCATGAGAATCTGGAACAGGGTGGTATTGGCGATCTCGTTGTCCCCCACAAAGGCGATCTTGTCACCCTTGTTGACACGGAAAGAGACATTATTGAGCACTTTCACACCGTTGACGGTCTTGCTGAGACCTTCCACCCACAGGATCTCCTTGCCGGCTTCGCGGTCCATGTTGAAGACCACAAAGGGATATTTTCTCGACGAGGCGGGCATTTCCTCCACGGTCAGCTTGTCGAGCAGCTTTTTGCGGGCGGTCGCCTGCTTGGCCTTGGATTTGTTGGCGGAGAATCGCTCGATAAAGGACTGCAATTCCTTGATTTTGTCCTCGCGCTTTTTGTTCTGGTCATTCATCAGGCGCTGCATGAGCTGGCTGGAATGATACCAGAAGTCATAGTTGCCGACATACATCTTGATCTTGGTGTAGTCGATATCGACAATATGGGTACAGACATTGTTGAGGAAGTGGCGGTCATGCGAGACGACGATGACGGTGCCCTCATAGTCCATGAGGAATTCCTCCAACCACGCGATGGACTGGATATCCAGATGGTTGGTCGGCTCGTCGAGGAGAATGATCTCCGGCTGACCGAAGAGCGCCTGCGCCAGCAGCACCTTGATCTTGTCGCGGTCGTTGAGCGTGCTGACGGTGGCATAGGGGTCGATGTCGCCCAATCCCAGACCGCTCATGAGCTTGGCGACTTCGGTTTCCGCGTCCCAGCCGTTCAGCTCGGCAAATTCGCCCTCGAGTTCGGAAGCGAGAATGCCGTCCTCCTCGCTGAAATCCGGCTTGGCATAGAGCGCATCCTTCTCCTGAATGATCTCGTACAGGCGGGGATTGCCCATGATCACGGTGTCCATGATGGAATAATCATTGTAGGCAAAGTGATTCTGTTTGAGAATCGACATTCTCATTTCCTTTGGGATGACCACCTCGCCGGTGGAAGGCTCCAGCTCGCCGGAAAGGATTTTGAGAAAGGTGGATTTGCCCGCGCCGTTCGCGCCGATGATGCCGTAGCAGTTGCCGGGCGTAAATTTCAGATTGACGTCCTTAAACAGCGTCGTGCCGCCAAAATTAAGGCTTACATTAGAAACTGTGATCATGCGTCATTTTCCTCCGTCAATTACAATAGTAAATCTCAGATGATTTTCACATGCCGAAAGCATTCGCCCACGGCACACACTCAGATTATTATATCACTGTCCGGCGCGGGTTGTAAAGGGAAGAATGCCGCGAAAAGGCAAAAATGTGCAAACCAACAAAAAAACGCATTTTTTCAGAGGAAAGTTGATCGCATTGTCAAACCCTTGCTTGGTAAGAAAAAAAGAAAAAAAGCATAGCGCAGCCATAACTAGCGAGCGAATGCGAGCGTGGGGTCCTAGGGGGCAAGGCTCCCTAGCGGGTCAAGGGCAGCGCCCTTGTGGGGAGTGGGGCAAAGCCCCACGAGTGAGGCGAAGCCGAACGAGCGAAACGCGCTCAGATTTGAAACGGGGTTGGGCGAATACAAAGGATTTCCCCGTCCGTATTCGCCCGACTGCAATTTAAGTCAGGGCTGGTCTTGCCCGCTCAGCTACGCTTCGCTTATGGGGCGCTGCCCCATCCCCCGCTGGTGGCGCTGCCCCCAGGCCCCTGCCAGGAGGAACAAGTTCCCCCTGGACTCCCACGCTCGCATACGCTCGCTAGTTATGCGCTGCGCTATGCTTTTTTCTTTTTTATTCCTCTAAATTCTCATTTACTTCCCGTAGGCGCTTCACCAGAAGCATGGCAAGCGGCATGACGACAATGCCCGCCGCGCCGAAGAGCTTGCCCCCGATGTACACCCCCGCGAGCGTAAAAAAAGGATGCAGTTCCAGATGACCCGCTATAAAGCGCGGCTCCAGAAAATTGCGCACGGTGCCGATGACCGCAAACATCCCCAAAAGCAGCGCGCCCAGCGTCCATTGCCCCGTTACCATCTCAAACAGTCCCCACGGTATCAGGACGGTTCCCGTGCCAAGCACCGGCAGAATGTCGATAAGGGAGATCACCAGCGCGTTGGTAACGATATTGCCTGTGTCGTATCCTAAGAGACGCAGCCCGGCAAATCCCAGCGCGAGTTCCCCAAAGGTGATCGCCATGAGCGTGCCGTAAGTTTTGAGCAGCGCCGTCAGGGTATGCACGGTGGTTCGCAGGACAAAAGACAGCGTTCCGGCCACGTTGTCCGGCAGGAATTCCCTGACCGTGCGCCGTATGCGGTCAAATTCCCCGCAGGCAAAGAGCGAGGCCATCACGCCGAACACCGTCGCCGTGAACGCGGCAGGCAGCGCGCTGACAAGCGAGGTGGAACGGCGCAGCAGCGACGGGAGGCATTGCTTGTAGTTTTCCGAGAAAAAATCCAGACACCACTGTGCGCCGACCGAAACGAACCCCACAAACCGTCCCCACGCGCTTTGCCCCGCACCCGCCGCCGAAGTCCGCATCCATTCCCGCGCCCGCTCCAGATAGCCCGGAATGCCGGGGCAGAAAGACATAGCGCTACCCACGGCGGAGCAGACCGCCCCGCAGACAACCATGGCAATCACCAGCAGCAGCGCGGATGTCATCAGGACGCAGCAGACCTTGTGGCTCAGGTGAGGCACGCGGGAGGACAGCAGCGCGGCGGGCTTCTGCACCAGCGCGGCCGCGCTCAGCCCGAACAGAAACGGCAGCAGCAGCGGCAGCACGTATTTCACGCACCCGTAAAACAGCAGCCCATACAACAGAACGGCGGCGGGTTTGGCCAATTTTTGTAAATGAATGATAATATCACAACCTCGACAAATAATATTCACACAATTTCTCTTGTATGTAAAACACAAATGCGCTATAATAATAGTAGTCTTGCCGATAAAGGGGAGAAATATTTGGTTTGAAATCCCGAAAATTGAATCTGTTTCGCAGATGGATCGCCCTGTTGACGGCGGCGGCTCTGGTGGGGAGCATGACGGCGGTGCTGTCGTCCTGCGGGAGCAAAAAGAAAATCACCGTCTGGGTGTATTCGGAGGAATACAAAAAAGAGCTGGAGGATTTTTTGAAATCCACCCGCTACAAGGTGAGTTTTGACGCGAATATCCGCGCCGTACATTCCAGCGACTTTGCCGCCGAATTGCATGACGCGCTGGAAAAGAAAGCGAACATTCCCGACGTGTTCATGCTCTCTCCCGATAACATCAAGCAATACATTGAATCCGACGTCACGGCGGACGTCGCTTCTTTGGGACTTCCCGTCAGCGCCGACAGCTATTTTCCCTACACGGTGGAGGCGGCGACCAACAGCAAGGGTCAAATCAAGGCGGTAGGGTGGCAGGCCGACCCCGGCATCTTCATGTACCGCCGCTCCATGGCAAAGGTCTATCTCGGCACCGACAATCCCGACGAGGTGCAGGCCATGGTGGGCAACTGGGACGATTTTTATGCCACCGCCCAGAAAATCGACGAAGCCTCTGACAGCAAAACACGCATGCTCGCCGGACAGGAGGATATGCTCACGCCCTATCTTTCGGCGGACGATCAGCCTTGGGTAAGCGAGGGAAAGCTGGTGATCAGCGACCGGCGCAAGGCCTATATGGACTACATAGGCAAGATGGCGTCGGAACATCTGCTGTACACCGCCGAGCAGTGGTCGGAGGCATGGCTCAAAGGCATCAGCGACACGCAAAGCGTATTCGGCTACTTTTCCTCCGGCATCTGCATGCTGTACGTCATGAAAAAGGCGTGCGGCGGCACCATGAAAGGCGAGGGCAGCTACGGCGACTGGGCAGTCATTCCCGGACCCGCCAATTACTGCTGGGGCGGCAGTTGGTTTGCCGTGTGCAGCGAGAGCAGGGAAAAGGAAGCGGCGGCGGATTTCGTCTCGCTCTTTACCGCCTGCACCGACGACCCGACGCGCCTGGACGAGTCGATCAAATACTTCCGCACCTCCGGCGAATTTGCCGCGAGCAGCGAGGTTGTCTCACAGATTCGCTTTGACCCGCAGTTTGAGGACCAGTTCATCGGCGGACAGAATTACTACCAGCAGCTTTCCGTCGCGGCGCGCGGCATTTCTATGCAGCACATGACCGTCTACGACAACGACATCCGCGGCATTTTCAACACCTATATGAACGAATACGCCAGCGGACTCAAATCCTCCGAACAGGCGCTGCGGGACTTCCGCACGTCCGTCAAGGTGGCATTTCCTGAAATCAACACGGAATGAGTGTGAAATGTGAATTGTGAAATGTGAAATTTCATTAGAACGAGCTTCACAGGGTTAAGAGCAAAATCATGACAGAAATAAAAAAAGCTTTTAGTCAAAAATGCGGTAATAACCCCCATAACTTCACACTTCACATTTCACATTAAATATAGTTTAAGAAACGGAGACTGATTGATTATGACGAATTTTTGCACCAATTGCGGCACCATTCTCGGGCCTGACGGCATCTGCCCCAACTGCGGCATGGTATATGAACCTGATACGGCGGTCAGCGAGACGGCGACAAGCGGCGAGAGCGGCGCGTATGCCTACAGCGAAGAAAATACATATGCGCAGCCGGAGCCGTCCTATTACGCGCCGCAGCCCGAACCCGCAAAAATGCCCGATCCGCCGTCGGAGCAGCCCTATTATCCGCCTTATCAGCCGCAGAGCGCGCCTGTGCAGCAGCCCGCGCCGTCTGTATCCCCTGCGGGTCGCGGTTTCGATTTTGTCGCGCTGCTGACCGACTGGCTGACCCACGCCAAGGGGTTCTTTACTCCCGAACCGCTCAAAACGGCACAGGATGTCATTGCAAAGGATGACTACGTGTGGACGGTCTTTGCCGCGCTCAATGTGATTGTCGGCGCGCTCTGTACTTCCGCCATGACAGGCAACGGCCTGAATTGGGTCATCAGCAAGGTGTTCGGCACCTTTGCCGGCATGGATGGTTTTGTGGAGGGCTATAGCTTTGGCGCGCTGCTTGCCATTTTCTTCTTTTCTCTGCTTACGCTGGCGGGCTTCACGGCGGCCGCGGCGGGCATCGGCTACGGGTTTTTGCTGCTTGAAAAGAAGCATCTGTCCTTTATGACAACGCTGAAAACCGTCTCCGTGGCGTTCTTCCCGCTGACGCTGACCTGCGCGGCGGCGTTTGTCTTTTCCTTCTTCCTCTATCCGATGGCGGCCGTACTGCTTCTTGCGGGCATCCTCGCAAGCGTGTCGCTCTTTAACGAACTGATGCAGAAGCAGGCAGGCGAGAGGAATTTCTGGGTCACGGCGCTCTGCAACGCGGCGCAGGTGGTCGCGGGCATTATCATTGTCAGCATTTCCATTTCGGCGGTGTAAGAGAGGTTGGTCAGGAATGGACGAATTGACACAGGAACTCAGCGAGCGGCTGGACGAACTGGCGGAGGCGGGCAACGCTTTCTGCGACACGGAGGAATATGAAAAGGCGCTGGAAGTCTGGGAAACAGCGTTGGGGCTGATTCCCGAACCGCGTAATGCCTACGGTGAATCCATGTGGTTTGAAGCCTCGATCGGCTATCTCTACTTCCTTTGGGAGGAATACGAAACCGCGCTCGGCTATTTCGACCGCGCACGGGGCAATCTCAGCGGGCAGGGCTACGGCAACCCGTTCGTCATGCTCATGCTGGGCGAAACCTGCCTCGAATTGGGAGACGAGAGCAACGCGGTGGAATACCTGCTGAGAGCCTATATGCTGGAAGGTCCCGAAGTATTTGAGGGCGAGAATGAAAAATATTTTGATTTCTTAAAAGAACGCGTCGATCTCGGCTTGGACGAGGCAGACGAGGAATAAAGACAGCTGCCGCGTTTGTCCACGGATTCACGAATCCACGAATCCGTGGACAAACGGGGCTTTTCTTCATGAATTTTTCACACGGATTTCACCGTAATTTTAAGAAAAAGCCAAAGATTGGATAAAAAGATAAGGTATCCTTTTGTTATCGCAAAGCGACGCGGGTCTCTTGGGTGGAAGAAACGCGTCCATTCGTGGAAGAACAGAAAACGGAGGAACGACAATGAAACAAACGAAAGCAAAACAAATCACGGCTTTGCTGCTGGCCATGACGGTGACGGTGGCGGGTTTATGCGCCTGCGGTTCAAAAAAGACCGCCACCGCAAGCGTCAGTCCGGGCGATGTAAGCAGTGAAGCACTCCGCTCCGACAAAGCGTTTTCGGAGATGTCGGAGGAAGAACTGCAAGCGTACATCCAAGCCGCAACGGACGCAGTGGAGGCGTATGACAGAGCCAGAATTTCAGACAAGCAGGATTTTCCGTCCCTCGGTCTGGCAACGTCGGAGCGGTGCGGGGAATACCTGCGGCTGCGCTTTGCCTTTGACACCGTGGGCAATCTCACAGTCAATACGAGGGAATACGTCAGCGGCGACTATCATGTGTGGAAGTACCGCGTCGTGAAAGAACGGCTGGTCTGCTATGTCAATTCGGACATTCAGTATCACTATCGCGATGTGAATGTGGACGCGGGGGAAGGCGAGTGTACGCAGGTGGTGATGGAAAATCCGCAGTCGCCTGTCATTGTCGATTGGTACAACGCCGAGCCGCCCTCCTTTGACACCCAGATGCGTAACTACGGGCTGAATATGACCATTCCCTCCAACTGGCTGGAAAATTACGACATGGAGGAAATTCGCGCCAAAGCAAAACAAATCACAGAGCAGGCCAAAGAAGCCATAGAAAATGAATGATTTATTTTTTGAAACAGCTAACGGCTAACAGCTAACGACAAAACCGCCGCGTCCACGAAATGGAAGCGGCGGTTTTGATCGTCCTGCCGCATATCGCTATCGCTTCGACGAACAATAAAAACACCAACCAAAAGAGACAGGAGCAGGTGCTATGAATAAAAAAAGCGAATACGCGGTGATGTTTGTCATCGGCGCGGTGTGTTACGGGCTGATTGAAATAGCGTGGCGGGGACGCACGCACTGGACGATGCTGCTGACAGGGGGACTCTGTCTCCTGCTGCTGCATCGATGCAACGAGCGTCATGCCGATCTCGATCTGTGGAGCCGCTGCGGGCTGGGCTGCCTGACCATCACGGCGGTGGAATTTTCCGTGGGGTGGCTTTTCAACGTGCGGCTGCATATGATGATTTGGGACTATTCCGACAAATTCCTCAACCTGGCGGGGCAGGTCTGCCTCGAATATACCGCCTACTGGTATCTTTTGTCCGTCCCGGCGATGGCGCTGAGCAGCGGCGTGCTGCGGATGCGGGACAATACAAAGAAAAAAGCGGAAATGCGGGTGTAATACTAATGCGTACAAAAACATTTTCACCTTTCACGCTATTGAAAAAACCTCTTTACACCGATGATTTTTAGTGGTAAAATAAGGGTAAACTTCCGATACGGATTGTCACTTCATAAAAAAGGATTTGATTTTGATGAGAAGCAAGGTTATCACAGAATATGACGAGGTTTTGAGCCGCGTCAAAAAGATACACTTTATCGGCATCGGCGGCTCAGGCATGTGTCCGCTGGTGGATATCCTGCGCGGCGACGGCAAGGAAATCACAGGCTCCGACGTGGACGACAATTCCGACACCGTCAAGCGCCTGCGTTCCTTTGGCATCAAGGTCGCCATCGGTCAGCGCGCCGAGAATATCGGTGACGCGGAGCTGGTGGTCTATTCCGCCGCCATCGCGGGGGACAATCCTGAACTTGTCGCGGCGAAGGAATCGGGCGTTCCCACCATCGAACGCTCTGTGCTGCTGGGCGCGGTCTGCCGCCGTTACAAGAACGATATTGCCATCTCCGGCACCCACGGCAAAACGACCACCACTTCCATGGTGACCACCATCCTCATGGCGGGACAGCTCGACCCCACCGTCGTCATCGGCGGCAAGCTGGCGCTCATCGAGGGCTACGGCCGCGCGGGACAGAGCGAGAATATGGTCTGCGAAGCGTGCGAATTTGTGGACACCTTCCTCCAGATCACCCCGGAAATCGCGGTCATTCTCAACATCGACGCCGACCACCTCGACTACTTCGGCACGCTCGACAACATCATCGCCTCTTTCCGTCAGTTCGCCAATCAGACCACCGGTGTGGTGATCGCCAACGGCGACGACGCGAACACCATGAAGGCGCTCGATACCACCAAGGCGAAAATCATCACATTCGGTTTGCAGCCCTCCAATGATTACTACGCCGAAAACGTCGGAATGGCGCACGGCGGCTTCTGGAAATTCGACCTCATGCACAAGGGGGAAAAGCTGACCGACATCACTCTGAAAGTGCCGGGCGAACACAATGTATTAAATGCGCTCGCCGCCTCCGCCGCCTGTCTCTATGTCGGCGCGACGCCTGACGACGTGAAAAAGGGATTGGGCATGTTTTCCGGCGCGTCGAGACGTTTTGAAATCCATACCGTACATAACGGTATTACCATTGCGGACGACTACGCGCATCATCCGACTGAAATCGAAGCGACACTGCGCGCCTGCAAAGAGATGGATTACAAGCGCGTCTGGGCGGTGTTCCAGCCCTTCACCTATACCCGCACCAAGACCCATATGCAGGAATTTGCCGATGTGCTGCAAATTGCGGATAAAGTGGTGCTGACCGACATCATGGGCGGCAGAGAATGGGACGATCTGGGCATCAAGTCCGAAGATTTGCAGGCGCTCATTCCCGGCTGCCACCTCGAACACACCTTTGAGGACGTCGCGGATTATGTGCTGGCCAACGCCGAGGACGGCGATCTGGTCATCACGATGGGCTGCGGCGACGTGTATAAATGTGCCAAGCTCATGAAAGCCAAGCTTTTAGCTGTTAGCGATTAGCGGTTAGCCGTTAGCCGTTAGCTGTTAGCGTACCGACAAAAGGGACTCTTTCACAATTAAAATCGACTTTTGTGGTACAAACAAAAAAACGCTTGACAAACGCGGGAAAGCATGCTATACTTATTCAGACAATAAAGCAGTTGGCGGTTTTGTGCTGCCCTCACCTCCGTTCTGACAGATAGACGGTCGGTCAATATTTCCGATGAAACGCGTGCTTTGGCGCGCTTGTTTGGAGTATTCGCACGGAGGACAGGCAACTGGCTCCGTGCTTTTTGTTGCAACAAAATTATCTTTTTATTTGGGGGTGCTTGGTCATAAGCAAAGAACAACAAGTGCAGATCAACGAAGATATTCGTGACAGGGAAGTACGCGTGATCGGTTCCGACGGCAGCCAGCTCGGCATCATGAGCGCGTCGGAGGCGCTCGACAAGGCGGCTCAGGCTAATCTCGATCTGGTCAAGATCGCTCCGCAGGCAACGCCTCCCGTCTGCAAAATCATGGACTACGGAAAATACCGTTTTGAACAGCAAAAGAGAGAAAAGGAAGCCAAAAAGAATCAGCGCACGTTTGATATCAAAGAGGTTCGCCTTTCGCTCAACATCGACACCCACGACTTTGAAACCAAGGTCAAGCAGGCGGTCAAGTTCGTTCAGGGCGGGGACAAAGTGAAAGCAACCATTCGATTCAAGGGCCGCGAACTCGGTCATCCCGAGCACGGACTGGTCATCATGAAGAAGTTTGCCGAAGCTTTGGCGGACGTAGCGGTCATAGAAAAGCCCGCAAAGCTTGAAGGACGCAGCATGATGATGTTCCTTGCGGCAAAGCCCAACAAGTAAAATTCATTAAGGAGGACATTTCAAATGCCTAAGATCAAGACACACAGCGGCGCGAAGAAGCGTTTTAAGCTCACCAAGACCGGCAAGGTCCTGCACGCCAAGACAAACAAGAGACATAAGCTCAACAGCGCCAAGAAATCCACCAAGCGCAAGAGAAACCTGAGAAAGATTGCTGTTACCGACAAGACCAATGTAGCTCAGGTAAAGAGACTGCTTCCTTACAAATAATCCTGACGGATTACCGCTGAGAAGCATCTCATATGACACACAATTCAGACGATTATTGGAGGTAACATATCAATGGCACGTGTAAAGGGTGCTCTTGCCACTCGCAAGAGAAGAAAAAAGACATTAAAGCTCGCTAAGGGTTACTGGGGCGCAAGAAGCAAGCACTTCAAGATGGCCAAGGAAGCTGTCATGAAGTCCGGCAACTACGCCTATATCGGCCGCCGTCAGAGAAAGCGCGATTTCCGCCGCCTCTGGATCACCAGAATCTCTGCCGCCTGCAAGTTCAACGGCATCAACTACTCTCAGTTCATGAACGGTCTTAAGAAGGCCGGCGTGACGCTCAACAGAAAGATGCTCTCCGAGATCGCCATCAGCGATCCTACCGCTTTCACCGCTCTCGTTGAGACCGCGAAAGCTGCCCGTCAATAATTGACACGCAAGTAATTCATTACGATTCATCGCATTCAACCGCATCGGAACAAGGGGCGTTCCCCCTCTCCGGCGCGGTTTTTTGCCGTTTTGCATTTATTCATAAAAAGTTTGTTGTTTTGCCGCGCAATATCATCTATAATATAGTTTACTGTAAATAAGTTAAAAAATTAACATTCATTTGATGGGAGAAAAAGACAATATGGCAAAAAACGCTTCCAATTCCAAAAAGAAAATCATGCCGTTGGTCATGCTGCCCGACGCGGTGGTCTTCCCGAACTGTCCGCATCAGTTTGACGTATTCGGCAAAACCATGATGGCCGCCATGCGCAAGGCGCGCTATGAGGATAAATGCGTGTTTATCGTGTACTGCTCCGACGAGGAACAATCCATTGATCTGTCCAAGCGTGTGGGCGTAGTCGCCACCATTACCCAGATGCTGCGTCATCCGGCCGAGGACAGCATGCATGTCCGCGTACTGGCGGAATACCGCGCCTATGCCTCCATGATCGAGAACGGCGAGGAATTCGCCTCGGTGGAGGTCACCCCCGCCGAGGAAATAGCGGACGGGCAGGAGGATGACAAGGCGCAGGCGATTCACAACCGCCTCTTTAAAGAGATGATTCCCCGCCTCAACCACACCAAAGGCACTCCCGACCTCGACATGCATTTTGTCATGGAGCGGCGTTCCACCGATTTCGGCAGCATGATCGACAGCGCCGCCTATATCTACCCTTTCCCGCTCGAACGCAAGCAGGCCATGCTCGACTGCCTGTCCCACAAGGAGCGCGTTGTCATGCTCTACAAAGCCATCGGCGCGGAAATGGAGTTTGCCCGTCTGGATGACGAAATCGAGCGGCAGGTCACCAAAAATATGGACGCGTCGCAGCGGGAATATTATCTGCGCGAAAAGCTGCACGTCATTCACGAGGAACTCGGAGACGACGAACCCGAAAATGAAATCGAAAGCTACCACAAACGTATTGACGCCATCGAAGCGGTGCAGGAGGTCAAGGACGTGCTGCACAAGGAGTGCCGCAAGCTCTCCAAACTGCCCTTTGGCACGCCGGAAGCAGCCGTCATCCGCGGCTATCTGGACGTGTGCCTGTCGCTGCCGTGGGGGCAGCGCACACAGGACAACCTTGACGTCAATGCCGTCGAAAAAATCCTCAACCGCGACCACTACGGCATGGAAAAAGTCAAGGAGCGCATTCTGGAGCTGATCGCCGTGCGGGCGCTGGTCCCGGACATCAAGGGTCAGATCATCTGTCTCGCGGGACCTCCCGGCGTGGGCAAGACCTCCATTGCCCGTTCCATCGCGGAGGCGATGGGACGCAAATACGTGCGCGTGTCGCTGGGCGGCGTGCGTGACGAGGCGGAAATTCGCGGACACCGCAAGACCTATCTCGGCTCCATGCCGGGACGCATTGTGGATGCGCTCATCCGCGCCGAGAGCATGAACCCGCTGCTTTTGCTCGACGAAATCGACAAGCTCGCCAGCGACTACAAGGGCGACCCCACTTCGGCATTGCTGGAAGTACTTGACCCGGAGCAGAACAAGGGTTTCACCGATCATTTTCTGGATATCCCGCTCGACCTGAGTGAAGTGCTGTTTATCACCACCGCCAACGACATCGGAGACATTCCCGCCCCGCTTTACGACCGCATGGAGATCATCGAACTGCCCAGCTATACCCACGAGGAAAAGGCGATGATCGCCAAAAAGTACCTCGTTCCCAAACAGATCGAGCGCAACGGACTTAACGCCAAGACGGTCAAAATCTCCGACACCGCCGTTGCCAAGCTGATTGACGACTACACCCGCGAAGCCGGCGTGAGAAGTCTCGAACGCGAGATCTCCTCCCTCTGCCGCAAATGCGCTAAGAAAATTGTATCGGGCGAAGCGGAAAAAATCTCCATCAACGCCCGCAATCTCGAAAGCTACATGGGCAAGCCTCGCTTTAAGCATGACGAACGCCCCAAGGAACTGATTCCCGGCATGGCCAACGGTCTGGCATGGACTTCCGTAGGCGGCGAAATGCTGGAAATCGAAGTGGCTGTGATGGACGGTTCCGGCAAGGTGGAGCTGACGGGCAAACTCGGCAACGTCATGCAGGAATCCGCCAAGGCCGCCATTAGCTGCATCCGCGGCAGAGCCGCCCAGCTCGGCATTGACGAAAATTACTACAACACCAAGGACATCCATATCCACGTTCCCGAAGGCGCGGTACCGAAGGACGGGCCGTCGGCAGGCATCACCATGGCGACGGCGATTGTTTCGGCGCTCACAGGCGTATCGGTCAAGGGCGATGTGGCAATGACGGGAGAAATCACGCTGACGGGACGCGTGCTTGCCATCGGCGGTCTGCGCGAAAAAAGCATGGCGGCGCTGCGCGCGGGCATCAAGACGGTCATCATCCCCGCCGCCAATGAGCCGGATATTTCCGAATTCAGCGATACGGTCAAAAACGGCATTACCTTCCTCCCTGTCAAAACCATTGACGAGGTGTTTAAGATCGCGCTGGGAAATTAAGCGCGCAGCGGAGCTGCGCTAAGATAATAGATAATAGATAAGAAATAATAACGAATAGATAGAAGGAAAGCGCTATTTTCCCCAGGCGCTTTGCATTATATGTTCAGCGCGCAGCGCTCCTTTTCTATTATCTATTCTTTATTATCTTAGCGAGCTTGCGAGCGCATACAGTATCTCTCCGAAAGGAAGGAAAACCCATGAAATTTGAAAACGCGTATTTTGAGCTTGCGGCGGGCACATCCGGGCAGCTTCCCGCAAGCGATATGCCGGAAATCGTCTTTGCGGGGCATTCCAATGTCGGCAAGTCCTCGCTGATTAATAAAATCCTCAACCGCAAGAGTCTGGCGCGCGTCAGTTCGCAGCCCGGCAAGACCGCGACCATCAATTTTTACAATCTCGACGGGACGCGCCTGGTAGACCTGCCCGGCTACGGCTTTGCCAAGGTGAGCGCCGCCGAGAAGAAGCGCTGGGCGGAGCTGATCGAGGGATATTTCAACCAGGAACGTGACCTGCGGCTGGTGGTCATGCTCATCGACGCGCGGCATCCCGCCTCCAAGGATGATATGCTCATGCTCAATTACCTGATTGACGGGGAATTCCCCATGATTATCGTCCTCACCAAGATTGACAAACTCAAGCCCAATGAACGCAAAAAACGCCTTGCCGCCATTCCCGACGAACTGGATGTGGATTTGGAATATATGCAGCCCTTTTCCGCCGTCACGGGGGAAGGTGTGGAGGATCTGCGCCGCCTCATTCTGGAATGTGCGGAGAATAATGAGGATTAGCTGTTAGCAGTTCGCATACAAAGGAGGATTTTTCAATGCCGCTTGAAAATAAAGACATTGTAAAAAGAATTCACCGCACGCTTGACCCCTTGATGAAAGGCGAAGGCTTTGCGCGCAGCGGCAGAACCTATTACAAACAGGCTGGCGACCTGATCTTTGTGCTGAGTACCGTCGCGGTGGGAGCCTATTTTTCATCCGTAACGGGCTGGCCGTCCCACGCGTTCAGTGTATGGGACGGGGTCTGGGTGGAAGGCATCTCCCCCGCCATCATCGGAAAGTACCCCAAAAAGCAGGACAAGCGCGGTGTGTATATTCCCGAACCGCACACCTGCTTCCATATCACCTCTCCCCCGGACAACGCCCTGCAATACGGCATCGACCGTGCGCATCCCCATCCTTATGAGGAATGGGGGCAGAAAATCGGCGTGGAAAATCCGGCGGAACGGCAGCGCAATGACCTGTGGATCGTGTCGGAGGAGGAAGCGCAGCAGGCGGCACTGTTCCGGGAGCTGGAGCAGCAGGTCAGAGAGAAATTTCTCGACCGATATAACGACTACACCGACATCACCGCATTAGAGGGACTCATTTTAGACGCGCCGCGTCTTTTCAATCATCGTCGCGGCGTGGACGACGATACCCCGCTGCCCAAGGACAGCAATGCGGGCGGTCAGCAGTATTATCTGCATTACGCCACGCTGTTTCACCAGCGGTATGGCACCGAAGAGCAGTATTTGTTTTACCTGCATCGCTTGGAAGAATGGTTAAAACTTCACCCGCATAGCCATCAAAAAACGCTCCCCTCCTGCTATTACTGCGGCTGCGGGAATCCGTTCCGGCTATGATTTTTTAACTTTTTCACCCAAATAAAATTTTCTCGTATTAAATCGCTAAAACGCTTTACATTCCTGAAAGAATGTGTTAAAATAATGATGAACCACCGCTTCTTCCGCAAGCGGTTCATTTCATTCATCAGAGGTATTTCTATGGCTATGAACAATAAACTGAGAGATGAAAATCTCGACTTTCTCTTTCGCGGCATTTTGCAGCTGCAAACCATGGAGGAATGTTACAACTTCTTTGAGGATCTCTGCACCGTCTCGGAGATCAAGGCCATGTCCCAGCGCGCGGTAGTGGCAAAAATGCTGCGCGACGGGCATGTGTACAGCGATATCGTCGCCAGGACAGGCGCGAGCACCGCCACCATCAGCCGTGTCAACCGCTCGCTTAATTACGGATGCGACGGTTACGACCTGATTTTCCAGCGCATTGACGCAGAGAGTGAAACCTCTGCCGCCGGGTCATCTGACGCGGAGGATACCGACGCACAATGAGTTACGAGCTGTTTGCCGAATATTATGACGAATTGACGGGCAATGTGGATTATAACGCGCGCGCAGCCTATATAGATGCCCTCATCAAACAGTACAAGCCGGACGCGCACTTGCTGGTAGATCTGGCGTGCGGCACGGGCAGCATGACGGTGAAATTCGCCGCGATGGGATACGATGTCATCGGCGTCGATCTCTCGGAGGATATGCTCTCCAAGGCGCGCGAAAAATCGGACGGCAGCATCCTCTATCTCTGTCAGAGTTTGCAGGAGCTGGATATGTACGGTACCATCGACGCGTTTGTCTGCACGCTCGACAGCCTCAACCACATCACCGACCGCGCCGAACTGATCGAAGCACTCCGCCGGGTGGCGCTCTTTCTGGAGCCGGACGGCGTGTTTGTGTTCGACATGAATACCCCCTACAAGCACGAGGCCGTGCTGGGGGACAACGCCTATGTCTATGAGACGGAGAACGTGTACTGCGTGTGGCAGAACGAATACGCGGGTGACGGCAGGGTGGATATCACGCTCGATTTCTTTGAAGAACAGGAGAACGGCAGCTACGAGCGGTATAGCGAGGAATTTTCCGAGATCGCCTATTCCTATGCCGAAACCGAGGAATTGCTGCGGGAGGCGGGTCTGGCAATCTGCGCCGCCTACGACGATATGAGCGATCAGCCGCCGCGTGAAAACAGCGAGCGGATTATTTTTGCCGCAAGGAAAGGAATGGCAACCCAATGAGCAAATTAGTCAGATGCATCACGACCGACGGATTGGTAATGGCGGCCGCGATTGATTCAACGGACATCGTCAAAAAAATGCAGGAACTGCACCGCACCACGCCCGTCATTACCGCCGCGCTGGGGAGACTTCTCACCGGCGCGTCCATCATGGGCAACAAGCTCAAGGAGGACAACGCCTCGCTGACGCTGCGCATGAACGGCGGCGGCCCCGCCGGTTCCCTTATCGCGGTGTCGGACAGCAAGGGCAATGTGCGCGGCTACGCGCAGGAAGCCGGCCTGCTGCTTATGCCCAACGCCAAAGGACAGTTGGATATCGCCGGCGCCATCGGCAAGGAGGGCACCGTCACCGTTATGAAGGATTACGGCTACGGACAGCCCTATTGCAGTCAGATTCCCATTGTCACGGGCGAAGTGGCGGAAGATCTGACCGCCTACTACGCCATCAGCGAACAGGTTCCCACCATCTTCTGTCTGGGCGTGCATTTTGACAAGCTGTGGAAGATGGACAAGGCGGGAGGTTTGCTCATTCAGCTCATGCCCGCCGCCGATCACCGCGAAATTGAAAAGCTGGAGGAAATGCTCAAAACCATGCCGCCTGTCACGCAGATGCTTTTAGAGGGCAGCACCCCCGAACAGATTCTGGAGAGAACGCTGCCCGGCTTTGAGTTGGAAATCTTCGACAGCCAAGAGGTGGAATACCGCTGCGACTGCTCGCTGGAGCGCGTGGAGCGTGCCTTTATGACCATGCGTCCGGAGGAAATCCGCGGACTGGCGGACGAGAGCGGGAAAGCGGAGGTGCTCTGCCATTTCTGCAACAAGAAATATTACATCACGCAGGAACGCCTCAACGAGTTAGCAGAGATACAGGAAAAAAGACAGCAGAAATAAAGATAGAAAAACAGCCGAAGGATGCGGGCCAATGCCTGAAATCCCTCGGCTGTTTGTTACATCATTCTATTTTCCAAGCATATTTTTCTCTAAAACTCTACAACTTCACATTTCACACTTCACATTTCACGTTTACCGAAGTCCTGCGAGTTTGCGGCCAGAGAATTTGACCTTGAAATTCTTGCCGTTCATGGAAATCTTAAATCCTTCGTAACGGTCGGCGTAGCCCGCGTTGACCAGCTCAATGGAAAGCGCGCCGTGTTTTTGGGTGAATTTGTAGAGATTATACACCCCGTCACGATAGGCATAGTCTTCTCCGTTGTCCTGGTAGTGGATGTATTCGCCTTCTCCGCCGAATACTTTCAGTTCAAGGGTATCGACCTTATTTTCCCCTACATAATTCATCACGGGCCACAGGGGCAGCACTGCGCCTTCCCGTACATAAATGGGGCAGGTATCCAGCGGCGCTTCCCGCAGAATACGCACGCCGCCGGAAAAGCGTTCGCCGGTGTGGAGATCATACCACGCGCAGCCGCGGGGCAGATAAACGTCACGGCTGACTTTGCCCTGATCGACGATGGGAGCGACCATCAGCCAATCGCCCACCATGAACTGATCGTTGATTTCCAGCGTGTTCTTATCCTTTTCGAAATTCAGCACAAGCGGACGGAAAACCGGAAGTCCCGTCATTTCCGCCGTGCGGAAGCAGTCGTACAGATAAGGAATAAGGCGATAGCGCAGACGGATGTACATGCGGCAGATGTCGAGCGTTTTTTCATCAAACGCCCACGGCTCCTGATGACGGGTGCCTTTGGCGGCGTGATTGCGGAACAGCGGGGTAAAGCAGCCCACCTGTGTCCAGCGGCAGAGCAATTCGGGCGTGCAGTTCGCCCCGAAGCCGCCCACGTCCGTGCCGATGAACGCCATGCCGCTGAGTCCCAGACTGCAAAGCTGGGCAATGGAATAGCGCAGGTGCGACCAATGGCTCTGATTGTCGCCCGTCCAGCCGGTGGTGTATTTTTGCGCGCCGCTGTAGCAGGCGCGGGTGATGACAAAGGGACGCTTGCCGGTGTGCCGCTTGATTCCCTCATAGGTGGCCTTGCTCATCAGGGAACCGTAGACATTGTGCATTTCCGCATGCGTGGTTTGACGCTCCTCATCGCAGAACACCACATCGGGCGGAATCTCGCCGCGAAAACTGGCGGGTTCGTTCATATCGTTCCAGATACCTGCCACACCGTCGTCGGTCATCAGACGCTGATTGTCCGCCCACCAGTTGCGCACGGCGCGTCGGCCGAAGTCGGGGAAAACCGAATCGCCCGGCCACACGACATTTTCATAGACGTCACCGTTGGTTGCATGTACAAAGAAATCGTTTTCGATGCCCTGGTCATAAATAGAATAGCCCTTTTCTTTCTTTACACCGGGGTCGATGATCGTGACGATTTTAAAGCCTTGTTCTTTCAGGTCGGTCAGCATTTCCCTGTGTCGGGGGTACTGTTCTTCTCCCCAGGTAAACACCTTGAAATTGTCCATATAGTCGATATCGCAATACAACACATCACAGGGAATTTCATTCTCCCGCATGCCCTTGGCAACGGCGAGCAGTTCGTCGCGGTTTTCATATGACCAGCGGCACTGCTGATACCCCAGCGTCCAGAGCTGCGGCATGGGCGTGGTTCCCGTGAGGTAGGTGTAGCCGCTGACAACCGCGCGGATGGAGTCTCCGGCAATCAGATAGTAATCGAGATTGCCATCATCCGCGGAGAAGAAGTAGTAGCCGCTGTTTTCCTTGCCGAGGTCGAACTGCGTGCGGTGGTGGTTGTCAAAGAAAATGCCGTAGTCCACTTTTTCACGGTGAACAATGACAAAGGGAATGGATTTGTAGAGACTGCGCATGGATTCATAATGCGGGTCGGGAATGTCGCTGTTCCACATCTCAAACTCATAGCCCTTTTTATTGAGGAAGTTGTACTTGTCGCCCAGTCCGTAGAAATATTCGTCCCCCTCCATGCGTTTCAGCACTTCAATCTGATGATGCGCGATACCGTCGGCCATCATATGCCCTTCCATGCGTGCCTGCTCGATGGCCGCCTGTGTGAGAACCGCCGCCCCCTGTGCTTCGCGTTGACCCATGTAGTCTCGGCAAATGAGCGTGCCGTCGGATTTCAGAAACTGAATCTTGAAATTATCATAGACATACACTGCCACTTTAGGAGTAGAGATGATAAGGTAATCTTTCATCTTGTTGGCAATGACGTTGACAGGTTTCGTCTTGTCACCCTCAATGGCAAACGAGTGATTGCTTTCGGAGCTAAGTCCGCAAAAGACATTGATAATCTCATCGGTGACGGCGGAAACGGTACCCACCGCATTTTCAAATGTAATCTGAACGCGGTTTCCCTCGACGCTAAAGCCCTTGATCTGCCCGTAATTCATCTATTTTCAACCTCCGTATGTATATTTAAATTAAGAAAAGCAGGGCGCGGATATTGTCAGTCTCCCCTGCCCTATTCTCATTATAACAAAAGTGCGGTGCAATAGCAAGAAATTTGATAAGATACACGGGTAAAAAATGCCGATTTTTTAGGATAGCTGCTATTAACAGCTAAATATGAACGATTTGTAAACTATCAAAAAAAGGCTTGACAATAAATCAACTTTCATATATAATCTAATACGCTGCTGCAAGAGAAGAACCCAATGCAGCGCACGACATGGCGGCATAGCTCAGTTGGCTAGAGCATGCGGTTCATACCCGCAGTGTCGTTGGTTCGAATCCAATTGCCGCTACCATGCGGCCCGGTGGTCAAGAGGCCTAAGACTCCGCCCTTTCACGGCGGCAACACGAGTTCGAATCTCGTCCGGGTCACCAAAATCCCTCAAGCCGCTGGCTTGAGGGATTTTCTTGTTTTTCTTTCAAGTCCGCCTATGTCTTCGTAGCTCAGATGGATAGAGCGTTCGCCTCCTAAGCGAAAGGCCGTGGGTTCGAATCCCGCCGAGGACGCCATTATTGTAATAACCGCCAAAGCTCTGAAAATGGAGCTTTTGGCGTTTTTTGCTATCTTGACGAGCAATCCCTTAAAGAATTCGGACTGCCGTAGGTTTCTTTCATAAAGGCATCCGTTTTTTGTCGGCAAAGATTTGATTTTTATAAAAAAAAAACGAGCGAACAAAGCCTGCATAAAGCATTGTTCACTCGTTATCAGTTCATTGCCTGCCATATGGCATATAGGATGGTGACAACCAAGGTCAGTATCGTGCCGATGGCAAGAAGGTTGATAATCCAATAGGAAAAAAGGTCGAGAATATTCCTTACCTTTTTAATAATCAAC
>CAMHAV010000018.1 GCA_946182865.1 uncultured Clostridia bacterium
CAAAATGGCGAAGAGCAACAGTAAAAACGGCGGCATTATCGGCGGTATCGTCGGCGGTCTGATCATGATTGTGGTCGGCACAGGGCTGCTGTGGTGGAACGAGGGCAACAATGTCCGCAACATCAAGACCACCAACGAGGTGGAGGCGAATGTGGTGGATATCGTTTCCAACAGCGACCCGTCGCAGTATGAGGGAAAACTGGTATCGGTTAGCGGCAGAATCATCGTGGAGGATGAGAAGCTGACCGATGATGTCTTTCAGGTGAATGTTCACACGGCGGCGCTCAAAAGAGTCGTGGAAATCTACCAGTGGGAGGAAGATTCCGACACGGACGACGACGGCGACACGACCTATTCTTACAAAAAGGTGTGGAGCCAGCGGTTGATCGACTCGTCAGATTTTCACCGCACTTCCGGGCATGAGAATCCCTCCACGGTGCCTTACCAGAGTACCGTTTATTACGCGGAGACGGTGAAACTGGGGAATTTCCATCTGAGCAGCCAGCAGATCGAAAACATGGCGACAGACACGGCACTGGAGCCGAAAAGCGCGGGTTTGACACTGCCGGAGGACTGCATGCTGTCGGGGTCCTATGTGACTACGTCGAAGGATCTCAACACGCCTCAGATCGGTGATGTGAGAATTGTCTGGCAATACAACAACTGGAAAGAAGTAAGCCTGATTGCGCAGCCGGTGGGTACCACGTTCACCAGTTATGTGTCACAGCAGGAGAAGCGCGTCAATTACATTACCGGCGGCATCCATACCACCGCTGAAATGATTACCGATATGCGCCAGCAGGATAAGATGATGAAATGGATTTTCCGCGGCCTCGGTGCGTTTATGATCTTTATCGGCTATCTTTCGCTGATTACCCCGCTTACCAAGGTGGCTTCCTTCATCCCGCTGCTCGGCGGCGTGATAAACGGCCTGCTGATTCTGGTGGAATTCCTGATTGCGCTGGTGCATTCGCTGCTGATTATTTCCATCGCATGGATCCGATTCCGGCCGGTTCTGGGCATTTGTCTATTGGCAGCATGCGCCGTCTTAGGGTTCTTGGCAACTTTCTTGATGAAAAAGCGTAAGGCGGCTCTTCCGGCATAACGCAAGGCATGAAAATTAGTATAAGTGATTCCAAAACGCTGTCCGAAATGCGGTTGTCATGACGGGCAGCGTTTTTGTATGGGATGACAAATCAGTCACGCAATTGCCTATAATATATAGTTATATAATCGGTTTTATGTACAAAAGTGATTTTTCTGAAAAAAACACTTGACAAATCCGTTGGCGTATGGTATTATACACCCATAAAGCCTATCAGACAAATAAGTTATGTAGGTGATACAAACCTTTCAGGCAAGGCGGGATTTGAAATGACCCACTATTTTGAAAATCTGGTCCGCTCCAATTATCGTTTTGGACGAATGTGCTGTCGGTGAGAATCAACCAACGCAACTGACTTTTTTTAATGAATCAAACACATTCATTCATTACGATATCAAAGGAGATAATATATCATGGGACTTTTTGGTAAAAAAAAGAAAGACATCGCAGCAACAGAAACAGCAGCGGCACAGCCCGCAGCACAGGCACAGCCGGCCGCAGAAGCAGCGGTGCAGGCACAATCCACCGCAACAGCGGCAGCCGAAACCACAACAATCACAGAACAGAAAGAGGCGAGCAGCGTGAGCCAGTCCGGAACATACAGATTTGAAACCTTACAGCTTCATGTGGGACAGGAACAGCCTGACCCGGCCAGCGACGCGAGAGCGGTGCCGATCTATCAGACGACCTCTTACGTTTTTAAAAATTCCGCTCATGCGGCGGCACGCTTTGGTCTGGCCGACGCGGGCAATATCTACGGCCGACTGACCAACTCCACACAGGATGTGCTGGAAAAGAGAGTCGCGGCGCTGGAAGGCGGCGTGGCGGGTCTGGCGCTCGCTTCGGGCGCAGCCGCCATCACCTACACGATTGAGGCGCTGGCACAGGCTGGCGAGAACATCGTCGCGCAGAAGACCATCTACGGCGGCAGCTACAATCTTCTTGCCCACACCCTGCCGCAGTTCGGTGTAACCACCCATTTTGTGGATATCCACAATCTTGCGGAAGTGGAAGCCGCCATTGACGACAAGACCAAGGCGGTCTATCTCGAAACCCTCGGCAACCCCAACAGCGACATCCCGGATATTGACGCGGTCGCGGCGATTGCTCACAAGCACGGCATCCCCGTTGTCATCGACAACACGTTCGGCACGCCTTATCTCATCCGGCCCATCGAGCACGGCGCGGACATCGTGGTGCATTCCGCGACCAAGTTCCTCGGCGGACACGGCACGACTCTCGGCGGCGTCATCGTCGATTCCGGCAAATTCGACTGGAAAGCGTCCGGCAAGTACGCGCCCATTGCGGCTCCCAATCCCAGCTATCACGGCGTATCCTTTGTGGACGCGGTTGGCCCCGCCGCTTTTGTCACCTATATCCGCGCGATTCTGCTGAGAGACACCGGCGCGGCGATCTCTCCTTTCAATGCGTTCCTGCTGCTGCAAGGCGTGGAAACCCTGTCGCTCCGTCTTGAGCGCCACGCGGAAAACACCGCCAAGGTCATCGAATACCTCTCGAAGCACCCGCAGGTGGAAAAGGTCAATCATCCCTCCATTCCCGACCATCCCCAGAATGACCTCTATAAAAAATACTTCCCCAACGGCGGCGGCTCGATCTTTACCTTTGACATCAAGGGCGGCCAGGCCGAGGCACACAAATTCATCGACGCTCTCGAAATTTTCTCCCTGCTCGCAAATGTGGCGGATGTGAAGTCGCTCGTCATTCATCCGGCGACCACCACCCATTCCCAGCTCACGCAGGAAGAGCTGCTCGATCAGGGCATCAAGCCCAACACCATCCGCCTCTCCATCGGCACCGAGCACATTGACGACATCATTGCGGACCTTGAAAAGGGCTTTGCGGCTGTCAGATAATTTCCTGAGCTGACCGGCAAGATTTAACCTACTACTAAGAATACATCATAAGCAACAACTTCCTATATCTATCCAAGGTTTTGCCTGGATGGATAGAAAAGCAGCTCCCGGACGGATTGATTCCATCGTTTGGGAGCTGCTTTTTTGTACGTAATTTTTCAAAATTTTTGCGGAAAACCTATTGGCAGGATGACAAAAATATGCTATTATATTTTGTTGTATATTTCTTTATTGGGGTGAAATATCTGATGACAACATTTAATTTTGTACATACGGCAGATTTACATCTGGGCTCGCTTTTTTCCTCCACCCCCGAAGTGGCTAAGGAAAGACAACGGGAACAGCTTGATACATTAAAACAAATCCTGGATATGTGTACCCAGCGGAACGCCGACGCGCTGCTCATTGCGGGCGATATGTTTGACAGCATCCGGGTTGAGGAAGACCTGCTGCGCGACGTGAAAACGCTGCTCAGCCACTACACGTTCCGCATTTTCATCACGCCGGGCAATCACGACCCCGCCACACCCGATTCCTGTTATCACGGCGAGTGGCCGGAAAATGTGCATATTTTCCTCGGCGGCATGGAAAAGGTGGAGATTCCCGAGAAAAATACCTGTATCTGGGGAGCGGGCTTCACTAAATCCGCCTGTGACGAGACGCTGCTGAAAAACTTTATGCCCGTCAGCAGCCGCATCAATGTGCTGATGATGCACGGCGAGCTGGTGGATGGGGAAAATTCCGACAGCCGCTACAATCCCATCTCACGGGAAGCATTGCGGCGCTGCGGCGCGGATTATGTCGCGCTGGGGCATACTCATCAGTATGAGCATTACGAAGTGGGCGATTTTCTCTATTGCTACTGCGGCGCGCCTGCCGGACGCGGCTTTGACGAAACCGGCGCAAAGGGCGTGGTCTGCGGCTACGCGTCCAAAGGCTTTGCCTATGTCGAATTTTATCCGCTTGATAACCGCGAATACTGCACGGAAAAAGTGGATGTCAGCGGATGCGAGGGAACCGAACAGTTTGCGGGGCGCATTGTCACGGTGCTGCGCGACCGCCACGGTGAAAAATTCGCCAACAACCTATACGATCTCACGCTCATCGGCACGCTGTCGGGTGGCGTGGTGCCGTCGCTGCCCGATATCGTCAGGCGGCTGAAAGGCTCCGTGTTTTATACGCGCCTGACCGACAAGACCTCCACTACGCTCGATATGGAACTGCTTATGAATGACAGCACCCTGAAAGGCGCGTTTGTGAGAAGAATTTTTGATAAAATGCAGGCTGACAGCCGCAACCGTGATAAATATATGCGTGCCCTGCTTTACGGGCTGCGCGCGTTCGAGGGGGACGTGACCGTTAATGAGGATTATTAAGATCAATATTAAGTGCTTCGGCAAATTGAAAGATTTTTCCATCGAGCCGACCGACGGAGTCAATATCATCTACGGCGAAAATGAATCGGGAAAATCCACCGTCATGGCGTTTATCAAGGCGATGTTTTACGGTCTGGGAACCGGGGAAAAGCGCCGTCAATACGAGCCGTGGGAGGGCGGACAGCCGCAGGGTTCCATTGAGTTTGAGAGCGAGGGGTACACCTATCTGCTCAGCCGCACCTTCGGCCCCACCAAGGCGGCGGACAGAATCTCGCTCTTTGACAAAACGCTGGGGGAAAACGTCGATCTTCCCGGCGGCATGGAACCCGGCGCTCACATTCTGGGTATTAATATCAAAACGTTTGTCAACACCGTTTTCATCGGACAGGCGGGCGCTGCCGTGGAGGGAGAGAATCACGAAATCATTCAGAAGCTCACCAACCTGACCTCCGCGGGTGACGAGCGCATTTCCAAGGGCGAAGTCGAAAAGCACCTGAAAAACGGGGCGGCGTCGCTGGAATCCAAAAAATCCACTGCCATTCTGCCGGAGCTGCGCAAACAGAAGCATGAGCTGATGGAATCGCGTCTGGAAATCCAGAAATCCCTCAAGGAAACGGACGAACTGCGCGATGTGGTGGCCGCCGCGCAGAAAAAACAGCGTTCGCTGCAAAAGGAAAAGCAATTCCTCACCGACACCGCCAACCGGCTTGCCATGCAGGTGGAGCTGAAAGAGATTGACGCTATTGTGGAAAAGCACGACGCACTCGAAGCAATGGAGGAAAAATACGGCGAGCTGGACGCGTTCTTTAACGGCGACAGTTCCGACGGCATGAGCGATTTTCTGGAAAGCGCCGTTAAGCTGCTGGATGAGGAAAAGAGCAGGGAAGTCGAGCTGAAAGAAAAGAAAAAGCAGCTCAATGCCCTCAAAAAAAGTTCCGAGACGATTGACAGCACCAAGCTGGCGATGGTCAAGGTCATCAATAAATATTCCAAGGAGATTGTGTCGGCGTTTGAGCGATACGACTCCTTGATCGCGGAAAAAAGCGAGGTCGAGATTGCGCTGGAAAACAGCGAAAAGGAAGAGCGTGAATCGAATGACTTCCTCCTCAGGACAGCGCTTTGCGCCGCGGTGGTGGTGGGAACGCTGCTGCTCGGGTTCCTGTTCCACTGGGTCTTTTATGTGCTCGGCGCGCTGGCGCTGATCAGCCTGCTGGCGTACTTCTTCGTTTACAAGAAAGGCTTTGAAGTCGAAGGCGTGAGCGACGAACGCATCAGCCTGAACAATATCAATGAGGATCTGCGTTCTCTCAACGCCGAAATGCGCCCCATCTTTGACAATTTCAGCGTACGGAGCATGGAGGAATTCGACCGCGAATACAAGGCTATCGGGAGTGTGCAGAAGCAGTATCTCGACTACAAAAAGCAGCGGGACGAACTGAAAAAGGAGATCGACGAGGTCAGCGACCAGCTCGACGACATCCGCGGCACGCTGCGCGAAAATCTCGCGATGTACCACGAGACCCAGTCCAACGAGGAAGCCTATGAAATTATTTCCCGTCTCCGCGCCATGAAACAGCAATACGACAAGCTCACCGCCGAGGTGACGGCAGCGCGTGAAACCTATCAATTCATGCTCAAGGAGCGTGATTATGACGCGCTGGCGGCGCGCGGTCAGCAGCTTCGCGGCGACATCAATCTGGAAGTGCCCGAAAGCTTTACCGCGGAAAAGGTTAATTCCAAGCTGGAGGACACCGAGAAGAAGCTGAAAGAAATCAGCGAGCTGATCATCCGGCAGCAGACAGAGCTTTCCCTGAAACCCTACAGCCCGCAGGATATGGAAAAAGCGGCCGATGAAATCAAGGCCCTTACCAAGCGCATCGAGCATTACGAATTCGAACTGGAAGCGATCAACGAAGCGCAGGCGGCGCTCGACGAGGCATTCCATGAAATGCAGCTCGATTTCGGCCCCATGATCAATTACCGCGCCAGCCGTGTGCTGAGCGGCATGACGGGGCAGAAGTACAGCTCGGTCTTTGTGTCGGATAAACTGGTGCCCACCGTGGCCGAATCGGGCAGCAGTCAGCCGAGAAGCTGTGATGTGCTCAGCGCGGGGACCTTTGACCAGATTTATCTTTCGCTGCGTCTCGCGCTGTCGGGCGTGGTGGCAGATGAAAAACTGCCGATCATGTTGGACGATTCCTTTGCGCAGTTCGATGACGAACGTATGGAACAGGCGCTTGCCTTTATCAGGCAGGACAACGCAAATGGCGAACTGGGACAGACCGTTATCTTCACCTGCCACAAGAGAATGCTGCGCGCCGCCAAAAAGCTGGAGATGACCGAGGGCGTTTTCCGCATGGAGTAATATTTATTAACAGATTGAAAATTTGCACGCTTTCTCATTGTAGAGGGAAAAAATATTTGTTATAATACTATCGTTATTAAAGGATGCGGTTCTTTTGGAGAAACACAATCTGATCGTGATCGAAGGACTGGACGGCAGCGGCAAGGGAACCCAGACGGTGCGGCTCTGCGACGCCATTCGCTCGACGGGTCACGCTGTGCGACATATTTCTTTTCCCAACTATGAGGACACCTCCGCCGCGCTGGTCAAAAGCTATCTGGCGGGGGAGTTCGGCCGTTCGCCCGACGACGTCAACGCTTATGCGGCTTCCAGCTTCTACGCGGTAGACCGCTACGCCGCCTACAAGAAATATTGGAGCGGCGATTATCTGCGCGGCGTGAATATCGTGGCTGACCGCTACGCGACCTCCAACGCGGTTTATCAGATGACCAAGCTGCCGCAGGAGGAATGGGACGGTTATCTGCGATGGCTGGAGGATTACGAATACCGGCTTCTCGCGCTGCCGCGTCCGGATGTGGTGCTCTATCTCGACATGCCGCCGGAGATTTCGCAAAAGCTGATGTCCGGGCGGTATGACGGAGATGAATCCAAAAAAGACATTCACGAGGCCAATCTTTCCTTTCAGGCGCTTTGCCGCCGCTCCGCGCTGTATGCCGCTGACAGCCTCGGCTGGCATGTGGTGACATGCGGCGCAGACGGTCAGCCGAGAGTAATTGACGACATAGCAGCCGACGTCTGGTCGCTGGTGAAGGAAAGCTTGATCTGAGAAAAACGAAAATCGGAGACGTGAAACAGATGAAGGAAAGGCCTGACTTTCACAAACCCACGGAAAACGATCGGCAATGGATGAACGAAGTGCTCAGCGGCACGGAATATTTTGGCTCCTTTAACGCGTTTGGCTCCCTCTGGCTGTGGAAGGATATGTACCGCATCGAAGTGGCGCGCTTTCAGGACGCTGCGCTGCTGCGCGGCAGAGCGGGAGAAAACATGACCTATTACATGTATCCCATCGGCCGTTCGTATGATGTACGGGAGGCTGTCACCGTGATGCGGCGGGACGCCGAGGAACGGGGAACCAAGCTGGTGATGTACAGCGTAGAGGAGCGGCAGCTTGATGAACTGCGGGAGGCGTTTCCCGGCAAGTTTTCGTTTGAAGAGACCCGGTGGGATTTTGATTACATCTACCGTTCCGAGTATCTCATTGCCCTCAACGGTAAAAAATTCCACTCCAAGCGCAACCACATCAGTCAATTTCAAAGACTGTACCCCGACTGGCAATATGAGGATATCTCCGCCGCGAATGTAAACGAGTGCATTGCGTGCGCGGGCGAATGGCTGAAAAAGGCGATTGAGGGACAGGACGAGGAACGGGTCTTTCAGCTTTGCATGGAGAATTCCGCCATCGCTCTCGCGCTTCGTCACTATGATGAGATGGGATTTGTGGGAGGCCTGCTGCGGGTCGGCGGCAAAGTGATCGCCCTTACAGAGCCGCTCAACCGCCGCATCTTTCTTACGCATTTTGAAAAGGCGGATACCGATTTCGAGGGCGCTTATACGATGATTAACAAACAGTTTGCCGCCCATCGGCTGGCGGACTATGAATATATCAACCGTGAGGAGGATATGGGACTGGAGAGCCTGCGCAAGGCGAAGCTTTCCTATCATCCTGATATTCTTCTCAAAAAATACCGCGTGGAGGATCAGACTCCGCCGGCCAATCACTGAGGAAAGGGGAGCGCCGCTTTTGGTTGTTTTTCCGCAGGACAGCATGAGAAGCGATCTGGAACGCTTGTGGCGCGCCTGCTTCGACGATTCACAGGATTACGTCAAATACTTTTTTGACAACCGCTATGTTCCCGAAAACTGCTTAGTGTATCTGGACGAATCGGTTCGCCGCCCTGTGGCGATGCTTCATTTGCTTGACACGGCGATTTCCGAGGACGGAGGACTGACAGCCGCGCAATACCTTTATGCGGCCTGTACCCGCGAAGATTTTCGCAGACAGGGCGTCATGGGAGAGCTGATTGATACGGCGGTGAAACTGGGGCATTCGCGAGGACGCAAATATACCGTGACGGTGCCCGCGGAATCGCGTCTTTTCCGCTACTATCAGAAACATGGCTTTCATCGGTGTTTCAAGGTGCGCATGGTCTACATGAGCCGCTCCGATCTGTTGTTTTTATGCAAAAACGGCATTGATGTGCCGGGTGCCCCCCGCGAAACCATGATGAAACTGGGTGAGGTGTACGCGTTCCGTCGCAATATGCTGGTAGACCGCGAGGGATACGTTCACTGGGAGCCGACCGCGTTCCGTTATGCCGTGGGCTGTCATGAGAACGATGGGGGACATGTGGTGACACTGGCCTACAACGGCGATTTTGGCTACGCCTTTTGCAGTGAGCAGGACGGCACGGTGACGGTGGGCGAGTTCATCGTCAAGGAGCATTTCGCATCGGCCCTGATTCGCCGCATCCTGCAATGTTATCCCAAGGCGCAGCGGTTTGTCTTTCGTTTGCCCATTTGCGACACTTTTTTTGAAAAGTTCGGGGAAAAACTGGACTTTGCCATGATCTGCCGCAACGACGGCAAAAATCCGGTTTATATGACGACGCTGGAGGGAATCCGCACTCCCTATTTCGGATTGCCGCTGGATTAATGGCAATAACCTTGAGATTTTAAATTTTGTCTATTGTCAAATGAAATAATCATGCTATAATAATATAAAAGGAATGAATGCTTGATGGTTTATGTAATGCTGGCAGAGGGCTTTGAAGAGGTGGAAGCGCTGGCTCCGGTGGATATGCTCCGCCGCGCAGGCGTGAATGTGCTGACCGTGGGCGTCACCGGCGACGCTGTCAGAGGTGCGCACGGCATCGTGGTGGCGGCGGATATCAATGCTGCCGATATGAATCTGGCGGGCGCTCAAATGCTGGTGCTGCCGGGCGGTATGCCGGGCACGCTGAATCTGGAAAAATCCGAGTATGTGCAGGCGGCGCTGGAATACTGCTATGAAAACGGTATCCACATCGCGGCGATTTGCGCGGCTCCCTCTATTCTGGGACATCTGGGATATCTTCGCGGCCGCTATGCGACTTGTTTTCCCGGTTATGAAAGCGAGCTGAACTGCCGTCGGGTATCGGATAAGCCGGTGGTCACCGATAACGGTATTACCACGGCAAAAAGTGCGGGCTATGCGGTCAACTTCGGCTGTGAACTGGTCAATGTGCTGCTTGGCCCCGAAAAAGCGACCGCTGTTTCCGACGCGGTTTATCAGCCATGAAGCAGGACATCCGACAGATCAAAAACCACCTTCGGCAAAGCAGCAAGACCCTGCGTCGGGGGTTGTCGCCGGAAGCCAAGGAGGAAATGGACAGCGCCATTGCCCGCGCCTTTCTCCGCAGTACGTCCTACACGCGCAGCGATGGGATTCTCACCTATGTTTCCACAGAAATCGAGGTGGATACCCTGCGTATTATCGAAACGGCGCTGCGGGACGGCAAGCGCGTGGCGTGCCCTCGCTGCATTGAAGGCACACGCAACATGGATTTTTACTATATCCAGTCCTTAGATGAACTCAGTCCCGGCTGCTTCGGCGTACTGGAACCGAGTCCGACGGCGTCTCGGCTGTTCCGGGGAGCGCAGCGTCCGGTCTGCATTGTTCCCGGGCTGTCCTTTGATCACTGGGGATACCGTCTGGGATACGGCAAGGGGTATTATGACCGCTTTCTCGCCGGATACAACGGCTGGACGGTGGGACTTTGCTACAGCGCTTGTATAGAATACAAGCTGCCCCACGGGCGTTTTGACAGAGCCGTTGACCGGTTGATTACCGAAAAATATACGCGGCGCTGTTCCGATAACCGTCCGCGGCGTTTGAGAAAGAACGACCAGTAACGTCGGTCCGAATCACTGTCGGAGCGCGTTGAAATGAAAATGACGGCTTTTGTGTCAGGTATGAGACACATATCAAAAGACGCAAGGTACACGAAATACAGGAAACTTGATCCGGAAAACGGGAGGTCACAAGTATGAGTGATAATTACAGGGGAATCGACAACGACGGCGCATACAGAAGTCGTCGGAGCGCTTCATCACCGCAAGATCGCCGCGAAGAACCAAGCGGATCGCGAAGGAGAAGCGGCGGCTACACACAGTCCCCCGCGGCCAAAACCAATCCCCCTTCCGACAGGCAAAGAGGGGAACATACATCTGCTGTGGGAAGATATACGGGAAGCGGCGCTTCTTCGGGGCAAGAAACCCGTAAAACATCCGGTGGCGACAGAAAATTCAGGGTCAATATTTCTGAGGACGATTATTTTGACGGAGAAATCGCCCAGAAAGAAATCAACGCCGCCAGAAACAGCACGCCTCCTGTCAGGAGACGGCAGACGGCTGTCACAACACGCACACCGGCCCGCACCAATGCCGCCACCCCTGCTGTCGCGACCAGAATTGTGACAGGAAGTATGGGAGATACATACCAGATTCAAGAGGACGGCGTGATGGCACCCCGTCAGCTGCGCAGCCGTCAGAAGTCGGTGCGCAAGCGCAACCGCGGCTGTCTGATCGCATTGGTCTATTCGGCGGCAGTCTGTTCGATTTCCATTCTGCTTTCCTACTATCTGATTGTCGGTGTGAACGATATGTTTGCACTGGTCAAGGACAGCACCGACATTGTCATCGATGTGCCGAAAGGCGCCACACTTGACGATATTACCGACCTTCTCGATGAAAACGATGTGGTGGAATACCCCTTTTTCTTCAAAACCTACGCAAAGTTCTCCAAGAAATCCACCGGTTTTAAGGCTGGTACCTTTACGCTCAACACCCGTTCAGACTACAACCAGTTGCTTCAGAAGCTCAGACGTCCGGCCGGGGCCGATAAGAGCACCATTACCGTGACCATTCCGGAGGGTTTGACTGTGCAGCAGGTGGCGGAACTGATGGAGGAAAACAGTGTGTGCAAAGCGGAGGCTTTTCTCAAGAGCGCCAGTGAAGTGGAGTTTACCCAAAAATTCATGAAGAATGTCAATACGAAGGAAAAGAACCGCATTTATAAGGTGGAAGGATTCCTGTATCCTGATACTTACAATTTCTATCTCAATGAGGGTTCGGTCAATGCCATTAATCGGTTGCTCGGTGAATTTGAAAAGCACTGGACGGCGGATTATGAGGCACAGGCCAAGAAGATCGGTATGACGATGGATCAGGTGGTAACGCTTGCCTCGGTGGTCGAACGTGAGGCCAGCCAGCCGGATGACCGCATGGGCGTTGCCTCCGTATTCTACAACCGTCTGCACAACAGCGCGGGAACCGGCGGCAAACTGCAATCCGACGCGACGCGCTGGTATCCGTATGCCACTAAAAAGGAGTTGCTGGCCTCCGATAAGCTGACGCAGGCGGAGAAGGACGACTGGATCAACAATAACACGGGCGTCTGTGACACCTACCGTCTCAAGGGCCTGCCGCCCAGCCCGGTCTGCAATCCCAGTATCAATTCCATTGAATCGGTGCTGTATCACGATAAGACAAGCTACTACTACTTCTGCTCCGACGCAAAGGGCAATTTCTACTTTGCTAAAACGCTTAAAGAGCACAATGCCAACCTGAAAAAGGCAGGTCTCGCCTAATTCAATGCGGAATTAATGTAAATGTGAATTGATTCGCAAATTAAAACTGTGTTGTTTCTCAGATTTTATCTGGAATAACACAGTTTTTTGCATTCTGTCATAATATTTACTTGCAATCTGTGATTGCATTTGCTATAATATTTTAAGTTGCGTTTCAAACGCAGGATCATGCAATGTTGTTTTGAGGTGGTTAATTCTATGAAGAAATACCGTTGGGGTATTGTGGGCACAGGCAGAATGTGCCATGCGTTCTGCCGGGCGCTGCAATTGCTGGAAAATGCCGAGATCGCGGCGGTCTGTTCCCGCAGTCAGGAGAAGGCGCAGCAGTTTGCGGAGGAATTTTGCATAGAGGGCGTTTATGACGATGTGTTATCTATGGCCGCCGATGAAAAAGTGGATATCGTCTACATTGGCACTCCGCATACCGACCACGCGGACAGCGCAATGGCGGCGATTTCCTGCGGCAAAGCGGTGCTGTGCGAAAAGCCGGTTTCCATCAACGCCAAGCAGGCGGAGACGGTGATCAATGCCGCCAAAAAGAAAAAGGTATTCTTTATGGAGGCCATGTGGACGCGCTTCCTGCCCGCTATCGTCAAGACGCAGGAGTGGATTGCCGAAGGCATCATCGGGGACATCAAGGAGGTCAGTGCGACGCTCTTCTGCAAGCGACCCTACAACACGGAAGACCGCACCATTTCTCCGCAGCTCGGGGGAGGCGCACTGCTGGATGTAGGCGTGTACCCAATTTTTCTGGCACAATGGCTGTTGGGCGGCAGACCCATTGATATCCGCTCGCAGGCTATCCACTGTGAAAACGGGATTGACTGGCAGTCTTCCGTTCTCATGAAGTTCTACAACGGCGGCAGAGCGTCTATTTCCTGCGGCTTTGAGTACAGTGCCAATCATGCTGAAATTACGGGTTCCGACGGCTTTATTGCTCTGCCGGATTTTAACGGCGCGCATAGCGCGTATGTCATCAAGGATGGCGCGGTTATCCGTCAGTACAGCGATTCCGACAGCCGTGACAAGCAGTACGGTTATCAGGCGATTCATGTGATGGAGTGTCTTGCCAAGGAACTCACGGAATCCCCGCTCTATCCGACCTGGCAGTCGTATGATATCCTCCACACCTGTGACAGATTGCGTGCCGACTGGCGGCAGGTCTATCCCAACGAGAACCACATTCCTTCTCTGCCGCAGAAAAAACAGGCAAAAAAAGCGGCTGAAAAAGCAGTGGCAAAGAAGGCCGCGGCTGTAGCGGTGCGCAATGTCGTGGTAGATGCGCCAAAAGTCAACCGTGTGCCGAACGCACCCGACTGGTTCCGTGACGCGGCGTTTTACCATATCTATCCGCTGGGCTTCTGCGGAGAAAACCGTTACAACGATTTCACATCCCAGCCCACCGGCAAGATCAGACGGGTGATCGACTATGCCGATCATCTGGTGAAAATGGGCGCGAATGCCGTGTATTTCGGCCCTGTTTTTGAGTCCACCAAGCACGGTTACGACACGGCGGATTATCGCGTGATTGACCGCCGACTCGGTACCAACCGGGATTTTGCCGACGTATGCACCGCGCTGCACAATAAGGGAATCAAGGTGATTCTTGACGGCGTGTTCAATCATGTGGGACGCGATTTCTGGGCGTTCAACGACGTAAAGCAGCACCGTTGGGATTCTCCCTTCAAGGATTGGTTCAACATCCATTTTGACGGCAATTCCAACTATAACGACGGCTTTTGGTATGAAGGCTGGGAAGGTCACTATGACCTTGTCAAGCTCAACATCCGCAATCCTCAGGTGAAAGACCATCTTTTCAACTGTATCGAGGGATGGGTCAATGAATTCGGTATTGACGGACTGCGTCTCGACGTGGCCTATTGTCTTGACCGCGATTTCCTGCGCGAACTGCGCACCTTCTGCAAGAGCCGCTGGCCGGATTTCTTCCTGCTGGGCGAGTGTCTCCACGGGGATTACAACATCTGGTGCAACGACGCGATGCTTGATTCCGTTACCAATTATGAGTGTTACAAAGGACTCTATTCCTCCTTCAACTGCGCCAATATGCATGAAATCGGCTATTCGCTCAACCGTCAATTTGCGGATGAACAGTGGACGATTTATAAGGGAAAGAATCTCTACTGCTTTGTGGATAACCATGACGTGACACGCGTCGCTTCTATCCTCACCGACAAGGGAAATCTGCCTCTGATTTACACGCTGCTGTTTGCCATGCCGGGTATTCCCTCGGTTTATTATGGCAGCGAATTCGGTATGACGGCGGAGAAGAATCAAGGAGACGATGCGCTGCGTCCGGAATTTTCGGCGGCGCTGGCGGAGAACAGCTTCAACGACCTCGCGACCTACATCAGCCGCCTCTACGCAGTCAGAACCTCCTCCCGCGCACTCTGCCGCGGCAGCTACAAGCAGCTCCACATCAATTCCAAGCAGCTCGTTTTCCGCCGCGAATATGACGGAGAGCGCGTGATCTTTGCACTGAATATGGACGACGCGCCCTACACCGCCCATTTTGATGCGGGTGCGGGCAGCGGCACCGATCTGATTACGGGTCAGTCCGTGAGCTTTGGCGGCGGTCTGTCAATTCCCGGCAAGACGGCGTATATCATAAGATTAGGCTGATTACCGAAAATTCTCCATAACAACAAGAAAAGCGACTGTCGCACCGAAAAGTGGTGAGCCAGTCGCTTTTTTTAACAGGTTTCCCTACGGAATGATAAAGGGAAGAGACAGAAAAAATTCAGATTTTTTCAAAATCCTCCGCGCCGTGTTTGCAGAGGGGACAGACGAAGTCGGCGGGAAGCGTGTCTCCCTCATAGACGTAGCCGCAGATCTTGCACCGCCAGCCGCCGCCGGATGATTTCTGCGGCTGGGGCTTGACGTTGGCGTGATAATAGGAATAGGTCATGGAGGCGGTTTCACTCAATACGTCGCCATCCGTTACTTCCGCAATAAAAAGGGTATGGCTTCCGAGATCGACGGTGGAGACTATCTTGGCGCTCAGGTAAGCGTTGACATTCTGTGTGAGATAGACCACGCCGTTGTCACTGCGCTGCACGCCGTCCAGACCCGCGAGCTTGTCCGCTGTGCGGCCGCTCTGGAACCCGAAACGCTCGAACAGATCAAAAGACGCGCTCTGGTCGATAACGCTGACATTGAAGCAGCCGCTTTGCAAAATCATGTCGTGGGTGTAGTTCTGTTTGCTCACCGCAACAGAAATCCGTGTGGGGGAGGAAGCCACCTGCGCGACTGTGTTGACGATGCAGCCGTTGTCCTTGTCACCCAATTTGGCAGTGAGGACAAAAAGGCCGTATTCGATTTGATAGAGTGCCTTTGTGTTCATGAAAAAACACCTCCTGAAAATGAAAAGTTAGCAATTAAATATTTACAGAACAGAGTCGATCCAATCCAGGAGTACATTCTTTTCCTTGTACCCGATGGAGGAATCCACGAGTTTGCCGTCTTTGATCAGGAACAGGGCGGGAATGTTGGTGACGCCAAACTGGATGCAAAGCGCCTGCTGCTCATCGGCGTTGCACTTACATACCAGCAGATCGTCCCGTTCCTCTGCGATTTCCGAAACGACGGGAGAAAGCAGACGGCAGGGAGGACACCACTCCGCCCAGAAGTCGATCAGAACGGGGATGTCGCTTTGCAGCACCTTTTCGGAGAAATTCTCAGCAGTCAATTCAATTTCCATACGGTTCAACAACCTTTCTTTTTTATAAAATTTTTACCGGATTTTCGGTCAATTCATCAATTGACTATTTCATTATACAATAATATAATGAAAATATACGTTGTAATTACAACAAATTTTGTGAATTTTAAGGGGTTTTTATGCACACAGATATGAACGTAATCCAAAGCATAGAGCTGTTTTCGGGCATTTGCGCCGAAAATATCGGCATAATACTCAACTGTGCCCAATCAAACCCGCAGACCTTTGCGGAGGGAGAATATATCATTAAGCCCAATACTGAACTCAACAAAATTGCCATCGTGGTCAGCGGCAAGGCGCATGTGGTCAGCGAGGATTTCTGGGGCAACCGCACCATCATCAGCGAGGTGGGGGAGGGCGAGATTTTCGGAGAGGCGCACGCCATTGTGCTGTATGAGATTCCCACCTACGGGGTGGTGGCGCAATGTCCGACGACGGTGCTTTTTCTTGACGCGGAATGCATACACACCCCCTGCAAGGAGATGGCCGCCTGTCATACGCAGCTGCTCAACAATCTGCTGCGTATTCTGGCGCGCAAAAATATTAGCTATATGCAGAAGATGGACCACATTTCCAAGCGTTCCACCCGCCAGAAGCTGCTCTCCTATTTCTCCGAGCAGATGAACAAACACCACTCCTATGAGTTTGATATTCCGTTTAACCGTCAGCAGCTTGCGGATTATCTGTCGGTAGACCGCAGCGCCATGTCCAGCGAGCTGAGCAAGATGCAGAAGGACGGACTCATCCGCTATAATCTCAATCATTTTGAGTTGCTGGGCAATGATTATCACGAAGCATGAAAATATTAACAATCCGACGGTTGACATCTTCCTCTCAAACTGGTATGATAGAGGAGACATCACTTTTTATAGTAAGGAAGGATTACTTTGGTAAAAAGCATCACCGATTCCGTGATCTATGTCGGCTGTGACGACGCTGATCTCGATCTTTTTGAAAGTCAGTACGACGTGCCTAATGGCATGGCGTACAATTCGTATGTGATTCTGGACGAAAAAGTCTGCCTGATGGATACCGTGGACAAGCGCGTTTCCGAGCAGTGGATGCAAAATGTGCAGGAAGCGCTGGGCGGCAGAAGCATCGACTATCTGGTCGTGCAGCACATGGAGCCTGACCACGCCGCGAACATTCAGCGCATTGCCGAGCAGTACCCCGACATGAAGATCGTGGGCAACGCCAAGACCTTTGCCTTTTTCAATCAGTTCTATTCCTATGATCTTTCGGGCAGAACGATCACCGTCAAGGAAGGCGATTCCCTCGCGCTGGGCGCACACACGCTGGAATTCCTCATGGCTCCCATGGTGCATTGGCCGGAGGTCATGATGACCTATGACACGGGTGACAAAATCTTCTTCACCGCCGACGCGTTCGGCAAATTCGGCACGCTTGACACCGAGGAAGACTGGGCCTGCGAGGCGCGGCGCTATTACTTCAACATTGTCGGCAAATACGGCGCGCAGGTGCAGGCGATGCTCAAAAAGGTGGACGCGCATGACATTCAGATCATCTGCCCGCTGCACGGCCCCATTCTCACCGAAAACCTCGACTACTATGTCGGCAAATACAAGGTCTGGAGCAGCTACGAGCCGGAGGATCAGGGCATTTTCATCGCCTACGCATCCATTCACGGCAATACCGCCGAAGCGGCCGAGCAGCTCAAAGCTCTGCTGGAAAGCAAGGGCGCTCCCAAGGTGTCCATCAGCGACCTGTCCCGCAACGATATGGCGGAGGCTGTGGAGGACGCGTTCCGTTATGACAGACTGGTGCTGGCCTGTGCCACCTATGACGGAGGACTGTTCCCCTGCATGGAAAGTTTCCTGAGCCACCTCAAGGCGAAGAATTACCAGAAGCGCACGGTGGGTCTGATGGAAAACGGCACATGGGCGCCTATGGCCGCCAAGCTGATGAAAGCGCAGCTTGAAACCATGAAGAACGTCACGGTTCTCGAACCTGTCGTTTCCATCAAATCCTCGCTCAAGGGCGAAACGACTGACACGATGGTGCAGCTCGCGGACGAATTGCTCAAGTAAAGACAGTCGTTTCCGATTTCTTTGCTATTTTGAAATACTGACAAAACGGCAGTCACAACCGATCACGGAAGTGACTGCCGTTTTTCATAATGTCTGTCAATGATAAGAGCCTTAATTGCTGAACATCGCGTAGGTCATCAAGCAATTCCAGAGAAGGCCGATGACGCCGCAGATAATGCCTGCCGTGGAAACGCCCGTGGGACGGGTGCCGTCGTTCTTTGTCTTGGAGACCACACCGAAGATGATGCCTAAAATGGAGGGCACGAAAGTGCAGCACGCAATAAAGCCGCAAATGCTGAGAATCAAAGAGGCGATCGCGTAGCCGTCAGTGTCTCCCTGCGGATTCACCATAGCGGGATTGGTGGGCGTGTACTGATAATAGCCTGCGGTGTTCTGCTGATAGGGATTCTGCTGGGGATATCCCATTTGCGCCGGCTGCTGATAGGGTTGCTGCGGATAGCCTTGTGCGGGCTGCTGATACGGAGACTGCTGGGGATATCCGTTTTGCATCGGCTGCTGCGGATAAGTCGGTTGTGCATATCCCATCTGCGCTGCTTGCTGATAGGGGTTCGGCTGCGAATAGACCTGCGACGGGTGTTGGTACGTTTGCGCAGAGGGTTGAGAAACCGGCTGCTGGGGAGCGGAGATATCCGAAACAGTGGGCGCCTGAGGAGCCTCAACGGTGGGAGCGTTGTATTCAAACGCGGGTTTAGGAGCTTCTGTCGTGGGCGAGGCGGTTGAAGCATCCGACGATGTGTCTAACGGCGATTTATATTCGGAAGCCGCCTTGGAAATCGCATCCGCCATGGTGTCAGCAGCGGATATCGGCTCCGGCGTGGTGGGGGTGGTGTTGTTAAGATTGTTGTCCATGAGATAAACTACCTCCGATCAATGAATAATAGCGTCTGGTTAAAACAGGCGGACGATGAACCCATAGACCGACTCCAGCAACTGATTAGCGGTGTCTTCGCCATAGGCTTCGGTGAGAAGCTCACGCATCTGGTCGGGATTGCTCATAAAATAAACAACGATGGCAATCCAGAAGATGGTGGTGAGAATGCCGAGAACCAACCCGATCCAGGAAACGACTGATTTTTTGTTGCGGATCACGCCGATCAAACCGAGAATCGCCGCGGGAATCGACGTTAAATAAGTGCAGCAGCAACTGAGGCAACTCAGAATGATGGAGATAACGCCCAGCACGGTTCCCTTGTTTTCATCGTTCTGGACAGGCACCTGATAGGGATACTGCGGATAACCTTGAGGCTGATAACCCTGCGGCTGGTAGCCCTGCTGCATCGGCTGCTGGTAAGGCATTTGCTGCGGATAACCCGGCTGCTGTGTGGGCTGTGTGCCGTCCGGAGTCGGCGGCGGAGTGGTAGGCTGTTAGTTGTTAAAATTGGTGTAGCCATTCTGCTGATTGTTTTGATTGTCCATTTTTTGAAATTCCTTTCATGTTAATTTGAGTGAGCATATTAACTCGACTCAATTATAACACTTATTTTGTCATTTGTAAATATAAAAAAAGAAAAAATCGTTTTAATATTGTACTTTTAAAACAACCCTATGAAAAATTTACAAATAACGCTTGTCAAAATCCGTGCGGCGTATTATAATAAATAAGATTTATGATTTCAATATACATTAACTGAGGAGGCAAATATCCTATGTCAGGACATTCCAAATGGAGTACTATCAAGAGAAAAAAAGAGAAAATCGACTCGGCACGTGCCAAGGTGTTTACCAAGATCGGCAAAGAAATTGCCATTGCCGTGCGTGAAGGCGGCAGCGCCGACCCCGGCGCCAATGCTAAGCTGCGCGACTGTATCGCCAAGGCCAAGGCGAACAATGTGCCGAACGAAAATATTGAGCGCATTATCAAAAAGGCTTCCGGCGAGAACGACGGCAAGACCTACGAGGCGCTGACCTACGAAGGCTACGGCCCCTGCGGCATCGCCGTGATCGTGGAAACCCTCACCGACAACCGCAACCGCACCGCGGCCGATCTGCGCCATTATTTCGATAAATTCGGCGGCAATCTCGGCACCACCGGCTGCGTTTCTTTCATGTTCAACGAGAAAGGCGTTATCGTCATTGACAACGAAGACGGCGAGATTGACGAGGATCAGATGATGGAGGACGCGCTCGAGGCGGGTTGCTCCGATTTTCAGCCGGAAGGCGACGTCTTTGAAATCTATACCGAGCCTGCTGATTTCAGCGAGGTCGTAGCAGCGTTGGAAGCCAAAGGCTACACTTTCGTTTCCGCGGACGTGGAGCAAGTGCCGGATACCTACACCTCCATCGAGGACGAGGAAGCGGCCGTCAAGATGCAGAAGCTGCTTGATATTCTCGATGAAAACGACGATGTGCAGAACGTGTTCCACAACTGGGAGAACGCCGAATAAATGCGGACATTGAATGATCTTGCCAATAACGACAATTCACTCGCCAAGGTCGCATACAGTGGCGGTAAATTTCTTCTGTCTCTTCGCTTATAGGACGGCAGAGAGTGCCGATTGCAAACCGTCAACTGTACGTCGCTGCATGTGGAACTGGAATCCGTTTCCGAAATCGGTGATATTGAGAAAAAAGACGGAGTGTATTATTTCAAAGAGCCGTGGGAGAATCTCTGTTTTTTGGAGATTTGTGCGGATGCTCTGGTGATTCTTTCCGAGTGATAACAAGTCAATAATGAAACCGCCCGACGGGAACGATGTGATTCGCTTCCGTCGGGCGGTTTGGTTTATATGGCCGCTTTTTCAAGCGGCGAAAGGAGGAAAAAAATGAAGTCGAATAAGGAAATATTAACCGAAGTATCTCTTGAGAAGTCCTGCGAAAGCCTTGCCGTGGCGAGCTTCGTCACGAGCCATCTCATGAACGGTGTCGTGAATCGCGTCAAGGTTGAGTGCCTTTGCGCGCTTGGCGAGATCGGTCTTGCCGGCGGTAGCGCCGTTTTCGGCTTCCACTCTCATTTCGAGGTTCTTCTTGGTGGAGTCGGTGAGAACTTCGCCGAGCAGCTCCGCGAACTTCGCGGCATGCTCTGCCTCTTCAAAAGCGGCTTTCTCCCAGTACGCGCCGATTTCAGGATAACCTTCGCGATAGGCGACTCTGGACATAGCCAGATACATACCGACTTCGGAGCATTCGCCCTGGAAGTTGGATCTGAGGTCGGCCTTGATATCCTCGGGAGCGTCAGAAGCTACGCCGACAACATGCTCAGCCGCCCAGGACATCTCCGCGTCCTGCTTGACGAACTTGGAAGCGGGAGCCTTGCAAATGGGACACTGCTCGGGAGCGGCTTCTCCCTCAAACACATAGCCGCAGACGGAACATACAAATTTTGCCATAAAAATGACCTCCAAAAAAGAAAAATTTGAATAACATCTATGCAGTGCCGCCAATCAGCAGGCACAAACATTTCTTTTTCTGATTATACCATATTTAGGGCTTAAGTCAATAGATAAATTGTGAATTCAACAAAATTTTGTGGTAAGATGGAGTGAGCGACAGAAAAGCGGAAAAGGAACGCTGGCATTATACCTTGCCGCCGAAAATATCTTCATACACGCCGATGCAGTGAGAAATAATTTTCATGGCTTCCTCTTTCCCCTGCACTTCGGTGACGCAGGTTTTGGTTCCCTCGAGGTTTTTGTAAACCTCAAAGAAGTGGGCAATTTCCTCAAAGATATGCTTGGGGAGCTGGCTGATGTCGTTATACTCGTTGTAGGAGGGATCCTTGACGGGAATCGCAATGATCTTTTCGTCGGCGGAGTCGTTATCAGTCATTTTGATCACGCCGATAGGATAGCACTGCACCAGTGTGAGGGGGAGGATGGCCTCCTGACAAATGACCAGCACATCGAGCGGATCGTCGTCTGCCGCAAGCGTGCGGGGAATGAAACCGTAATTGGCGGGGTAGTGGGTGGAGGTGTAAAGCACACGGTCCAGTTTGAGCATGCCGGTGGCCTTGTCGAGTTCATACTTATTTTTACCGCCTTTGGAGATTTCGATACAGGCGACAAAATCTTCGGGAGAGATGCGTTCTTTTGCAATGTGGTGCCAGATATTCATAAAAAACAGCCTTCCTTTGTCATCTTTTTGTAAAATTATAACATATTCTTTTTGCTATTTCAATAGAAACCTGCTATTTGGGCGATTGACGGAGAAAAATTTTTTTTCGGTCTGATTGGATGATGCTTCTGAAATATCAATTTGATACGGATGATTTTCTCATTCGTAAAAAAATAGGATTCCAGAGTGCATATCAATTCATCAAATCAGGACTTTTTTTATAAACCGTAAAATTGAAATCAAAAAAAATAAAAGGAATATAGTGAATAATTATCGAATACAGAGCAAAAAAGAGCCTGGAACCATAAAAATCATAGTCCTGTAAAATGATTTTTGTTGATAATTTTATATAGAAATTATTATATTGATTATTAAAACGGATCAGGAATTTTGTGAAAATAAGGTTAAATCGGTCTTTTTATCGTGATTGGCACAGACAGTGTGAAAAATGTTAGAATTATAACAAATCCACCTATAATTTTACAAAAAAATGCTGCATTTTTAGCGATGACAGTGTTTTGATAGATTTGATTTTGGGCGATTCATGAATGTTAATGAAAAGAAAGGATGGAAGGTATGTATTACAAAGAAAATAATGATAAAGGTGTATTGAACGTGATAGGCCCGAAACTCAAAATGATCAGGAATGCAAGAAATATCTCTCAGACGATGTTTAGTGAAATGTGCGAGCAGAGAAATCTCAAGCGTTCTGTGGCAACGATCAGCAAGATTGAAAATCAGCTTCGTTCGGTTTATGATTATGAAGTGCAGATTTTTGCTGAAGTATTGAATGTTCCCATTGATGAGTTGTATCGGAGCGCATTCGGTGAAGAAACGGGGGACGAAAATCGCTCGTTTTCCCAATAATGCATTTAACAATTGGCAGGTGTTACAAAAAGGTTCGCTGCACACTGTTTTTCCGAGTGTAGCGGACCTTTTTCGCCAAACGGCACCGACATGCCATTTTATTTTTCTTTGGCTAATATCAGACATTGATTGCGGCTTGTTTTGCGTATTTACGCAATGCAAAACGAAAAAAACTTTTGGTAAAAAATTCTCAACTAATAGCATCAGTTGGAACAAAAACGACCATATGGGAGCATATCATACTCTCATACGGTCGTTTTTATCGCTTAGGATGTGGGAAACATTGTTGATGTGTTATTCAGCCAATCACCACATCGACAGAATAACTGCCAATTGCCCAGCAGTTGGAGCGGTTTTTCACGGAAACCAATGCGTTGACGGTGCAGGCACCTGTCACGGTTTCCATGCCGGTCATATCGGCTTCTACTTTGATATCCTTGTCGGTAAGCTTTTCCACCACATAGGAAGGACCAATGATCTGAATATTGTTGAGCTCGTTGGTCTGAAACTTGACATTGCGGGTGCCGGTGTAGTTGATGATATCAAAGGTGGAGTGAGCAGAGGTGACGTGGAAGCTTTCGGTTTTATAGCTGGCAAGATTAATGTCTACCGTGACGGAATTCACTTTATCGGTAGTTTCCAGACCGGTACTCAGCGAAAGATCAAAATGAAATTCATTCCTGCCTTTTTTTAATTTGGCCAGATCAATGCTTCCGACTTTATAGATACTGTCCAGATTGTTGATAGCGTCAGGGGTACCAATCAGCGTAACCGTACTTGGCGTAATGGCAATGGGCAACTTGGATTCATCAAAATTGGAAGGCGTGTTGGTGAAGGAAACCCCAACCTTAAATTCTTTGGAGGTTTTTACGGGAATTGTGACGGAGACGGATTCACTGGAATCGGTCAGCACCGTGATGTGATTGAGGGTGAGTTCCGCGCCGTCTTCATTGAGAAACAGGATCGTGCCGTCGAAGGTTTCGCCGTCGCGAAGCTCCTTGTTGACGTCCGCGCTGACGATGACGGAGGCAATTTGTGTGACCTCAGTTTCGGGGCCGCTGACGGTGACGTTTGAGACATTGGTGTAGGGGGTGCCCATGGTTAGTCCTGACTTGGTGGTCAGAGTGGCGCCCACACCGACCACCTTGGAGATGGAGAAATCCTTATCCACAAAGCGATCGAATTTGACATACATCGGCTGGGAATTGGAGTCGATTTTAACGTCCAGCAAGGGATTGTTGCAGGTGATCAGGAGCGTAAAATCGTAAGAACCCGGTTTTGAAATGCTTTTGTTGGCTGTGGCGACAGCGGAAAAATCATCTGCCGTCAGCTGAGAGAGCAAATATTTGCGACCGCTGACCTTCACGTCGATTTCCAGTCCCTTGAGAGCTTCCGGGCTGATAACCTCTACAAAATCCAGGCCGAAATTTTCTTTGATGGTATCGTAATTGATGGTGATAGGCACGGAGGAAATGGTCTTTGTCTCCACGGGACTGACGTTGGTGGCGAGCATGGCCCAAAGCATTACGGAGCAAAGAACCGAGAGCGTCACCAGAAATTTTTTATTGTAAAACCAAGGTCGATGAATCAACTCGTGCGTCTTTCTGTAGGCGGACGACAAGAATTTTCTCACACCGGTTTTTTTCTTCCCCATATGATTCAATCCTTTAAAATGTGTGATAGGCGGCTTAGCTGTCAAAGGTAACTCAGCCTTTGTTATTGATCGGTGTCCGTTGCCTCGTCAGACATGGGTTCGGGTGGCTCCAGCTTTTTGTGTTTGCTGCCGGATCCAGCCAGCTTGCTTTTGACATTGGCCAGGAAACGAATGTGCTTTTTATTGCTTTCATCACTGCTGCTGGGAAGCAATACCTGCATCAATTCCGAGGTAAATTCGGTTACGGTATCAAAGCGGCGCAAATCCCCTTTTACCGCAATGGAAAGCTGGCCGGTTTCCTCCGAAAGCACCACCACCACCGCGTCGGAATTTTCGCTCATGCCGATGGCGGCTCTGTGGCGGGTGCCAAGCTCCATGGAGATGTTGTTGTTTTTGGTCAACGGCAAAATGCACCCCGCCGCGTGTACACGTGCATCGCGGATAATGACTGCGCCGTCGTGCAAAGGGGCTTTGTTGAAGAAGATGTTGGCGATGACGCCTGCGTTGGGAATCGCGTCTACCTGTGTGCCGGTAGCGGCGATGTCGTTGAGGATATCTTCCTGCTCAAACACCACCAGCGCCCCCATCTTTTGCTTTTGCAGCGTGCGGAATGCGTCTGCCACCCCGTTGATGGCATTCAGCTGCGCCTCGTGCGGGTCTTCCTGTTCACCGAAAATGCTGGCCATAGAGAGCTTGCTGCGGCCCATATGCTCCAGAAAGCTGCGCAGTTCCGGCTGGAAGATAATGATGACTGCTAAAATACCGTTATTGATGACCACCTCGATGATATATAGCAGCGTATTGAGCTTGAGCCATGAGGCGAGCATATAGGCGATGAAGATAAACAGAATACCCTTCATCAATTGCTGGATTCTGGTGTCGCGGATAAACACGATCAGATAATAGACAAGAAAGGAAACAATTACAATGTCGAGGAAATCAAATATCGTAAAATACGTGACAAGGCGCTCGACAATTTCAAAAAAATCATTCAGCATAAAACTATCACCGCAAATGCACAAACCAAAAATTATCTCCTTATATACTATCACAAATGCATAATCGTTTGCAAGTCATTTTTACGGGTTTTAATGAAATCTACACAATATTTATGCTTTATTCAAAAGTTGCGGCAGACAGATTGGAAAACCGTAATCCGTCTGCCGCAGTGTGGTTAATATACAATATTATCCCATGAAGGATATTCCTTCACCTTTCGCCAAGTGCGAAAAGCATTGCGGATGACAGTGTTTTTCTCGTTGTTTCTCCATCCGTCATAAACACAGTTGGCTGCCGTCCAGTTGAATTCACAGTCGGCGGGAAGGCCTTGCTGCATAGCAATCCGATTCTCTCTGGATATACCGCAGTGAGAGCAGTACAGCCGTTGGAGCGTTTTACATTGGGTAAAGATGATGGGATTTTGGAGGTGGGGATTATAGCAGATATTCAGGTCCTGTAGGTGGGGAAGGGATAAAAGTGGTGAAAAATCTGAGATGTCGTTCTGAAAGAGTTCGACGTAATTCAGCTCTTTCAGATCGGAGAGAGGGGAGATATCGGAAATGTAGTTGTCTGCGAGGATGAGCGTGTGCAGCTTTTTCAGATTCCGGATTTCGCTGATATCCGTGATTCGCATATGCCCCAGATCCAGCGCCCTGAGTTCCGTGCAGTATCGGAACAAGGGGGAGAAGGATTCGGAATCGCCGGGGCGGCTGTAGTCGATCGCCAGTGTGGAGAATACCTGCACGTCGGTACGGATGGAATAATGCAGGAAATTGACAATCCAGACAAAATTAATAGTGGGATAACTTTCTCTGAGATTTTCCATCACTTCGTCGGACAGTCCGCAGCGGCACATTTCTATCGTTGTAAGGCGGGGGAAAACCTCGATGGCCCTGCAAAGAATATCTGTGTTTTGGAGACGGATATCGTTGAGAACCAGCGTTTCCGTGTGGCTGTCAATCGGCGCGCCGTAGAGGCTGGTGCTGCATTGGATAGTAACATCGGGATTGGTTTCACGGATGATCTTCATGAGGGGATAGATTTTTTCAAATGCATCTATATTGGTGATGGTCACGTCGGTTAAATGCGTAAAATATGAGAGAACGGATTGTTCCGATTCTTCTAATTCGGAAGTGATACTGAGTGCCGTCGTGTTGTTGGGCAGTCTGGTTCCGTTGAACGGAACGCTCCAGATCACTTGTACCGGCTCTTTCACTTGTGATCGAATCTGTTGATATTTACTCGCGTCAATTTCCAGAGCGGTGACGTCTACCGATTGCAGCGAGGAAAATTGCGATAGTTGAGCGAAATCAAACTCCGGGTTTGTCACAGAGAAAGAGGTGATGTCGGCGGGATAGGTTTTCCCGTCGACGGATATGCCAGCGGACAGAGGATTGGTGTTGGCATATCCTATTTTCCAGATCAATACGGCACACAGGACGATCACGTAGCCGATCAAAAACAGAAGCATTTTGCTTTTTTTCTTTTTCGGTTTTTTCATATGTATAACTTCCCTTTTTGCATAGAATTGGTTATCATGATATCCGAAAATAATACTATCATTATACCATAGAAAGAAAAACAAATCAATAGAAAGAGAAAGCAGAATTCAGAAGGAATTTGTGAATGTAGCATGATGAAAAAGCGCCGCGCGCGTTTCTTTGGGAGGGAAACACACACGGCGCTTTAGAATAGAGTTCTCTGAAAAATGAAGGTTAGATATAGGCTTTAGTTATTGGAATTGCCGCAGCCGCAGGTGGATGCGCCTGCCGACTGCCCACGCAGCATCTGCGCCTCGCTGGTGCAGAGATTGCCCGCCTTGGGCGGGAAGAATTCGTCCGCCGGGAAGCTGATTTTGTTGAAGAGATCGCAGGGGCTTTCGTTGGTGGAATCCACGCAGATTTTGTCGGGCATGCAGAAGTCATAGACCGGCACCAACATCTGCACCTGGCGTTCGAGCTGGATAATCATGAAGATGCCCAGCGTGACCTTGACCACCTTTTCCGCCATTCTGTGATCAAAGCTGCCCGCGAACATTCTCGCGACGCGGTTCGGCACGCAGCAGCAGGGATACTGGCAGTCGCAGGCGGGAGCGAGCCGGGCGCCCAGTCCGATCGGTTCGGCGATCTGGACGGTGGCCTTGGGCAGGTTGCCGGCGGGCATGTTCTGGTCGTCGTCGTCGCCGCAGACGAAGTCGGAGCTGAAGACCTTGACGCTGCCCTCGCTGCCGTAGAGAATGGCTTTCTTGTTGTAGACGCAAAGGCCGCGTACTTCGCAGGACGGGCTGATGGGAGACATGGTCACATCCAGCTTGACGCAGAAGTAAACCGTAATGTCTACCGAATAGTAGCCGCGGTTAAAGGGAACCGGTTCGGTGTCGATCACCACGTTGATGACGTCGGCCGCCTTGAGCCGCACGCCAATGGCGTTGTTGATGATGTCCTGGTCGCGCTCCACGAAGAATACCTGCAGGTCTTCGAGGCACTCTCTGTCGCGGCAGGCGTCATAGACTCTGCCCGCGTTGATGCAGACCGCCTCCTTGAAGCAGTCCCTGCGCCCTCTTTCGGCGCACTGGTTTCCGGCATTCATGGCCTGAACGCCGCGTTCATTGGCGCACTGAGAATTTCTTTCACCCATTGTATATGGCCTCCTTATGTTTGATTGGCAAGAGGTTCTTGCTTTTACATAATATGTGGAGGAGGGGCAAATGTTCTCAATTGCCGTAAATTAAGCGGCGATATCCCGTTTGGTGTAAATGAAATAGGCCGCCGCGAGTGCCGGCAGGGTGACGCCTCCGCCGATGCAGGCGGGAATGACCTCTATTCCTTGATTGACAAAAATATCGGTGGCGTTGGCGTAGGAAAAGGGAGTGATGTATTGCAGAAATTCCGCCTTGTCAGTGATGCGGCTCACCAGATCGAGGACATACAGCACCAGCGACAGTCCCAGTCCCACGCCCGGACCGCTGCGTTTGGAGAGGGCGGAAAGGGCGAAACAGACCGCCGCCAGTTCGAGCTGGCAGAGGGACTGCGCGAGGGTGAAGAGGGTCAGGCTTTTCATGTCGATGCTTTCCCCGATCAGTGCGGACGCGCCGACAAATACGCCGTAATGCAGCAGACCGAACGCCGCCAGCAGCGTGACGATGGCGGCGAGCTTGCCCGTGAGGATGCCGCAGCGGCTGAGGGTGAGAGTGTGGAGAAATTCGGCGGTGTGGGCGCTTTCCTCCTTGGACAGCGCTCCGATGCCGAGCAGCGCCGCGTACATGCCCCCGCCCAGCGCGTAGATTGTGCCGATTTCGGTGCCGAAGAAGCCCTCCAGCGTGGTGATGGGAAGCTGATCCATACCGAATGCCGCCGAGAAGCTGCCCATGGAGGCGAACGCGTCGGAGAGATCGCCCATGGATTCGTCGATCATGGGGAAAAGGAAGATGCAGAAAGCGCACATCGACGCTACGCCTAAGAACCAGACCACAAAGCTCAGGCGGTTCATTTTCAGTTCATGCCGATAAAGTGTCATTTGTATCAGACTCCTTCTTTATCATGATGCCATCATTCATCGGTTCCGTAGTAGTGCATGAATACATCGTCGAGCGACGGTTCTTCGATGGTGAGATCGGTAATGTCCTTGTCGTGCAGCGCCGCCAGCAGCGCGTTGATCTTTCCGTTGTAGATGAATTCCACGGCGTTGTCATGGCGGGTGATCTTTTCCGCGCCGTCAAGCGAGATATCCTGCAACCCAACGATGCGGACGGATTTGGCGTTGGTGTGGGCGAGATTTTCGATGGTGTCGGTGGCGATGAGCTTTCCCTCCTTGATAATGGCCGCCCTGCCGCAGTATTTTTTGACTTCCGACAGCACATGGGAGGAGAGAAAACAGGTGGCGCCGTTTGCGACATATTCCCGTACCAGCTCGAAAAATTCCGCCTGAATGAGGGGGTCGAGTCCCGATGTGGGTTCGTCAAAGAGAAACAGCTCCGGCTTGTGCTGCATGGCGCAGACAATGCCCACCTTTTTGCGGTTGCCGAGGGAGAGTTCTTCCACCCGCTTGTTTGTATCGACTTTCAGGCGCTCGCACAGCTTGGCGGCCTCCGCTCGGCAGTCGAGTCCCCGCATGTCGGCGGCGAATCGGATAACCTCCGACACTTTCATCGAGGGGTAAAACTGCGTTTCGGAGGGAATGTAGCCCACCCGCTTCATGATGTCGCGGTGATTCGTGAGAATGTCCATGCCGAGCATCTCGGCGCTGCCCCCTGTGGGACGGATTAACCCCAGCAGACAGCGGATGGTGGTGGATTTGCCCGCGCCGTTCGGGCCGAGAAATCCAAAGATTTCCCCCTGATCGACGCTGAACGATACATTGTCAATGCCCCGGTTGTGACCGTAGGTTTTGGTCAGATCGCGGATGTCAATGGCTTTTTTTAAATTTTTCATACAATCAATCCTTTCTCTTAGCGTTCTTCTTTCTTCTTGTATGCTTCGAGGAGATGGTTGAGCTTTTTTGTGTCAAGCCGCCGTTTGACGATGTAACACAAAATCACACAAATATAACAGAGCACCACAAAAGCGCCGTAGAGGGCGGTAACCGCAATGCTTTTTTCAAACCAGTGGAAGAGCCAGCTTGCCGCGAGATAGAGTCCCGTGCAGACCGTGATGCCGATGGTTTCATTCTTGCCGAGTGAGTCGGATTCGTCGAAGTCGTGAAAGAGGTAGGTCTGCACATAGCAAATGAGATAATTGGCGGCGAGGATTTCCGCCAGCGTCAGCAGCCTGACGGAATAGATGCCGTGCCAAAGCTGCACCGTGCTGTAGAAGAATGTCATGCAAAAGAAATAGGTACACGCCTTGAAGTCAATGTCGATTTCATGCCGCAGATAGATTTTGAAGATTTGGATGATTTTTTTCTTCATGCCGCTTCATTCCTCTCCTTTCAGTTCGCGCCGCAGTTCCTTGGCGTATTTGCGCGAGATGATAACGTGTTCGCCGTTTTCGAGCTTTGCGTCGATGCGTCCGGCTGATTCGCTGCGCAGCTCGACAATGCGGTAGATGTTGATGACCGTGGATTTGGAGCAGCGGAAAAAACCGCGGTGCGCGTAGGCGATTTCCAGATCGCGCAGTGTGCAGGCTGTCTGATATACGCCGTCCGACGTATATAAAAAGGTCATGCGCTCCACGCTCTCGGCGTAAAGAATCTCTCTGACCGACACCAGACATTTCGCATCGCCGCTGCTGCACGGAATTTTCTGTTCGCTGCCCGACGCAACGCGCACGATGTCCTCGATTTCCTGATTCATCTGACGGTAACGGACGATCACCTCGTCCTCGCCCTTTTCGATTTGATTCAATGTGATTTTCAAAAATCCACCGCCTTGCTTGTATGCTGCCGTATGTGCCTGATGATTCTATGATACACGAATGCTTTTCCGAATGCAAGACGCTTCTGCGCAAGAGGTATTTTTTGCCGCGCATCGTGCAGAATTGTGCGCCGACTTTTTTTATTTTCATCTTGTAATGCACGGCGCAATACGGTATAATTAATAATACGGAAATCACTATCCACAACTTAGTGAAGTAAATCACAAATTAGATTTTTTGTTATGA
>CAMHAV010000019.1 GCA_946182865.1 uncultured Clostridia bacterium
TATCTATTATCTATTATCTTAGCGCAGCTCCGCTGCGCGCTTAAATTCTCATTTTCCTCATTCCTTTTACAATGGACAGACTTCCTCATTGGAACAGATCGCGCGAAATGCAACGAAAAGGCAGACCGCACGTCTGCGCCATTTGTTTCACACATTCCTCCAGCCCTTTCTGGGGATGATCAATCACGATGAAGCCCCTGCGTTTCCACCGTTTTTCCTCATACAGCCGGATAGCCTCTGCGTCGGTGACAGGGAAAGCGGAAAGAAAGACATACTGCCGCACATGACCGCTTACCGCCGTGACGCACAGTCCGATATCCCTGATATCCGACAGCGCCACCCGGTCGATCCTGCACCACATCCATCTCTCGGTCACAAAGCTTTCGTCTATCGTAACCTTTCTCTGCAAAACAGGGGAACAAAGGAAAAACATTCCTTCCAGCGCCGTCAGAAGCCGCAGGCTTCCCAGCAGATCATCGGTGCTCCGGATGGGACTGACCGTCAGCAGCCACAGCCACAGCAGAAATACCAGTCCATACAACACGTTCAGACAGTAATATCCGAATTCACTCACTTTCCATTTCATCGCCGTTCTACCCCTTTCTTTTGATCGGTTATCATTGTACCACTTTTTTTCCGCATGTCAACCGTCATGTAAAAAATGTGCCTATCGACCGGACACAACCGATCCATAGGCACATTATGATGATCATTAAAACTGAAATGTGTCTTTGATTCCCAGCCACTTCTGATCTTTGTCGCTGAGATTGAGGGGCGTGCCGTCCTCAAGGGTGTAGCCCTCGGCGCTTGCGGAACCTTGGTATTCCCCTTGGAGCTGCGGCCAGTCGATGCCGATCGCCGGGTCGTTCCACGCCAAGCCGCCCTCATCGTTGGGGTGATAGAAATCGTCGCATTTATAGCAGAATTCCGCCGTGTCGCTCAGCACCAGAAAACCGTGCGCAAACCCCCGCGGAATGAGGAACTGCTTCTTGTTTTCCTCGGTGAGCAGCTCGCCGTGCCACTTGCCGTAGGTTTCGCTGCCGCTTCTCAGATCCACCGCAACGTCATACACCGCGCCCTTGATCACGCGCACCAGCTTGGTCTGGGGATACTGCTTCTGGAAATGCAGACCGCGCAGCACACCCTTGGAGGACATCGACTGATTGTCCTGCACAAAGACAATAGGGAGTCCCGCTTCTTCCATATCCCGCTGGCTGTAAGTCTCCATAAAGTACCCGCGCGCGTCGCCGTGAACGGCAGGCGTAATGACGCAGAGTCCCTCGATGCCGTCTACATTATAGTCTACCTTGATCTGTCCCATGTTCGGCTCTCCTTAGTTGCCAATTTCTTTGAGATATCGTCCCAGTGCGTCCTGCCACGTTGGAAGAGGCGTAAAGCCCGCCTCACGCAGCTTGCTCTTGTCCAGCCGGCTGTTGAAGGGACGCGCCGCCTTGCTGAGTCCGTATTCGGCGGTCGTCACCGGAATGACATTGACCGACATCCCCGCCTGACGGTAGATCTCCTTGGTGAAGTCGTACCAGCTGATATAACCGCCCTCGTTGGTCGCGTGATAATAGCCGTACCTGTCGGTTTCGTTCATATCCGCCAGCAGCCGCGCAAGGTCGAGCGTATAAGTCGGCGTGCCGATCTGGTCGCACACCACACGCACCGTGTCGTGCGTTTTCCCGACGTTGAGCATGGTTTTGATGAAATTTTTGCCGTTCAGACCGAACACCCACGCAATGCGCACGATGAAGTATTTCTCCAGCAGCGACGAAACTGCCTGCTCGCCTTCGAGCTTGGTGCGTCCGTAAACGCTCAGCGGATGGTAATTTTTGTCATCGGGCTGCCAGGGACGTTCCCCCTGTCCGTCAAACACATAATCGGTGCTGATATAGGTCATCTTGCAGCCGAGTTTTGCGCAGACTTCCGCAATATGCCGGGTGCCGTCCACATTGACCGCCGTGACCTTGGGAATGTTCTCCTCGTCCTCGGCCGCGTCCACCGCCGTCCACGCCGCGCAGTGAATCACCGCGTCGGGCCGGACTTCCTCCAGCACACGCGCCACGGCCGCCGCGTCGGTGATATCGAGCGCAACATAAGGCATCGTCACCACGGCGGAGCCGTCATCCACGCCGCTGTAGGACGGCGCAACGTCGGAACCGACCGCCTCATGCCCCCGCTTGTGGAGTTCGTTCATCACGTCATGACCGAGCTGTCCGCCCACGCCTGTTACAAAGAATTTCATCACACTGTCTCCCTTGAACCGTACATCTTCTCGTAGTAATTCTGGTATTCTCCGCTGATGATCTCTTCCCACCAGTCGCGGTTGTCGAGATACCACTGAATGGTTTTCTTGATGCCGTCCTCAAACTTGGTTTCCGGCAGCCAGCCCAATTCGTTGTGAATCTTGGTCGGGTCGATGGCATAGCGCATGTCGTGTCCCTTGCGGTCGGTGACATGGGTGATCAGGCTTTCGGGCTTGCCGAGCGCCTTACAGATCAGCTTGACGATGTCGATATTCTTCATCTCATTGTGACCGCCGACGTTGTAGACCTCGCCCACTCTGCCCTTATGGATAATCAGGTCGATGGCGCGGCAGTGATCCTCCACATAGAGCCAGTCGCGCACGTTCAGACCCTCGCCGTAAACCGGCAGAGGCTTGTCATTGAGGCAGTTGGCAATCATGAGGGGAATGAGTTTCTCCGGGAAGTGATAGGGGCCGTAGTTGTTGGAGCAGCGGCTGATGGTAACGGGCAGCCCGTAGGTTCTGTGATAGGCCAGCACCAGCAGATCGGCGCCCGCTTTGGACGAACTGTAGGGGGAACTGGTGTGGATGGGGGTTTCCTCGGTAAAGAAGAGGTCAGGTCTGTCGAGCGGCAGATCGCCGTACACCTCGTCGGTGGACACCTGATGATAACGGGTAATACCATATTCACGGCAGGCGTCCATGAGCACGGCCGTTCCCATGATGTTGGTTTCCAAAAAGATGGAGGGATTTTCAATGGAACGGTCTACATGGCTCTCCGCCGCGAAGTTGACCACGATATCGGGATGCTCCTCCTCAAAGAGCGCGTAAACCGCCTCTCTGTCGCAGATGTCCGCCTTGACAAAACGAAAATGGGGATTGTCCATGACAGGTTTGAGGGTAGAGAGATTGCCCGCATAGGTCAGCTTGTCCAAACAGATAATCCTGTAATCAGGATATTCCTTCAGCATATGAAATACAAAATTGCTTCCGATGAATCCGGCGCCGCCGGTAACAATAATCGTCATTGCAACTGCCACCTTATGATTAATATTTTACTTTGCCTTCCGCGACGGTTTTGAGATATGCGCCGTAGGGACTCTTGCCGTAACGCTGAGCGGATTCCAGCAGAACTTCCTTGCCGATCCAGCCGTTGATGTATCCGATCTCTTCGGGAGCGGACACCGTGATGCCCTGCCGCAGCTCGATGGTCTTGACAAAATCCGCGGCCTCCACCAGACTGTCCATCGTGCCTGTGTCAAGCCACGCAAAACCGCGTCCGAGCAACTGTACATCCAGCAGGGCATCCTTGAGATACATCTCGTTGAGCGTCGTGATTTCCAGTTCTCCGCGCGCGGAAGGCGCCACCTGATTGGCGCGTGCCGACACGCCTGCCGGATAGAAATACAATCCTGTGACGGCGTAATTGGATTTGGGTTCTTTGGGCTTTTCTTCAATGCTCGTGGCATGTCCGTTTTCATCAAAGGCCACCACGCCAAATCGCTCCGGGTCATTGACAAAATAGCCGAACACCGTCGCGCGGCTGTTTTGTTCGGCATTGCGGACAGCGCTGCGCAGCAGCGTGCCAAAGCCGTTGCCGTAAAAAATATTATCCCCCAACACCATGGCGCACGCATCGTCACCGATAAATTCTTCGCCGAGGATAAACGCCTGCGCGAGTCCGTCCGGACTGGGCTGCACTTTGTAGCGCAGATGGATGCCGAACTGACTTCCGTCGCCCAGCAGTGCTTCAAATCGCGGTGTATCATCCGGCGTGCTGATAATCAGAATATCCCTGATTCCCGCGAGCATCAGCGTGGATAACGGATAGTAAATCATGGGCTTGTCATAGACAGGCAAAAGCTGCTTGGATGTTACCATTGTCAGTGGATACAGGCGCGTTCCCGCGCCTCCCGCCAGGATAATGCCTTTCATAGGGCACACCGTCCTTTATATAGTATGATGGAGGAAATATCAAAAGCGGAGCATTTGCACCTGCCGACGTTTTCCGTTCGTCACGGTGCAAAACGCTCCGCTCAATGCCTGTTTAGTTGTCGCTGTCGTCATCGTCTTCAGAACTGCCGCCATAGCTGTAGCCGTAATCACTGTACTTATACTTATACTTGTAAGAGTAATAAGTGCCGGCATGACTTCTGTGTACCTCGTTGAGCATGAAGCCCAGTACATTGACCTCCGACAGATTCAGCTGCTTCATCGCCTCGTTCACGTCTTCATAGGTAGTGGTGCCATACTTAAGCACCATCACCGCGCCGCCCACCAGACCGCTGATGACAACCGCGTCGCTGACGATGTTGATCGGAGGCGTGTCGATGATGACGTAATCATACATACGGCTGACCTTGTTGAGCATATCGCCAAACTGCTGGGAAGAAAGCAGCTCCGAGGGGTTGGGAGGCATCTTGCCGGAAGGAAGAAGGTCGAGGTTTTTGACAACGTCTTTCTTGACGGATTCCTCCACAGAGGAAAGACCCACAATCAAGGTGGAAAGACCGATCTTGTTGCTGGTCTTAAAGATCTTGTGCTGCACCGGCTTTCTCATATCGGCGTCGATCAGCAGTACACTGCATCCCGTCTGCGCAAACGCAATCGCCACATTGGCAGCGGAAGTGGATTTACCCTCACTGGGGTTACAGCTCGAAACCGCAATGGTGTTCTTGCCTGTCGTGCCCAGAGAGAAAATCAGATTGGTACGGATCGACTTGTAGGTTTCCACTACGTTAAAGGGAACGCGCTTGTCCATGAGCAGCAGACGCTCTTCATCGGTGGAGTTTTTGGCCTTTTTCTTGCCCGAATTGACCCCTTCGATTTCCATAACCTCACCGAGAGTTGCCTTGCCGAAACGGCGAGCCAGCTTGTCGGACTCTTTGACGGTGTTGTCAAACATATCCACCAGAATGACGATGAGCGCGGACAGCACCAGACCCACCAGCACGCCTCTGATCGCCATGGAACGGAAATTCGGGGAAACCGCTTCCTCATTGACCTTGGCTGCATCGATGACTTCGACGGAACCCGCACCAACCACGCGCACAAGGAATTCGGGGGCGATATCGGCAATGACGTTGCACATATGCGCCGACACTTCCGGGTCAGTCGTAATCGCCGTGATATTCATCACTTCGGTGTCGTCCACCGAGCTCATGGTAAAGCACTTTCTGACAGACTCGATATTGATTTTGCCGTTGTCGTCAAAGGTAAAGGAATCTTTCAGCGTCGCCTTGTCAAACTTCACCTGGAGCGCTTCTCCCACGCTGCCCATGACGGTGTCGCTGTCGAGAACGGCTATGTAGGTGCTGACCAGGGACTTGGAGGCGTTAAGGTCGTTGATGTTGATGTCGGTCTGCTGTTCTTTGGTGTTGGTGTTGTTCTTGACGTACATAGAGGTATAGGATTCGTACTTGAGAGGCATGACGAATTTTGCAAAAGCAAAAAACGCGGCGCCCATCAGGACAGCGCTTCCCAGAACGATCCACAATCTTCTGAGCAACAAATCCAGCAGCGATCTGAGATCAAACGTATCTTTTTCCATAACAAAACCCTTTCACTTTTTTCCGCGCCGTCAAAAGGTTGTCCGCCAACGGTACACAACCTTTCCGATCGCCGCTTAGTATTCATCTGATAAATGCCTCTTACTATTATACCATAAATCAGCCCAAAGTCAATGTGGCAAAATGTATGTAAATTGACAGGCTTATCACGATTTTTTTTCAAGAAAAGCAACATACACTTCCACAGATATCGGGAAAGGTGAAATATACAAATCTGTACTATAGAACAGGCGGAAGAAATCCCTCACGGTAAATCCGCCGCCTGCCCTCCGAACGGATTATTGAAGGAACTCTGTCACGATTTCCGCCGCCTTGTCCAAGGCTTCATCCAGTTTGGTCAAATCCTTCGCGCCCGCCATAGCGTTGTTGGGCTTGCCGCCGCCGTTGCCGCCGGTGATCTGCGCCACCGCCTTGACGATCTTGCCCGCGTTGGCTCCCTTGGCCAGCGCGTCCTTGCCGACCGCGACGAAAATCGTTGCCTTTTCGCCGTTGACCGAGGCAAACACCGCCACGCTGTCGGCGCACTTGTCACGCACCTTGTCGCCCATCGTGCGCAGCTCGTCCGGCTTGACGTTTTCAAATCTTTTCACCGCGAGCTTGGTTTCACCGATGACAGCTGCGTTTTCCACAAGCGAATCCACTTCGATGGCCGCCAGCTTGGAGGAAAGCTGCTCGATTTGTCTGTCCTTCTCTTTGAGTTCCGCTGTCATCGCCGCGCTCTTGCGCACCAGTTCGGCAGGATTGCCCAGCTTCATTGCGGCCGCCGCTTCGCTGATGGTGCCGAGGGCTTCATTGAGCATCGTCAGCACGTTCGCGCCTGTCACGGCTTCGATTCTTCTCACGCCTGCCGCGACGGAGGATTCCGATTTGATCTTGAAAAGCCCCAGCTTGGATGTGTTGTCCACATGCGTGCCGCCGCAGAATTCGATGGAAAAGTCGTCCGCCGAACGCACCACGCGCACCACGTCGCCGTACTTCTCTCCGAACAGCGCCATGGCGCCGAGCTGCTTGGCTTCCTCAATGGGCATTTCCACATTGATGACTTCCACGCTGCTGAGAATCTCGGCGTTGACCAGTGCCTCGACTTTGGCCAGCTCCTCGGCGGTCAGCGCGGAGAAATGGGTGAAGTCAAAGCGCACCGCGCGGCTGTCCACCAATTGTCCCGCCTGCTCGACATGGGTGCCGAGCACCTGACGCAGCGCCGCCTGCAAAAGATGCGCCGCCGTATGGTTGCGGCGTGTCGCCATTCTGGTTTTCTTATCGTAAGCGACCTTGACCGTATTGCCGACGCTGAGCTGGCCTTCGGTCACCTTGCAGGTATGCAGAAATACGCCGGCATTGTTCTTGGTGGTATCTTTTACCGTCACGAACACACCGTCTCCGACGAGCGTTCCCGTATCGCCCACCTGTCCGCCGCTTTCCGCATAGCACACCGTGCGGTCAAGCACGACAATGGCTTCTTCGCCTTCGGATGCGCTGTCGGTGAGTTCACCGCCGGAGACGATGGCAATTACCTTGGCTTCGCATTCGCTCTCGGTGTAGCCGAGGAACTTTGTGGCTTCCATATCCTTAAAGAGGTCGGCGTCGCCCTTCCACGCTTCGGTGGTGGCGTGAACGCCCGCCATCTTGGTCTTGACGCGGTAATCGTCGTAGATTTTGCGGAAGTCCTCCACGTCCACCTTCATGCCTTTGTCGGCCAGAATTTCCACCGTCAGGTCGATGGGGAAACCGTAGGTATCCTGCAATTTAAACGCCGCCTCACCGCTCAGAGTGTCGCCGTCGTGATCCGCCACGAAATCCTCCAGGATCTTTATGCCCTGGTCGATGGTCTTGGCGAAATTGGCCTCCTCGGTGGCGATGACATTATGGATAAAGTCGCGCTTTTCCTTGAGTTCGGGATAGGCCGACTCGTTCTCACGGATGACGGTATCGCAGACTTCGGTGAGGAACATTCTGTCGATGCCGAGCAATCTGCCATGACGCGCGGCGCGGCGCAGCAGGCGGCGCAGCACATAGCCGCGGCCGTTGTTGGAGGGCATCACGCCATCCCCGATCATAAAGGTGGTGGAACGGATGTGGTCGGTGATGACGCGCAGAGAAATATCGGTCTTTGGGTCGTCGCCGTACTTCACGCCGGCGATCTCGCTGATATGCTTCATGATATTCTGCACGGTGTCCACGAGGAAAAGGTTATCCACGCCCTGCACCACGCAGGCGAGACGTTCCAGACCCATGCCGGTGTCGATATTGGGGTGGTCGAGGGGGGTGTAGGTGCCTTTGCCGTCCGAATCGAACTGGGTAAAGACGTTGTTCCAGATTTCGACATATCTGTCGCAGTCGCAGCCCACGCCGCAGGTAGGCTTGCCGCAGCCGTATTCCTCGCCGCGGTCATAATAGATTTCGGAGCAGGGGCCGCAGGGGCCTTCGCCGTGCTCCCAGAAGTTGTCCTCCTTGCCGAGACGGACGATTTTTTCGGGAGAAACGCCCACTTCCTTTGTCCAGATGTCAAAGGCTTCGTCGTCGTCCTGATAGATGGAAACCCACAAGCGGTCGGTATCCATTTCCAGCGTCTTGGTAAGGAATTCCCACGCCCACGAGGTCGCCTCATGCTTGAAATAATCGCCGAACGAAAAATTACCCAGCATTTCAAAGAAAGTGCCGTGACGGGCGGTGATGCCGACGCGCTCGATGTCGGGCGTGCGGATGCACTTCTGGCAGGTGGTCACGCGCTTGCGGGGCGGGGTGATCTCACCCGTAAAATACTTCTTCATGGGCGCCATGCCGGAGTTGATCAGCAGCAGGCTGTTGTCGTTCTTGGGAATGAGCGAAAAGCTCGGCAGGCGCAGATGCCCCTTGCTTTCAAAAAAGGAGAGATATTTTTCTCTCAGATCGTTGAGTCCTGTCCATTCCATGGTTTTTAGTCATTCCTTCCTCAAATAATAGCAGATTTTCATGGGTGCAAAAGTACAAAAAAACCCTACCGTTCCCTGATTGTCAAAAAACAGGGACGACAGAGCCGCGGTACCACCCATATTGCCCGATGATATAAAAAACACCGAAGCCGCTTTCGTGCCAATTAACGCTTGACCCACGTCCGGTTCTTCACCGGAGCGCTTGCAGTTGCGGGCGGCCATCATTCTGCCGGACACTCGCGAAGCCTTGCAGCCGAGGGCTTCACTCTCTGTAGAGGCGGTCAGAATCATTCTTCCCGAACGCGCATAATCGAAAAATTCAACTTTAATTCGCATTATACCCCTTATCCCTCCGATTGTCAAGATATTTTTTATTCATCAAATCTCTTGACAAATCTCTTGGGATGTCATATAATGGTATCATACAATTGAATACAAGCCGATGTATTGACGTTTCGCTTTTTAAGGACGTTTCTCTCACGGGAGAAGTGTACCCTTATGAGAGAAACGTCGGTGCATCGGCTTTTTTGCTGCACCGATGCCGGAACAGATGAACCTTCGGGGGAAGCAGGCCATGACCCGTTGCAAAACGGCGAGCGTGCCAACGGAGTGCATTTGCCGCCACATTCATTTATCAGGAGGTACAGCAATATGTCTTACAGACCTACGATCTCGGTGTATATCCGCGGGGAAATCGCGGATATCGGCTATTACCGCAACTGGAGCGACCGCGCGCTGTTTATGGAAGCCGCCGCCATCATGGCGGTATTCGGCCACTGTCAGACCGTCCCGGAATACCGCCGGAGGAAGGCGGCCCTTTCCGGCGCGGAGGCTCTGCCGTCCGACAACAAAGAAGTGCTGCTGTCTTTGGAGCGCTGGTCGGAATTTCCCGTGCTGGTCGATCTGACCCGGAAAAACATCTATGTCAGCTGCGGCGCGCTGTCCCCGCGCGAACTCAGCCGCATTCCCACCGTCGGGCAGAACGGCCTGTGCCGGCTTTACCGCGGCGGCATGGCGGCCAGACAGCGCGACCCTTTCCGCAGCGGCTATGTCTGCCAGACCACCGACTTTCACTCGCTTCTGCGCGATTTCAGAATCCCGTTTGACGCGGAACAATTCGACAGCCTGCGGGACGTCTTCGCCACCGACCCCAAACTGCTCTCGTATCTGTCGGACGACACCCGCGGCAGTCTGAAAAAACTCGCCTAATCTCCGCGTACCCATACAAAAACGGTACGCTGTCCCCCGCCTCATCGGCAGGGAACGGCGTACCGTCTGTCTTACTTTACACTTTTGTCTTGGCAAGTGCCACCGAAAGAATCTTAGCTATGTACTTAAAAGTATTGATTTCCTTGCGGCTCCATTTGCGCTTTCTGTCAAACTGCGTGAACATGACGCAGCCGAATCCTTCGCCCGCGCGACCTTCCAGCCTTCCCCAGACACAGGAGATGATGCCGTCATTTTTCAGCACGCCGCGCACTCCCGTCGGCAGATTGCTTGCGCCCATATCGGACACGCACTTGACGTCGGCTCCTCTGAAAATCTGGTCAAGGTAAATCCCTCCCAGCTCCATCGGTGAGGGTTTGTTTCTCGCTTCCAGGTTTTTGTTGCTGATCCATCGGCTCACGGCCTGCAGCTTGCCGGCGGTTTTGTCTGTTTCAATCAGCACCGACACAGCGCTCAGGTTATATTTGCGTCCCACCGTGCGCAGCAATATCTCCAGCGTGCCGTCGATATCGTCGGATGAAGCCATCAGCGAAAACGCGATATCCATCAGATTGGTGTCGAGTTCGCTGATTTCCACGCTGCCCGACGTCCGGTCGATGCCGCTGCGCATCTCCGTCTCTTCCATCTGACGGTATACGGCATCCATCGTGCCGTCATAAATATTGTAAGCACTTCTCCCATTGACTTTCGCATGGTACATCGCGAGATCGGCATGCTGATACAACTCATAAAAATCCTGTGCGTCCTTGCCGAAAAACGCCACGCCGATGCTGCAGCTTACGGTTACGACATTCTGCACGCCATAGCGTTTCACCAATCCCCGGCAAAGCCGCCCCGCCTTTTTGGTCGCGAATTTCTGGGTGACGTTCTTCATCAGTATGATAAATTCGTCGCCGCCGATACGCCCCACAATATCGGTGTCACGGAAAGAGGACTTGATATCCGAGGCAAATTCCCGTATCACATCGTCACCGAAGGTATGACCGAACACCTCATTGATCATGCGGAAATTGTCCATGTCAATGATAATCAGCGCATGGTATTTGTCCGCGTTGTCACTGTTCCTCTCGTCATTTTCGAGGAAGATCCGGATCTTGTTCATGGCGATATCCTTGTTGAGGAGTCCCGTCAGCTCATCGTTATAGACGCGCTTTTCCATCATCAGCTCGGATTTTTTCTGTTTGTCAACATTTTTCAGTCTGCCGACAATGCGAACCACCGTGCCCATGTCGTCCTTCACCGTACTGAAAGTGCATCTGTACCACAACCCCGCCGACTGTCCGATAAAACCGAGGACAAAATCCACTTCCCCGCTGAAACCGTAGATAATCGCGTCAGCAAACGCCTCGCAAAACCGATTGTAATCCTCGTTGCCCATCACGCCCAGCGCAAAGCGGCTGGCAAAAAAGTCGTCCACCACCAGTTCCCTGTTTTTCTTGTCGATCTCATACATCGGCAGATATTTTTCCGCGCGGCTGAGATCTCCCGAAAACACGCAGCGATCCCGCTCGGCATCGTAGTCAAACACCAGCTGGTCGGTCTGCTGCTGAATGATATTGAAACGCTCGTTTTTGATGAGAAGCTCCTTGCGCAGCCGGTTGCGCTCGGTGACATCCATAAAAACCAGTGAAATCATGGGGCGCTTATTTTCCGCGTACAGATAGCGCGCCCGCACTTCGTTGACGCTGACGCCGCCGCTGACACTGATCACCCGCGTCTCAAACACGCATTCCCGCTCGTCTTCATTCAGCGCGAGAAGCGCATCGCGAAATGCGCTGAAATCTTCGGGAACAATCACATCGTCTCCCAGACCGTTGTTGAACATCTCCTTAAATTCCACACGATTCCAGCCGATCATTCTGTAAAAATCAGTATTCGCGTGCTTGACAAAGAAATGGCCGTCGTCGCTGATGTCCACCACTGCCATGCTCACCGCGAAGGATTCCAGCACGTTGTTGGACTTGTACTTTTTCAGCGTGTCGCCGCTGAACGTTTCAAAAGCCTGTATGACGGAACAGGCCAGCGTGCCGCTTCTCGAATAGCCGAACGTCAGCGCCGCAAGGATCACGGAATCGTCGGGCAGGACGAGCCTGTGCCGTATGCTGCCGCAGGCACGGGGCAGCCTCCCCTCCGCGAGATGCTGCCCCTGCTCATAGACCTCCGACAGCGTTTCCTGCACCGCTTCCCGGTCTTCGGGACACACCAGCTCAATATAGCTGACTCCCTCCGCGTTTCTTCCCACAATACGGTTGAACGAGCCATTCGGCGCCAGCACCTCAAATCTGTCGGGCGGCCCGATGTCAAAAAATCCGCACTTCTCATACAATGCCGCCATTTCCGGGGAATTCATCCTATCGCCTCCTTTGCGCAGTCCCAAAATACATTTCTTTATTAATTATATCTGACTTTACACCTGAATGCAAGGGGGTTTTCGCAATCTACGGCTAAACCATATGTATAAATTTCGTTTAAAAGCCGCGAAATGTTTGTGCAGGATATGCAAATTAAATTGACAATGATATTTACAATGCATATTTTTCAAAAATCGTATTGTCAATTCACTCAAGTTATGATATAATTAATAAAATTATTTTAAGAATTACGGTGAGGCAAAATGGATACCCTGCTTAATACATTTGAAGACCTGCTCAATAAACTGTATGTGTGGATCAGCCACAATATCAGCTATTTCATTGAAAGAGGCATCGGCATGAATGTGGTCGTGCGTACCATTATGGTCACGATCAGCCTGCTGGTTTTCTGGTTTCTCTTTAAACGCATGCTAAAAAGCCAGATCAAGGAATCTTCGTTCCTGATGTGGACGCTGCCCGCCTTTTTGCTTTTTGTCTTTGGTGTGTGGCCTGAAATTACTTATTTTATTTCGGATCTCACTCACATGTCCTACGGCTATGCGCTGGTGGTCACGGTACCGTTTATCAGCCTGCTCTACTACCTCGCGTTCAAGCAGATGTGCCAGATCTCTGAGCTCATGTCCAAGGTCGTGGAGCTGGGTTCGGTGGTGTCCCTGCAAAAGCACGAAATCGCCGAGCTGCACCGCCAGATCGCCGCGATGAAAACCGCGTCGTCCGACAACGCACAAAAAACCGACGTTCCCACACAGCCCACTGCGGATGACCCGCAGGAAACACCGCCTCAGTTGTAACTTTCAACGATTTTCGCTCTTTCCTCTCCATTCTTCACAGAAAATTCCCCGTATCATTTCACGATGTTGGAGTGATACGGGTTGATTTTTTCTCCGATCAATTGTATAATGAAAACAAACGGTTCCCGCGCATTGGCGGATATGCTTACTCTTATCAAACAACAGCCGATACCATCCATATAATACATACGAAACTCACATTTCCCTGTATCCAAGGAAAGGACTGAATTCGATCATGAAATTTGAAGCCGTCTATCACATCTGCAGCGACAACTATTGCTACATGAACAACAACAGCGAGCTGATCGTCAACCTCAAAACCGGCTATGATGTGGAGGAAGTCTACATCCACTACGGCGACCCGTTCTCCACCGGTATCCTCGGCGCACAGCAGAACTGGGCGGGCATCCGTCTGCCTGTCCCCTTTAAAAAGCGTCTCGCTCATCAGCTCTGGTGGACGACCACCATTGTGCCCCAGTACAAACGCTGCCGCTACTTCTTCGAACTGGTCAGCCGCGCTGAATACGGCGGTGAGCGTGAGACATGGTATTACTTTGAGGACGGCGTGCTCAGTGAGGAGCAGTGGCACCTTGAGGGTAAAATGCTCCAGTGCTTCACCTTTCCGTGGATGAATCCCTCCGATATCAACCGCACGCCCGATTGGGTCAACAGCACCGTCTGGTATCAGATTCTTCCCGAACGCTTCTGCAACGGCAATCCCGACATCAATCCCCCCGACACCCAGCCGTGGGGCGACGACACCACCCCTGTTACCAACGAGCAGTTTTACGGCGGCGACCTCCAGGGCATTATCAACCGACTGGATTATCTGGCCGACCTCGGCGTGACGGGTCTTTACATGACGCCGATTTTTGAGTCCCCCTCCACCCACAAATACGACACCACCGACTACATGAAGATCGACCCCCATTTCGGTGACGAGGAAACCCTCCGCACGCTGGTGGAAACGGCTCACGGCAAGGGCATCCGCGTGATGCTCGACGGCGTGTTCAACCACTGCGGTTTCTGGTTCGCCCCGTGGCAGGATGTGCGCGAAAGAGGGCCGGAATCGCCCTATTACAACTGGTTCATGATTAACCAGTGGCCTTTTGACCGCGACCGCTGGGACACCCGCGACGGCAGGTTTTATTCTTTCGGCTTCTTTGCCGGCATGCCCAAGCTCAACACCAACAATCCCGAAGTGGTGGACTACCTCGTCGGCGTGGTGAAACATATGGCAACGGACTTCGGCATTGACGGCATCCGTCTCGACGTTGCCAACGAAGTATCCCACCAATTCTGCAAGACCCTGCGCTACGCCCTCAAAAAGATCAATCCCGACTTCTATATCCTCGGTGAGATCTGGCACAATGCTATGCCGTGGCTGCGCGGCGACGAATTTGACTCGGTTATGAATTACCCCCTCTCTCACAGCATCACCGATTTCTGGATCGACCGCAGCCGCAAAAAGCGCGATTTCGAATATATGGTCAACCGCTGCTACACCACCTACATGCAGCACACCAACGACGTGCTGTTTAATCTGCTCGATTCACACGATACCGACCGCGTCTTCCACCGCAACCACTGCAATATGGACGTGGTCTATCAGCAGCTCGCGGTGCTCTTTACCATGCCGGGAAGCCCCTGCATCTACTACGGCACCGAAATCGGCATGGACGGCGGCGGCGACCCCGACTGCCGACGCTGCATGCCATGGGACAAGATTGACGACGGGCAGTTCACCGACCGCATCAATATGCTCAAACGCCTGATCTGGCTGCGAAAGAATGAGCCTCTTTTCCGCAGCAGAAATTTCCATTTTCCCAATGAGATCAGCAACGACCGCGTCATCGAATATCTCAAGCTCGACTGCGAAAACCATCAGCTCAAGGTCATCATCAACTGCTCCGACGAAACCGTGGAAACCCCCTATATGGACGGCAAGGAAATCTTCTTCGCCAACCTCTACGACAACGGCTGGCTCCGGCCCAACGGCGTGGTCGCCGTGAGATGGTGATTTTCCAATGCGGAATGACGGCTCCCAATAATATTATGTACAATTTTCATCCAAGACGGTGTGATTCTGTTAAAAGACGCGCACCACCTTGTTTTATTTTGATGAAAAGCACCGTTTTCCCCCTGCCTCTCCGATGAATAGATTCTTCTGTTTTAGATAATATATTTACTTTATGTTGACTGTACTTATAAAATATGCCATAATGAACAAGGATTCCATTACCATAGAAAAAGTCAGGAGGAACCGGATATGTCAGAAACCAACTTAAATACAACACGCATCAAGCTTCCGTTTGCGGCGGTGGACGATAAACCGTATATATTTGCAAGCTATGCTCACAACGACAATGAGATCGTGTTCCCGCTTCTCAAAAAGCTGTATGAAGCCGGCTATAATGTATGGTATGACGAAGGAATCACCATCGGGGAGAGATACGACAATGTGATCAAAGACCATATCGAAAAAAGCGCCGTTTTTCTGTTTTTCACCAGCAATCTCTCTGTTTCGCGTTCGTACATCATAGAGAAGGAATTACCTGTCGCCTTCAAAAACAGGGATTACTGCACGATATTGACGCTTTATATCGAAAAAAAGGTCGCCGTACCCGAAAACGTCGCCGCCATGCTCCCGAAAAAGCACCTGAAAAGCATCGAGCAGGTGATCAGAAAACTGCGCAAACTGCAAATCATTCATTACGGAGAGCGGAAGGCGGTACCGATCGAGCGTGATGTTCCGAAGAACTGGTACGACGGTCACGAAACGGATCCGTTGAACGGCGCTTTAAACAACGTCTTCTGCAATGAAACGCCCTATGCCTGTCTTGTATTCCACCCACATGATATGAATGCTTGCAATCCGTATACGAAGGAACTGTACTTTGCGGGCTACAATGTGCGCTCCTGTGAATACGGCACTGACAGAGACCGCTCCACGATGATCTCAGACCCGGACTGTATGGCGTATGTGCCGTTTGTCACCAAGAGATACGCGGAATCCGGTATGCTCCAAAGGGATTATGAAGCAGCAAAAAACGCCGGTAAAAAGCTGATCTGGTTAAACTTTCCCACCATTGACGCAAACGGAAAAGAGGAATGGCCGGATGAAAGTTTCATTCCCGACGAAATGATGCAGCTGCAAGGGCTGAATCTTCACAGACTGACAGAGAACGATTTTTTGTCAGAGCTTGAATCCAATTTGGAGAAGATCAACTGCTATGCCGCAAGGGATGCGGACGGAAAGGTTGCCCGCCGTAGTTTCGACATAAAGGACTTCTTCTATGATTTCACCGAAAATCAGGAAGGCATTATCATTACAAAGCTGAAAGAAAAAACCGAGCGTATAAAAAATGCGCAAACGAGCACGGTTTATGAAACGCCCGCCCGTGAGACATCTTTTTTTGAAAAACTGAAGAATAAGGTTATGAACTTTTTTCTGGGCGACAACAGTACCTACACCGGCTCTGTCACCAACACAGTCGCTAACGTCGTCGCCAGATCGGATATCACCGACATTGTCATCAAAAGCAGCTACAGCGGTTACCCGGTCTTAGAGATCGGAGAAAGAGCGTTTTACGGTTGCAAAAGCATCCTATCCGTCACGATAGAAGACGGAGTGGAAATGATTAGCAAAGAAGCGTTTGGCTCTTGCTATGGTCTGCGATCGGTCAGGATACCGGGAAGCGTAAGGAGCATCGGCATTGAGGCGTTTGACGGATGCTGGGACCTGACATCGGTAGACATAGAGTACGGTGTAAGAAATATCGGTTTCGAGGCATTCGGTTATTGCACCAAACTGCCTTCGATCAACCTGCCTGAAAGTGTGATAAGCATGGACAGCAGCGCGTTCACCTGCTGCTCAAAACTGAAGGCATTCCGATTTCCCAGCGGCATCACAAAAATTCCCAACGATTGCTTATGCGAATGCGGGAGTCTCAAATCCGTCGAATTTCCCGGCAGAGTGACGAGCATCGGCGAAAGGGCGTTCCTTAAATGCGCCAGTCTCTCCTCCATCCACATACCGGACAGCGTAACGGAAATCGGATGCGGCGCGCTCGCCGGATGCAGCAGTCTGCGTTCGGTCACCATACCTGCCGGCGTGACATACATTGAACTCGGTCTGTTCACCGCATGCAGCAGCCTCACCTCCGTTACGATACTGGGCAGCGTGACAGGCATTGACGAACGCGCTTTTATGGAATGCAGCAGTCTTAACCCCTTCACCATGCCCGGCAGCGTGACAAGCATCGGCGTATGCGCCTTCTTCGGATGCAGCAGCCTGACCTCAGTCACAATTCCCGGCAATGTGAAGCATATAGGTCTTGAGGCATTCGCCAAATGCAGCAATCTTCACTCTGTCACCATACTCGGAAGTGTGGAAGGAATCGAAGACAGGACGTTTTACGAATGCGGCAAACTCACCTCGGTCGAGATACCGAAAGGAGCAAAAAGCATCGGAGAGGAAGCCTTTTACGGATGCGGCAGCCTGACCTCAGTCACGATTCCCCGCAGTGTAAAAAGCATTGGTGACGGAGCATTTCACGGATGCGGCCAGCTTTCCTCGGTCGAAATACCCGGTCGTGTGACAGGCATCGGCCATCACACGTTCTGCGAATGCGAAACCCTCCGCTCCGTTATGCTGCCCCGCATCGTGACAAGCATTGGCGATAAAGCGTTTTACAGATGCGGCAGTCTGTCCACTCTCAAGATACCCGACCATGTCAAAAGCATTGGCGATTATGCCTTCTCCGATTGCCGCGGTCTTACTTCGATAACACTCCCCGACGGTACGGAAAGCCTTGGAGAAAATGTGTTTTATGAATGCAGCAGTCTGACCTCGATTAAAATACCCGAAAGCGTGACAACCATTGGCGACCGTGCTTTCTTAATGTGCGGTGTGACCATCATCGGCACGAACATACTGGTCGGCGAATGGCACAATGATTTAGTCGTACACTGTGTGAGGGGGTCAACCGCCTGGAATTATTGTGAAGAAGATAAAATCACCTGTTCCCCCATTCTTTCAAAAAAACAGATTCATCTGATCACAGGGCTGATTGCCGCCGGCGTGCTCCTTGTCGCTGCCGTCGGAGCGAGGCTTCTCGGCCTGTTTGGCTGATTACCATCCACATTCCATGCGTGTTTCGCACTTCATAATTTCTTCCTGCTCCGTTTAAACTGCGTTTATATTGGCACAATATACTTCGGATATCATAAGAAAAATACCATTGCAAAGGAATTAAGATCATGCTCAAACTTACCGACATCGTCAAGTCGTATTCCAGCGGCAGCACCAAGGTGGAGGCGCTCAAAGGAATCAACATTGAATTCCGCGAAAACGAATTTGTTTCCATCCTCGGGCCGTCCGGCTGCGGCAAGACCACCATGCTCAATATCATCGGCGGCCTCGACCGCTACGACAACGGCGACCTGAGCATCAACGGCAGATCCACCAAGCTTTTCTGGGACGGCGACTGGGACGCCTACCGCAATCACTCCATCGGCTTCGTCTTTCAGAATTATAACCTGATACCGCACCAGACCGTTCTTTCCAACGTCGAACTGGCGCTGACGCTGTCCGGCGTGTCCAAGAGCGAACGCCGCAGACGCGCCACCGAGGTGCTCAAAAAAGTGGGTCTGGGCGACCAGCTCCGCAAGAAACCCAATCAGATGTCGGGCGGTCAGATGCAGCGCGTCGCCATTGCCCGCGCACTGGTCAACAATCCCGAAATCCTGCTGGCGGACGAACCCACCGGCGCGCTCGATTCCGAAACCAGCGTGCAGATCATGGAGCTGCTCAAGGAGATTTCGGGCGAAAAGCTGGTCATCATGGTCACGCACAATCCCGAACTGGCCGAAAAATATTCCTCCCGCATCATCCGGCTGCTCGACGGCAAAATCATCGACGATTCCAACCCCTACCATCCCAGCGAATTCACCGCCACCGCCGCGGACACATCCGACAAAAAGAAATCCAGAAAGAAGGAAAAGACGCGCAAAACATCCATGTCCATGCTGACGGCGCTGTCGCTCTCCCTCAACAATCTCATGACCAAGAAGGGCCGCACGCTGCTCACCTCTTTCGCGGGCAGCATCGGCATTATCGGCATTGCGCTGATCCTGTCGCTCTCCAACGGCTTCCAGCTCTACATCGACAAGGCGCAGGAGGACACGCTTTCCTCCTATCCCCTTTCCATTCAGAAGGAATCCATGGATCTTGCCTCGATGATCACCACGCTCCAGGACGCCAGCTCCGACGAAACCGACCACGATCTGGACAAGGTGTATTCCGCCAATGTGATGTCCGAACTGATGAACACCATGGTGACGGAAATCAAGACCAACAACCTCTCGGACTTCAAGAAATACATCGAAGAGGATGAAAACGGCAAGAAAATGGCGGACTACACCAGCGCCATTCAATACAGCTACGACGTGCCGATCAACGTCTACAAATCGGACACCTCCGACGGCGTGGTGCAGGTCAATCCCTCCACCGTCATGGAAAAAATGGGCATGAATCAGGGCAGCGGCATGATGATGTTCAGCAACTCCTCCAATTTCTGGGACGAACTAATGGGCAACCAAACCCTGATCGAGTCGCAGTATGACCTGCTGGCGGGACAATGGCCGTCGAAATTCAACGAAGTGGTCATTGTGGTCACCAAAAAGAACGAGATCAGCGACGTGGAGCTGTATTCCCTCGGTCTGAAAGACCAGTCCGAACTCGAAGAAAACATGAAGAAGGCCATGGAGGGCGAACCCTTCACCATCGAAAGCGTCTCCTTCACTTATGACGAGCTGCTGCAATTAAAATTCAAGCTGCTTCTCGCCGGCGATCTCTACACGCATGACGCCGCCACCGACACATGGCGCGATATCAGCGAGGACGAAATCCTCATGAAAAAGGCCATTGCGGGCGGCGTTGACCTCAACGTCGTGGGCATCGTCCGTCCCAGCGAGGACGCGGCTTCCGCCTCCATCAACGGCGTGGTCGGCTACACCCATGAACTGGTGGAATATATCATCAACACCACCAATGACAGCGAAATCGTCAAGGCGCAGAAAAAAGACCCCAAAACCGATATTTTCACGGGACTTCCCTTTGAAACCGACGAGGACGACAAATCGGCCGACGCGCAGCCCGATTTTGCGAGCATGACCCCCGAAGAAATCGCCGCGTACCAGCAGCAGGCGGCCGAGGAACAGGCGCAGATCGAGGAATTCATCGCCACCCTGCCGGAGGAAACGCAGTCCTATCTCGCGACGCTGCCGCAGGAGGAACGGCTCGCCATGGTCAAGGGATATCTCGAACAGGCGCAGCCCAAGACCACCTATGAAGAAAACCTCACCAAATTGGGCGTGGCCGATCTGAACGACCCCAGCTCCATCCAGCTCTATCCGGTGGACTTTGAGTCCAAGGAATCCATCGAATCGCTCATCAGCGATTACAACGAGGGCAAGCCGGAAGAAGAACAAATCAGCTACACCGACCTCGTGGGCATTATGATGCGCTCCATCTCCACCATCATCAATATGATCTCCTATGTGCTGATCGCCTTTGTTTCCATCTCGCTGGTGGTGTCCTCCATCATGATCGGCATTATCACCTATATTTCGGTACTGGAGCGAACCAAGGAAATCGGTATTCTCCGCTCCATCGGCGCTTCCAAGCAGGATATTTCCCGCGTATTCAACGCCGAGACGCTTCTCATCGGTCTGGTGTCGGGCGCGCTGGGCATCGGCATCACGCTGCTGCTGAATATCCCCATCAACGCCATCATTCAGGCGCTCTCCGGCATTTCCAATGTCTCCCGTCTGCCGGTGGGCGGCGCGGTGATACTGGTCATCATCAGCATGACCCTCACTCTGATCGCGGGTCTGATTCCTTCCGGCATGGCGGCCAACAAGGATCCCGTGGTGGCGCTCAGAACCGAATAAATCTCAACTGCAAGAAGTGTGTTCCCGCAAGGGTGCGCACAATCACATAAATAACCTCACAATCTCAACGGCAATACGGCGGTCCCGCTTTTTCCAATCCTTTTTGGCGGGCCGCCGTATTGTCGTTAATAATGTGAAGTGTGAAGTGTGAAGTGTAAAATGTGAGTGGTCAAAAACACCGTCCAACAGAGGCTGTCGCACCGTTTCTTTGTGCAGCAGCGCCTGTTGGACGGTAATGTGATTGCTTATCCTAAAATCAAAAGCAGCCAATCGGCAGCATCAGCGCTTTTGGTCGGTGGAGCCGTCGATATCCACGTCCTCACCGTAAGGATTGCTGATCTTGTCGAATTCATCCATGACTTTTCTGACTTCTTCCTTCGAGGCGAGGAACGCCTTGGCGACCAGCGGGTCGAAGTGGGTGCCGGCGTCCTCCTGGATGATGCTCATGGCTTTTTCAAAGCTGAACGGCTTCTTGTAGCTTCTGCGGGACACGAGCGCGTCGAATACGTCCGCCACCGCCATGATTCTGGCGGACAGCGGGATTTCCTCGCCCTCAATGCCGTGGGGATAACCGTTGCCGTTCCACTTTTCGTGATGGAATTCCGCCAGATTCTTGGCCTCCGCCAGATAGCCCGATTCGGGTACCATGTCGATGGCCTCCTGAATAATGCGGGCACCGATGGTGGTGTGCGCTTTCATAATGGCAAATTCCATATCGGTCAGCTTGCCGGGTTTGTTGAGGATGTTGTCGGGGACGTGAATCTTGCCGATATCGTGCAGCGGTGCGGAATGGATGACGTCGTCCACGAATTTGTCGGTAAGCTGGTCGGCATACAGACCCATTTCCTTCATCTTTTCCACAATGATCTTGACATAGGCCGCCGTCTTGCGGACGTGGTCGCCGGTGCATTTGTCTCGGCTTTCCACGATATCCGCCAGCACCATGATCAGGCCGTTCTGCATCTGGGAAATCGTCTCGGTGTGGTGTTCGATTTCCTCCACATACTGCACGCTCTGCTGGGTGGTGCTGGAAAAGGCGTTATAGAGGTTTTCGATCTCGTCGCCTGTGCGGATGTTGAGCGCCTTGATGCGTTCCACATTTTCCGCGGTGGACGTATCGTCATCATAGGCAAACGCGCCCGCGCAGTAGGCCATTTTATTGATGGGGCGAATGACATGGTGATTCACCAGCGCGGCGCAGACGGCCAGCGCCAGAATAAAGAAGCTGACAAACAGCGACAGCAGCTTGGCAAGGAAGCTGTAGCCGTACTGGGTAAGCAGGTTCATGGAGATGTCCGCCGCCACATAGCACTGGCAGCTGCCTCTGCTGTCATAGACAGGTTTATAGACGGTGAGCAGCCACCCGTAAGCGTCGTCCGAGACAATCGGTTCGATTTCGCCGCCCTCCAGCAGCGTGGGCACATAAGGCAGGAACGTCTCGTCAAAGTCAACCACCGCGCCGGGTTCCTCTCCCTTGAGTTCCTCCGTGTCAAGGTCAAACACGACATGGCAGCCGTCTTTCTCGATCTTGTAGGCGTAGAGATACTGAATGTCGGGGGAGCTGTTTTTGAGCTTATTGAGCATTTCCTCGGTATCTCTGTATTCCTCGAGACGGTCGCCTTTCTCTATAAACTCGTTCACGCGGTTGCCGTCAACGATACTGGCGGCCACCTCGGTGATACCGTTGGCCAGCTTGATATGTTCGTCCTGCGTGGAATCCTTAAACAGCATAAAGCTGATAACGGTGGAGGTTGCCGCAAGCAGCAGGGACGCGGCGGTGAGAATCAGAACGATCTTGGTGCGCAGCGAAATCAGACGGCACTTGGTCTTTTCCTCTTTGCGCTGGGTAGCCTCATGCTCGTCATCCTTCGCGTCGGGTTTGAATCGGCTGCGCATGGTTTTGGGAACCAGCAGGAGCAGCAGCACCGCCAGCACCACTGTGATGCTCTTATCAATCAGTTCCAGCACGATCTCTCCGCTGAGCTGGGAGGAAAAGTCATTCAAGGGTGTGCGATCATAAAAAAACCGGGCGAAAACCTCGGCGATGCCGCCCATCTCACAGCCGTTCATAAACCATGTGAGCACCGCGCTGAGCGCGCCTGTGACCAGCGCAAAGACCGGAACGGTGAGCAGCGGCTTGAACGCGTTCCTGAAGAAGCCCTTTTTGGCAAAGAACGACGCCAGCAGCGCCGTCAGCATATTGAGAACGCCGTAATACATGCCTTCCGTACCGACAAAACCTTTGAGCAGATTGGTAATAAATCCCACCACGATACCGGGCAGACTGCCCGCCACCACGGCAGTGAGCACGGTGCCGACGGTATCCATATAGAGCGGCAGTTCAAATTCGGATATCAGACGAACGCCCGCCATATTGATGACAATGCCGATCAGACAGAGAAAAAACAGTCGCGTGGCGTTGACGCCCTTTTTGGGCAACGCTTGGTTGTTTTCTTTCATGAGTAATCCCCCTAATTAAAGTAAAAGTGGAATATGATTTATTGTATTATAACAATTTCTTTTTACAATTGCAAGCGTTTCTCCCAATTAATACCATATAATTTTTGGCTTTGTAAAATAAAAGAGGAAGCAGCGGCTTTTTGGCGTGAAAAGCCGCTGCTTCCTGTAATGCATTGAAATGAGTATGATTAAAAAATCACTTGGTTTCTCTGGGTCTGAGCAGCAGCACAATGACAGTGGCAAGGGTCAGCACGATGCTTGTGGCCAGACCGCCTTCCATGCCGAAGGAGCCGCCGTTCCAAAGGCCCATGCCCGGCACGCTGACAAAACGGAAAACGCTCGGCCCCATGTCGGTGCCGCTCACCAATATGCCGAAGAAATTGCCCTGCACGAAATTCCATACGGTATGAATAGCGCATGCCATCCAGATGGAGTTCAGCTTGAGCACCAGCACCGACATGAAAAGTCCGAACAGCACCAGATTGACCATGGACAGCACCGTCACGCCGCTGTTGCCCAGATGCAGCGCGCCGAAGAAGAGGGAATTGAAAAGAACGCCGGCCACAGCCCCGCCCTTGCTGCCGAGAGAGGTCATCATAAAGCCGCGGCAGACCGTTTCCTCGCTCATGCCCTGAATGATGAATCCCACAAAGAAGAGCGCGAGCATCACATAGCGGCCGCCAAGCACAAATCCGTCGAACACCATCGCGCCTGTCACCATGCAGATGCCCACACAGGCGGCAAACATCGCAAAGGCGACGACCATGCCGATCAGATAGTCGGAAACGGCGTGTTCCTTGACAAAGCCCATCGTGCGCAGGCTGCGTTTTTCAATATGCTTGACATACAGCATCATCACGATCGTTGCGGCCACCGTCGCCAAAAGCTGCGCGAGCATCATATCCGCACCGTCCAAATCCAACTGAAGATTATCGGTCTGGGCGGCGGCGACGCCTGCCAGCACGCCTTTGACCACCATATACGGCAAGAGGAAAATGGCTTCCGCGAAAATGCCCAATATGGCAATCACAGCGGCGAGAAGCGCTACGACAAAAACATTGTTTTCCATCTGCTCCCCCGCCTGCGCCGCCGTCAGTATGGACGGCAGAGGACGGAAGGTCTTTTTGATATTGGCTAACATGGTAAGAGTTCGTCCTTTCAATATTTTTTTACAGCCGATTGTAAAAGCGGAGAAACGGCGTAAATACGGGTAATTTTGGAAGTTATTTTTCTCCGTTTGTTTCATCGCTTTCCGGCTGTTTTTCCTTTTGCCCGGACGTCGGTGCTTCCGCTGCTTTGTCATCCGTTTTTCCGACTTTATTCCCGGAGGCATCATAAATCGCGCCGAAGCACATACCTAAACACATACCGATGGCTAATCCGACCAGCATATTATCGAAAATAAACTGACCAACCATCATACCAAGCGCTGTACCAAAACACATACCGAGGGCAATACCCATGTGGCTGTTTTCTTCCTTTTTCTTTTCGTTCTGTTCGGCGGATTCAGCGGATTCGGATTTGATTTCTGTCTCTTGTTCTTTCATGATAGGTTGACTCCTTTATTATAATATTTTTTTTTTTTTAGCCGATTGTAAAAGTTGAATAACGGCGTAAATACCGTTGTTAATCGACTCCGATAGCGGAGTAAGCGGCGGCGGACGCAATCAGAATACAGATCGCAGCCTGCTGCGCGGCGACCATGGCAATGGTGGAAGCGGAAGCGGCCGTCTGCGCATTGGGCGCGGTATCATACAGATCGGCTGTCAGCAGGGCGGCGTGCAGCAGGCGGGTCTGCTTGTCGATTCCCAAAAGACCGGCGTAGCCTTTCTGCTGGGACAGGAACCCGTCGATTTCCAGCATGGTATCGCGGAGTTTCTCATTGCTGTCGTCCAGAAGGGATACCGAAGCCAGCGTGGCAAGGTGATAGACGTTGTATTTCCTGCCGGCCTCTTTCAGTATATCATACAGCCCTATCAGATGTTCGGCCTTTTCACGGATGGAGCCGTCGGTCATCGCCAGAATCTGCGATACGGTCTGGACGCTGTCTCTGCTGGAGAATTTCGGTTTCAGCAGACCGTAGCACTGCTCCATGTCGTCCATCAGCGTGGCATTGTCCTTTTCGGAGAATGCCAGAAATCCGGCAAGAACGCTGTCTTCGCCGCCCGTCAGAAGCGGGTGTTTTTCCCTCATCAGGCGGTAGATTTCCTTGCCTCTGGCAAGCACGCCCTCCAGTTTCTCCTCGCTGACCATATCGGTCAGCAGAACGGCGAGAAGCGCTGAGTAATCCGAGCGGCCAAATTGCTTTTTGGTGACGTTATAATACCGTTTCACCCTTTCAAACAATGCCGCAGGCTCCGGCTTCATGGAAAGATTCGCGGCGAGCAGCGTAGAGGACGTTCCGCCGAGATAGGAAAACACGCCCGATTTCTCGCTGATGATTTTTTTGCATTCCCTGAGTTTCGCTTCGTCCGCCGTGACCCCCTTTGCGGTGAAAACATTGGCGGCGATGGGGTAAATCAGCGAACTCTCCATACGGAATACCTTTTTGATGACGTTCTGGTTGTCGATGAAATTTTGACACAACGCTGTGATTCTTTCTCCCATAACCTATTCACTCCTTTTATTTTATTTACTAACCGATTGTAAAATTTGAAAAATGGTTTAAAACGGAGTATGGTCAATGGGATAGGGGCTTTTTCCTCCGTTTGAGGCAAGGCAAATCTTGCTATTGGGCTGTTTCCGTATTCGCCTGACCCCGTCTTAGGTCTTGGCGCGTCTTGCTCGCGCCGTTTGCGGCGCTCGTGGGGCAAAGCCCCACTCCCTGTCAGCTTTGCTGACATGCGCTGCCCCCAGGCCCCTGCCAGGAGGAACTAGTCCGAGATGACGCTTGCCGTCATCGGCTGGACTCCCACGCTCGCATTCGCTCGCTAGTTATGCGCTGCGCTATGCTTTTTTCCTTTTTCTTTTACAATCGCCTATTGATTTTTAATACAATTTTCCGCTGCGGCGCTGCGGGTCGGCCAGGGCAATCACGCGCTTGGAAGTGACGGGATGATCGCAGACCAGGTTATAGCAGAAGACAAACAGGCCCTTGACCTCGGTGGTGTGGTTGATGTAATCCTGCTTATCCACCTGCTTATAAAGGTGAATGCCCGCCGTAAGGGACATCATCGCGTCAATGCCGTCGCTGCCCGACAGCAGCTGCGCCAGACGGTCACAACTGTATTCACGCGCGCGGGAGGCGGTGCTGCCCAGAATCGGAATGGTCTGCGAAACCAGCATGGAATAGTAGTAGTGCATGGTGGCGTGCTTGTAATAGATGTGACCCATTTCGTGCGCGATGATAAAGCGCAGGGTGTCCATATCGTGATGCTCACGGTAAGCGACCTCCACCAGATCGGCATACAGTTCTATGTATTGCTTGAAAGGAATGAAAGACGAGAAGGCATTCAGCACACCGTTGCCCTGAATCATGTAGACCTTCGGCACCTTTTTCAGACCCAGCTTCTGGGAATATTCCTGCACAATGGCGTAGATTTCGGGGTAGGTCTTTTCGGTGATCTGTATCGACATACTGCGGTACTGCGCGTAGGCATAGGAAACGATAAAGGGAATGGCTACCAGCAGGAACAAGATCATGGCGAGATATTCGATGCTCTCCGGCATATCGTTGATGGTTTCGTTGAGGTGATCCATGCTGTCGGTGCTTTCTTCGTCGTCCTTTTCCGCGTCCTCCGTCCGGCTGTCCGCCTGTCGGTCATCGGAGGAATCGGCTGTTTCGCCGCTCATGGTGTCTTCCACATACTCGGAATAGGCGGTGTACACGTTGTCAACATACTCCTGATTTTCGTCCATCGCGTAAAAGAAATAGCATACCGCGCCCACGATAATGACAAGATTGAGAATGACGAGGAACCAGTACCATCTCAGCTCCGACTTGTGACGGCAGGCGTTGAGAATGCGCTTGTCGATTTTTTGATACTGCGGGCCGACAGGCTGCTGCGGGACATTGGCATAACCTGGCTGCGTCGGCGCTTGCGCCTGCCCTTGGGTGGCTTGCCCTTGGGCGGAGTACGGCGAGGGAACAGGGGCATACTGAGGGGCCGCGTACTGCGTGGGCGCATAGCTCGCCGGGGAATAATTGGCCGGGGCATAGCTTGGCGGGGCAGGGTACTGCGACGGCGCGTAACCCACCGGCTGCGCCGTGGGCGCGGTCGGTACAGTCGGCACCGCCTGCGCGGTCGGCGCCTGCTGCACGGTAGGCAGCGGTTGCGCTGCCGGGGGATTGGGGTTCGTTCCCTGTGCGGGCTGGGAGTTGGCATTCGGATTGGTGTTGTTGTCCATGGTAGATGCTCCTTTTTTTGATTTTTATACGGATACTTTTATCCTAACACATCCCGCCCCTGTCGGGGTGAATGGGCTGTGAACAGATCGCATTTGGCAGCCGGACAATTTATGGAAGTGTGTTTTCCGGCATACACAGAAACAGCAATTTCAAACTTTACATTACTCTTACTCCTCAATTTGCCGCTTTTCCCTTAGTTTCCTTATCTTGCGCGTATAGGAGGGAATCGGCACGAGCAGGCAGACAAAGATAACCAGCAGCAGCGCGGCGGTAGCAAATTCGATATACGCGCCGTGCGGAACAGAACCGCTTCCTTCCGGTGTACGAAGCAGAACCGCCATGCATATGCCGTTCACCAGCCCGAAAACAAAGAACAGAAACGTGAAAATAACCGCTGCGATATGATACCTCCGCCGCGCCGTGTAGTCGGCGATCAGCGCGTCGATGTCGGTGTTGATTTCAAACTTGCCCAGTCGCGCGGGACGTACCGCGTAAATGCGGGTCTTGGCGTCCACGTTGATTTCGGGTACGATCTCCGCGCCCGAATCGGTGAGAAATTCGATCATGCGTTCCCGGCGTTCGCGGCTCGCCTTGCGTCCTTTGGGGTCGATGCCTGTTGTCACACGGACGATGTATTCGCCCGGCTCGCACTTTTCAAAGGTGAACCACAGCCCCAGCATGATTTTGACAGGCTTCCACCCATGCGCGCACATTTTGTTGAGGTATTCTTCCTCCTGGTCGATAGTCAGACAAATCACCGTCTTGGTCATTCGGTTGGTTTTCTTCTTCATCCGTCAAATATACTCCTCTCCCGTTGTCACTCGTTTTCCTGTGTCTGCGTCGTTTCACTCACCACTCGCCGCCCGTTGTCGAGAAGCTCCTGCAAGCGGTCGATTTCATCCAGCACCGCGCGCCTGCCCGACTGGGTGATGATGTATTCCTTTTTGCGCTCCCCCGACTCGCCGCATTCCACAATCCAGCCCCGCGTGAGAAGCGTGTTGATCGCGCCGTAGAGCGTTCCCGCGCCCAGCTTCACGCGCCCGCCGCTCAGTTTTTCCACATTCTGAATGACGCCGTAGCCGTGCAGCGGCGTGTAGAGCGATATCAGAATGTAATAGACCGCTTCGGTCAGTGCGCCTTTGCTTTCGTTCATAGACTCGCCCCCGTTTCCATCCGGTTTATACCTTCCCCTGCTTCATAAAATCAAACATATCGTCCGTCAGTCGGTTGATCTGCTCCACCTCGCACACCACGTCCTTGGAGGTGTGAATGAGCGGCAGGTACAGCAGCCCGATCAGTGATTTCTTGGTGTAGCTGACCATCACGGAATTGGGGAAGTTGGCGTGGTCGCTCAAGAAAATCATGCGGCTGTGCTTGACCACCGGCGACTGTCCCGCGCCTCGGAAGGCTTCCGCCAGCGACTGACACACGTCCGTCTTTTGGGTGGAGGCAAAGGTGAGGATATCCCCGTTGCCCACGCAGTCGAAGTTAATGAGCTTGGTCTTTTTCAGGTCAATGCCCTGTTTTTTGCAATGTTTGGCAAAGCCCTGCGAACCGAGAAGTCCCCATTCCTCATTGTCGAAGAATACAAAGCAGCATTTGCCGCGCAGCTCGTCGTCCACCGCGACCCTTTCCGCCATCGCCAGCAGCGAAAGCACGCCGGAGGTGTTGTCGTTGCGGTTGTTCCTGTTTTTAATCACCATCGCCAGCACCATGACCGCGAGCATCAGGAGGAAACATCCCTCCACGCCCCAGAAAACCCAGTCGCTGTTGCTGAATACGCTGTGCAATACTTCCGGTACCAGAAACACCAGCAGCAGCGCCGCTGCAATCAGGAAGATATTCGCCCCCGTCTGCCCAAGCCACCGGGAAGTACCGAACATCCAGCCGGTTCTGCCGGGCGTGTCGTAATGCGCGGTCAGCATATATTCCGCGTGCGGGTCGCCCGCGACGAGATTCACGCCGGACGCGTCCACTTCCTGTATTTCGCTGTCGGCATAGCCGAACCTGTTCAGCTCGGCACGCAGCGCCGCGCGCAAAGCGGCTTTTTCCTTCTTGTTAAACCGCATGGGGTAATTTTCAAAAATTTCCGCCGCTTTCTGATGGGTCACAGCCATTTTTAAATCCCTCGTTTCTTTGTTTGTAAGAATGATAACGCCATCCGATATTACGGCTTGCGATATATCGGATACTGTAGTAAATATATCACTATCCGATATATTTGTCAAGGGGGTTTTGGCATTTTTTTATTTTTGTATGGATCACAAAAATAAAAGGGGCTGTCGCAGTGCGAAAGCCCCCGATAAAAATGGATTACGACGCGGATTTTTTTGTCAAAGTTCGGTCAAAATCACGCTTGCCTTGCCTGCTCCGGCAAAAAAAGCGCTGTTACAATCCCCCACACACGGCGATTTCTCAGCAAAACAAACGCCAGCCAGGCGCCCCCGACATTCAGAATCAGATCGTCAATGTCAAAGCTGCCCGACAAAGTGGCAAACTGCGCCGCCTCAATGAACAGCACCATGCCCGTGACCGTCAGCACAAAGGTTTTGCTTTCGCGCTGTTTTGGGAACAGCAGCGGCAGAAACAGCGCGGTCGGCATGAGCGCCGCTATATTGCCAAAAATATTGTAAAAGAACATCCGCGCCCCAATACGCCCATTCATCCATTCGATGAACAGATCCGCCACCGTGGCAAACGGTATCAGATTGAAAGAATTCCTCATGTAGTGTCGGAACATTTGCCTATCCCAGTCAGCCATTGTCAGGCTGTCCCGTCCGAAATAATTGTCAAACAGCGTCAGCGTGGCCACCAGCAGCAGATACAGCCCGAACCAAATCGCGAGATTGGCTTTGTAAGGGATAAGCCGATGGCGTTCTGGCAGTGTCCCGGCGATCAGCCTTCCGCCGACATACATCAACAGGCACGCCGCCAGCAGCAGAACCACTCTGCCCGGCGGCAAAACCGTCCACATCGGGTCGAGCGACAGTCGGAAATAAAAGACCAGCACCGCCGCCGCCAATGCGTAAAACGTCGCGCCTATGCCTTTGGTTAATTTTTTACGTGTTTTTTTCATGTCGTTCTCTCCGTTCCACAAAAAGCCGTACTACATCCCATCTACAGCTACAGTATATACGGTTGAACTCCAAAAGTCAACAAAAACAGGGTTTTTGAATGAGTTAAAATTTTATGAATAAATGTCGTTTTTCATTTGTAGGGGTTGGCGTCCTCGACAACCCGCGCAAGATAAACAATGAAATGCAAGCATAATTGGGCGAATACGAATCGTGTTCGCCTAAAAT
>CAMHAV010000020.1 GCA_946182865.1 uncultured Clostridia bacterium
AATTTGAAAAACTTCCTGATAGTGTTCAAATGACTCGATCCTTTCCGTTGTTTGGTGGTGAATTTTGTATGATGCTGTCGGACGTTTGCCAATATCCGCCAATACCTCTTTGAAAATACCTCTCGGTTTTAAAAATTATTGACAAAAAAAGAAAAAGGTATGTACTATTGGGATTTTTTATATTATAATGAATACGGGAGACAGACCGCGTGACTGCCAAGCGCTGTGCGGAGCTTCCCAAAAGAAAGGTGAGGTGTCGTGTTGAATTCGCGGGCTGCGGCGGCAAATTCCGCTTCTTAAAGAATAGCACAAAATTTCCGTCTATTCAAGAGTTATTGACGATTTCTTGAAGAAAATCCCTTTTTTCTTCCTGTTTTGGGTGTAGAAGTTTGATTTTTCCAAAACGCTCAATTGCACAAAATCAAAACCGATTTGTTTTGGTTTTGGGAGAAACCTCACAAGGCGACTCCTTTTTTTCATTGGCTTTAAGAGGGAAAATGAAAAAAGGCAAGTGCAAAATGCACAAAAAAATCGAGATATGTTCTACTTTGGAAACTTCGATTTGGTTTAGATGACGAAAAAATTTCTCCAAAACTGTTGACATTGACGGGAAATGTGGTATAATGACAGTGGTGATTGCGAAGGGGCATTCACAAAGGGCTTCGGCTTCCGAGTGAAACACCCGTCAGACTGACCTGTCATCAGCTCACAGAATTCACAAAGTCATTATTTTTTGAAAGGATGATTTTATCATGAGTACAGTATGGTCACTTAGCAATGTCGACGTCAATGAATTCCTTACCATCATTGACAAATGCCAGGGCAACATCTACCTGGTAACCGAGGAGGGCGACAAGCTCAACCTCAAGAGCAAGCTTTGCCAGCTCGTTGGTCTTCAGAAGCTCATCGAGGGCGGCATCATCTCCAACGCGACGCTGGTCTGCGACAACATCAAGGACGAAGAGATCCTGGTCAAGTATAAGCTCTACAAGGTCATCGAGGACTAATTTCCAAGGGAAATCATTCCCGGGGAAACATCGTCCCGTGCCTGTGCGGTCGGTCACATTTTTATCTCTTAATTCAGGCAAGTCTTATTGCATCGGCGGCCTGATGACCGCCGATGTGATCGTATCACCACTTACCGCATGATCGTTCCTGCTGTCAATTCGGTGTCTTGTTTCAAACACCCGGTTTTGCAGCTTTGATAGATTTTCAACACGACATCCCCTAATTTTTCTTTTTTTTCATTATAATCCCTCTTAAAAACGTCAGCCTCCAAGATCGGAAACGGTATTGGGGGTTGACGTTTTTTGTTTTTATTTTTTACACACAATTGCGCCGACCGTGTGTTATAATACATTTATTGGCAGTTTAGTGAAAGGAGAGATTGACTTGAAAAAAGCCAACGCTAAAAAATGGGTGATTATTGTGCTGGTTTCTGTCGCGGCGGCCGCCCTGCTGATTCCCAATTTGATCTACCGCATGAACGAAAAGCTGGTGGAGCAGGAAATGATTGTGGAGGATGTGGATATCAGCGGCATCGCCGAGAAAACCTTTACCGGCTCGTATATGTCGGGGCAGATGTCGGCGGATGTGGAAGTGACGGTGATCAACGGGCAGTATACCGAAATTCTTCTCACCGATTACGCGGGCATTAATCCCACACGAGCCAGACAAGTGGCCGACGCGATTGTGCAGTACCAGACCATTACGCCGAATGACGGCAATATCGGCACGCAGTACACCGACAAAATCGTGCAGAAAGCGGTGTATTACGCGATCCGCTACAGCCTGAGCGGCAATGCGTGAGGGAAACAAAAACATTTCAACAATAAATAACAATAAATTGTTACAGAATTATTGAAAAATCATTGATTTTTTTGAGATGTTGCTATATAATTTAATATATATATTTGTATTTGCGTAGCGCAATCATTATTTTTCTTGAGAGGGGCGTTTTGGGGTTTATGAAAATCATAACTCACCGAGCCAAACTTGTCACGCTGTTTGCGGGATTGTTTATGCTCCTGCTGCTGACGGGCTGCGCCAACATGGCGACCACTATCGAGCTGGATGGCGAAAAGTTCAGCGGGTCGCGCGTTATGTCGGTTACCTTTGATGTAGATGAGCTGAACACAAAGCTTCCCGGCGGTCTGGAGGATCTGAACGGACTGATCGACGGAGCCATTCCCAAGCAGCTGACCTACCAATATGAGGTCAAGGACAGCGACGCGGTTTACAACTTCACGCTTGCGTTTGAATCCAAGCAGGATTACATCGACAAGCTGAAAAACCTGCTGAGCAACAAGGCGCCGGAAGTGACCTTTTCCTATTCCACGGGCGCGTTTACGCGCGGCGTGGTCTATAAGGAGAACTTTGAGAGCCGCGAGCTGTTCGGGTGGCTTGACCGTGTGATCACCGAGAACGGTCTGACGACCGCCTCGCAGAACTACACATCGGAAAAGTTCTGGACGCAGACAGGCGTTAAAATCCATCTGGACGGGGACGAGTTCAATTGCGAAGGCGGGCAGGTGGATGTGACCTCGGGCGGACAGTCCGTGGTAACAGGCATCACCATCTCCACGGTGATGAAGACTTCCGGCGACATCGAGCGTAAAATGCAGATCACGGTGCCGTCCACAGTGGATAAAAAACAGATCACTCTGATCGAGGGGTTCCTCAACGACAGCACGCCGGACAGCGGCAGATGGTCCAAGCGTACCCGCTCCAACAGCATCATCTATACGGTGGAATTTACCGCCGGCAGCGCGGCAAAGCTGCAAACCTACATGGAAAAGCTGACCAATGCCGAGGCGACGGTTTCGTTTGAGGATGTGCAGGATCTTTCGCAGCCGCTCGCGCAGAGCACGGAACTGGCGGAGGCGCTGGATTTCTCCTATTTCGGCGGAGAGAGCGGCGTGAATGTCAATTATGAAATCAGTTCGGAAGTGAGCGCGCCTTATCGCATCAATATCAACGAAGGCGAGCAGGAAAAGGACGCCAACGCGGTGGCCGACGGCAGCAAGCTGGTGACAAGCGGCAGTGTCAGAACCCTCACTTACAAAACGCTGTTCCGGCGCATGGCGCGCGTCAACGAGATTGATTATAACCTGATTCAGACCGGCGGCAATAAATTCATCCGAGAAATCGTGATTACGCTTGCCAACGGCACCGATGCGTCGATTCTTGACAATATTTCACAGTATTACAGTGTCAAGGGCGCAGCCAATACCAAGATCACGGTGGAAAACGAATCCACTCCCACAGTCAAGATTTACGTCAGCGGCAGCGCCAAAAAGGTGGTCGCGGCGGAGTCGGTGCTCTTTGGCGGCGTGGGTGCGCGCGCGCTGGCCTATGACCGCAACTGGGGGATTTTCAATATCAAGCCGACCACCAAGCTGATGGACAGCTACGACATCACGTCTCTTGTTTCGCTGATGAATGTGTCGGGGTACATTTACACCTATAGCTATGACGGCAACATGGTGACCCGCATTACCTGCACCGTGGACGGTGAGCAGGTTTCCAAAGAGATGACCAACGAGGAAGATGTGGTGGGCTTTGGTCTGAGCAACGGCATTCAGACCATTATGATCCAAGGCTATTATTTCAACGGTTGGGCTGTCTTCTTTATTGTCGTCTTTATCCTGCTGTTGATTGCGCTCATTGCGATGGCAGTGCTGCTCTATCTGTATAAGACCGGCAAGATCGACATTCCCGATCGTTTCAAGAAGCATCCGCCGATGCCCGAACCGGAGCCGCAGCCGTATTATGCGCCCATGCCGCCTCCGATGGAGTATTATCCCGAACCGATGCCCGAACCGGAACCGGAGCCTATTCCGCTGCCGATGCCCGAGCCGGAGCCGCGTGATCTCACCGAAGGCTTCGGGGAAGAGGAACCGTTTGTTCCCATTGACTTCAACATTATTCCGGAACCCGAGCCGGAACCCGAACCGGAACCCGAGCCGGAACCCGAACCGGAACCCGAGCCGGAGCCCGAACCGTTGAGCGTAGAGCCGGATATGAATCCTGTCCTCAGCTTCTCCGAGAAATACCGTCCCACCGAGGAGTTTGTGGAAAAGGATCCGGAGCCGGTGGCGCCGCCTCCTCCGCCGCCCGAACCGCAGCCGCCTGTGCATGAAACCCCCGCCGATTATACCGATGAGGATATGATCGACGATTTCGACGCACTGGGTCTGCTGGGCGAATACACCCGCCGCGTGCAAAAGGTAAAGGTCAGAGTACGCAGAGTGCAGGTGCCGGACGACGAGGATTGATCCTGCTGGTTGGTTCTTAATTCAAAGTGATTATCAAGCCGCGCGGCAGATTATGCTGTGCGGCTTGATATATTTTTCTGAATTATTTACAATAAATTAATTGAAAAATCTGCGAAACGGATTGACATTTATTGATATTATTGCTAAAATTCAAACTGGTTATTGTATGCCATAAAAACGGAAAGGGGGATTTATGTTGCACAATCGTTTGGGAAGAACCGTGGCGGCGGGGTTGTCCGTGCTGTTGTCGGCTGCGGCGGCTATTGTGTGGATGACAGGATGCTCACGCCAATCGAAAGAGAGCCGTGTCGTGGTCGGCCAGGTGCGCATCAATGAAGTCATGAGCACCAACAGCTATTATGCGCCGCTACCCGACGGAAGCTGTTACGATTGGATTGAATTATACAATTCGTCGGAGGAAACGGTCAATCTGAAAGGCTGGATGCTGTCGGACAACCTCAAACTGGCAAAAAAATGGGTCGTACCTGCCGACCTGCTTTTGGAACCTCACGGCTATGGTCTGATTTATCTTTCCGGGTTGAACAAGGTGGATGAATCCGGTCATTTTCACACCAATTTTAGGCTTTCCTCCAAGGGGGAGGATTTGCTCATCAGCAATAAAGCGGGCGTGGCGATCCAGCAGCTCAGCCTGCCTCCAAGCAGCATGCCCAATATTTCCTATGGTTTCCACGAGGACAAATATGTGTGGTTTGCCGAGCCTTCCCCCGGCAGGGAAAATACGGGAAATACCGCAGACACGCCGGAATCGCTGGTGATGCCGGAAAGTGATATTCTTATCAACGAATATATGACAAAAAACACCTATGTGATCTACGACGGCAACAACCAATACAGCGATTGGATTGAACTGTACAATTCTTCCGACACCGATGTGAGTCTCAGCGGCTATTCGCTGTCGGACTCGGAGAGCGGCGAAGGAAAATGGTTCTTCCCCGAAGAAACCGTGATCGGCGCGAATGACTATCTGATTGTTTTCTGTACCGATCAGCCGTCTCCCGACCCGAATGTGCTGCATGCGGATTTCGGACTCAGCGCGGGGGAAACCCTGACGCTGTATTCTCTAACGGGCAAGGCCGCCGATTCGGTGAAGCTCGCGGAGCTCAATCCGAATGTTTCCTGCGGACGCGAACCGGATAGCGGTGAATTCCGGCTGTTTGCCAGTCCGACCCCGGGCAGGGCAAATACGACATATGCCTATGAAATGACGTCAAAAGTGAAGGCTGCTCCTGCGTCTTCCGTTTTTGTCAGCGAAGCGTTGTGTGTGTCCGACAAAGACGGTGCTTTCAAAAACGACTTTATTGAAATCCACAATACATCGTCATCAGCGGTTTCACTGAAAGGATATGGATTATCCAAGAGCGAAGAAAGCGCCGCCTTTGTTTTTCCCGACGTTACCATTGACGCGGGCGGATACAAGGTCGTGTATTGCAGCGGAAAGAACGTATCGGAGGCAGGCAAGACAATGCACGCCGCCTTTAAGCTCGATCAAAGCGGAGAGGAACTCTTTTTTTTTGACGCGGACGGTCATATCATCGACATTCTTACGACGGGAAAACAAACCGACGGTCATTCCTCGGGAAGGGTCGATTCCCAAAAAAATGAGGTGGTGGTCTTTGAGACGCCCACCCCCGGCAAAAGCAACAGCGGCGTCAAGACCTATGCGGGATATGCACCGACGCCGCTTTTTTCGTCAGAAGGCGGTTATGTGACGGCGGGATTTCAGTTGACGATTACCGTCCCCGAAGGATGCACCGTCTATTATACAACCGACGGCAATTCCCCCGGTCGTTCCTCTGCGGTTTATCATAAGCCAATTACCGTTCGTCAAAGTACGGTCATACGCGCGGCTTCTTACCGAAAGGGCTGTCTGATGAGCCAGACGGTGTTTGCCACTTTTCTGGTGGAAAAAGAACACACTATTCCGGTTGTCTCGGTGTCGTCGCCGCCGGACGGTTTGTTTTCTCCCGCGAGCGGCATTATGTACAACGGCGCGGGGGGACTGGTGCCCGGAAGAGGAAATTATCTGAGCAACCGGAAGCGTGAGGCGACGTTTGAATATTTTGTTGACGGCAAGAGAGCGGCTGTGTTTTGCGCGGGAATCAAGATGTTCGGCGGAGCGTCCCGCGCGTTTGATCAAAAGGCGCTGGCGGTGATCATGAGCGAAAAATACGGCGCGAATGAATGTTCGTTTCCTTTTTTCGGAGAATACAGTGCGGACAAGTTTGAAGCGCTGCTGCTGCGTCCTTCCGGTCAGGATTGGTCACGCAGCCACATCCGGGATGAATTCTGTTCCCGCATCGTAAGAGGCAGCACCATTCAGTGTGATTATCAGGAGGCACAGCCTGTTGCGCTGTACATCAACGGTGCGTATTGGGGCTTGTATTATCTCAGGGAAAAGCTCAATGAGGATTATCTGGTGAATAAATACGGCTATACCAAGGGCCATATTGATATCATCAAGTGGGAGGGAGCCGCCCAGGCAGGTTCCTTAAAAGACTGGAAAGCACTGCTGAATTGGTGCGACACGCATGATCTGAGACAAAAGGAAAATTATGAATACGTCTGTTCGCAGGTGGACATAGACTCGCTGATCGACTGGTGGATATTTGAAACCTATGTGGCCAACGACGACACCGGCAATGTGCGGTGCTGCCGCAGCCGGGAGGACGGAAAGTGGCATTGGATGCTTTACGATCTCGACGACGCGTTTCATCTGGTTTATTACCGTGTGAATTATATATCTCGGTATGCCCTTTGTTATACGCATGGCTATGATGTTCTGGCGGTTCCGGACAGCACCAAGGGAAGCAGAAATTCTCTGACGTACGCTTTGATGAAAAACAAGGATTTTAAGTCAAAATTTATCACATCGTATTGCAGACATATCAAAACGACGTTTGCCCCCGAACGGTTGACCCCTCTTTTTGAAGAACTTAACAGTGAAATAGAACCGGAAATGCCAAGGCAAAGCCAGCGGTGGGGAAAACCTTCCATGGGTAAGTACCAACAGCATGTGGATATCATCCGGGATATCATCAACAAAAAGCCGGAGATCGCCAAAAACCATATTAAAGAGGCGTTTGGGCTTTCCGACGCGCAGTTTAAGAAGTATTATGACCAAGCCTGACGAAACACAGCCATTATAAGGAGGTGACAGAGTGTGAAATACAAAAATCGCAGACTGCGGCACGAACTGAAATATAGCATATCCTATCACGATTACTGGGAACTGAGAACGCGCGCCATGGCCTTTATGCGGCACGATGAGCACGGCAATGACGGGAAATATTTTATCAGGAGCTTATATCTGGACGATATACTTCTTTCTAATTACAATCAGAAAATGGACGGTTGGAACCGAAGAAGAAAATACAGAATCCGCATTTATGATTTCAGTCCTGATGTGATCAAGTTTGAGATCAAAGATAAATTTGACAGCTACATTGCCAAGGAATCGTCGCTGATCAGTTATGATGAGTGTCAAAGTCTGATCAGCGGTGATTTTGGATTTGTCAGTGACATGATTTTTGACAATTCCGATGGCGGTCGGCAAAAAGCGCTGCGTATGGGCTATATTGATTTTGCCGGCAAGATTCTCTCTCCGCAGGTGGTGGTGGATTATGATCGCGAAGTATTCATTTGCGACGAAGGAAATGTCCGTATGACCTTTGACATGAATCTCAGAGCGGGGCTGGGATCGGGCGATATGTTTGATCCGCTGTTGCCTACGGTGCCGGCCTATGAGCCGGGGCAATTGATTCTGGAGGTCAAATATGACGATTACCTCCCGAATTATATCAAACACATGCTGCGGCCGTTGGGTCGCTGGCAGTCTTCACAGTCAAAATATGCCATGTGCTGTCTGGCGCAGGCCAACTACTTTGGAAAGGATGTTTATTAATGAGTTTCAGCGATGTTTTTAAAGGTCGTTTTTTGTCGCAGGTGAGCAATATTTCCATGGGAGAGGCGTTTATCACGCTGCTGGTGGCAATTACTCTCGGTCTGTTGATCTTTGTGGTGTATAAACACACTTACAGCGGCGTGATGTACAGTCGCAGCTTCAATATGTCGCTTCTTCTGATGGTCGTGATTACGTCGGTCATCATTCTGACCATCAGTTCCAATGTCGTGCTGTCGCTCGGCATGGTGGGTGCGCTGTCCATTATCCGCTTTCGTACCGTCATCAAGGACCCGGTGGATATTATGTACCTGTTCTGGGCGATTTCCATCGGCATTATCGTCGGCGCCAAGCAGTATTTGTTCGCGGCGCTGTGTGTGGCGGTGATTGCCGTGCTGTGCTTTATCATGGGTATTTTCAAAAAGAGAAACGCAATGTATTTAATCATTGTTCGTTACAGCCATGAAGCGTCTCCTTCCATCGAAAAGGCTATCCGATCCATCAAGGGCAAGGTCAGAAACAAGGCAGTCACAAGAAATGGCATCGAGACGATTATCGAAGTGGGCAGCAAGATTGCCGACAGCAATTTTGTCGAGCGTCTTTCCTCAGTCAACGGTGTGACCAGCGCCGTTCTGGTCAACTACAACGGAGAATACTGCGAATAACGTAAAATCCGATAAAACAATCCAATCAATCACTGGAAAACGCCGATGTTTTTTAGCATTGGCGTTTTCTTTTTGCAAATACTGCTTGCAATGACGGGGCATTAATGCTATAATAGATAAAAATAGATTTCTTTCCGGAGGTTTTTTGCACTATGTCATATAAAGAGGACTTTGTTAAATTTATGGTTCGTTCCGGCGTACTGCTGTTTGGCGACTTCACCACCAAGAGCGGACGCAAAACTCCCTATTTTGTCAACACAGGCAATTACAAGACCGGTGCGCAGGCGGCCAAGCTGGGCGAGTATTATGCCCGCAATATCCAGGAGCATGTGGACGGCAGGATCGACGCGCTGTTCGGTCCCGCTTACAAAGGCATTCCGCTCGCTGTTGCCGCGGGAATCTCGATGTACAATCTCTTTGACCGCGATATCAACTACTGTTTCAACCGCAAAGAAGTGAAAGATCACGGCGAAGGCGGCGCGATGGTGGGCTACAAGCTACAGGACGGCGACCGCGTGCTGATCGTGGAGGACGTCATTACTGCGGGTACTGCCATTCGTGAGACGCTGCCCATTCTGAAAGCCGCTGCCGACATCGAAATCGCCGGTATGGTGATCTCGGTGGATCGCATGGAAAAGGGCAAGGGCGAAAAGACCGCCATTCAGGAGGTTTATGAGGAATTCGGCATTGTGACTTATCCCATTGTCACGGTAAAGGAGATCATTGAAATCCTCCATAACAATCCCGTGGACGGCAAGATCTACATTGATGATGAGATGAAGGCGAAAATGGAAGCGTACATGGAGCAGTACTGCGTCAAATAATCAAATGTTTGCAAACGCCGTTTGGTACGCTTGCCCGCAGGCGTATTTCTCGGCGTTTTTTGGGAGGATATTATGTTAAGATTCAGGACAGGCTTGAATTACGGCTGGAGATTCACCCCGGATTATTCCCCGAATAAGAGCAAAAACGAAAACTTTGATTTTACCGTCCGCCCTGTGGATATTCCCCACAACAGCGGCAGCGGTAAGCTGAATTATTTCAGCGGAGAGGACGACAGCAAGATTGTCCAGTACACCAAGCTGTTTGTGGTGCCGGACGAGATGGAAGGCAAGCGCATTCTCCTTCATTTTGACGGCGTGATGAGCTGCGCCGCTGTGTTTGTCAATGACAAGGCGGCGTTTGCACACAAAGGCGGATTTACGGGATTCAGCTATGATATCACTGAGCTGCTGTGTGACAGTGAGAACAAGCTCACGGTCATCGTTGATTCTTCCGAGCGGCCTGATACGCCGCCCTATGGCGCTCCGCTCGATTATCTAGGCTTCGGCGGTATCTACCGTGAAGTGTGGCTGGAAGGCGTTCCGCCGCTTTACATCAAGGATACCTTTATCAATCCCATGCTCACGGAAAAGGGCTGGAAACTGGACATAACAGGCGAGATCGGCGGCGAGGGAGAGCGCAAGCTGGCGTTTTCGCTTTACGATGGCAGCAAACGGCTCGGTTCCTGCCAGTACAAGGCGGAACAGGCCAATTATCACGTTTCTTGGACGGTGTCGGCGGAGGTTACGCCCTGGACGCCTGAAAATCCCAAGCTGTACACCTTTAAGGTGGCGCTTTCGGGCGGCGACGAACTGGAATACACCATCGGGTTCCGTCAGGTGAGAGTGGATGCGCAGGGCTTTTATCTCAACGGCAGACGGATCAAGCTGCTGGGCGTGAGCCGCATGCAGAATTACGCCGGTGAAGGCTTCGCCATGCCCGCTTCGGCGCAGCGCGGCGACGCGGATCTCATCAAGTCGCTTGGCTGCAACGCCGTGAGAACGGCGCGCTATCCCCAGAGCAAGGCTTTCATCGAGCGCTGCAACGAGATCGGACTCATGGTGATCTGGGATATGCCCGGCTATCGATACGCTAAGGAGGGAGAATGGCTCAACGCGCTGGTGGAGAATGTCAGCGAGACGGTGCGGGAGCACCGCAACGATCCCTGCATCGTGATGTGGGGGACGCGTACCGATGACACGAAAGAGCATCCGGCTGCCAATAAGAAAATCTGCGATACCATCAGAAGTCTGGATCCTTCCCGTCCTATGTACGGCGTGAGAAATTTCAAGGGAAGCGATCTGCTGGAGGAGGTTTACGGCTTTAACGATTACGAAAAGCACAGCCTTACCGAGAATTTTACTTATGATACGGCGGAAATAACCCTCGGCAAATCTCCTATGATGATTACCGAACATACGGGATACCTTTATCCCGCACGGATTGACGGCAGCGAAAAAGATCTGCTCGAACAGGCTCTCAGTCACGCCCGCATGATCGACGCCGCTTACGCGGGCAATGAAATCATCGGCGCTTTCGGCTGGTGTCTGAGCGATTATAACGCGCATGTCAGCTTTGGCGGCAATGACGGTGTCTGCCCCTACGGTATTTGCGACAGCAACCGCATTCCCAAGCTGGCGTCGTCGGTCTATCTGAGCCAGACTTCCGCCAAGCCTGTGCTGGAGATATCCTCTGCCATGATGGCCGGCGAGCATAAATTCGGTATGATCGGCAGCGTCTATGCTTTTACCAATTGCGACAGCGTGAAGCTTTACAAAAATAACGAGCTGATCGCTGAGTTCTTCCCCGATCGCGCTAAATATCCGCATATGCCCCATCCTCCAATTTTGATCGACGATCTGATTGGCGGCAAAATGGTGGCCCAAGAGGGCTTTGACACGAAGAAGGAACAGGACATTCGCCGCGTTATCAGCGAAATGAGCGATGACGTTTTCCCGACCTCCGGCACAGGGATGAAGGGAAGCCTGATGGCAATCTTCAGTTCCAAATCAAACAATAAGGTTTCGGAGGAAGAAGTCGTGCGGCTCTATGAGCAGTATGCCGTGGCGAGAAGCACCAAAACCTCCTTCCGCTTTGAGGGCATTATCAGCGGCCGTGTGGCTGTTACGGTAGTGAAAGAACCCGTGACCAAGACGAAATTCAAGGTGAACGTCAGCAGCAGCAAGCTGATTCATGGGGAAACATACGATGTGGCACGCATCGAGGTAGCAGCGGTGGATTCCAACGACAACCGCATTCATCATTTTAACGATTGTCTGACAGTGACCTGCGACGGTGCGCTGGAGGTCATGGGTTCTCCGGTGCTTCCCTTTGTGGGAGGGGCTGCGGCGTTCTATGTCCGTACCAAAGGCGGCCGCAAACAGGGCAATGTCAAGGTGGTCACCCAGTCGATGGGCGAATTTAACATTCCGCTGAACGTCATTCGTAAATCCTCCAAGGAACTGAATGTCTCCAAGACTGAGGAACAGACCGAGGAATGAAGCAGGCGGTGAGAATTTGAAAACCATATCCTTTCAATGTAAAAATAGGGACAGCGAGATCCTGGGAATTGTGATCTGCATTCTGTTGTTTTTGGCGGGATGGATGGTTTCCTCTGCTATCGCACGGGCATATGGCGATAATCTGTTGGTGACGGTGGCGATTCCTGTGCTGTTTCTGATCTGCGGCGTGGTGTATATGTCAAAGAAAAACAAGACCGCCAGGGAGAACGGCACCGCTCAATTCAGTGACAGCGGCAGGGTGCGGTTGTTATTTGGCGGACGCAGCGTGATCTTTGACTGCAAGAATGTGAAAAAAGTGTATTACACCCGTGACACGCTGACCAATGACGCAGCTGGCAATGGGTATATTTTGGTCATTCAGCTTCCCTATCATTCCTATCGGATTTTTTCGCAGGAATTGACACAGGATACAATCGGCTTTGAAAATACTGAATTATACCCCGTTTATCTGGAACTCAAAGACAGGATGCAAGCTAATGAGTCAACTGAATAATTTTTTTCGGCAGAACGGTTACACACTGCACCGGAGCGCACGCAGGCGTGAACGGCTGCCCGCTTGCTGTCGTTCGGGGGATTGGCACGAGACGAACAAGGGCGTTCGGTTCCTTGGAAAGCAGGGAGAGGATGTGATATGGCCGCTTGTCCGCTGTCCCATTTGCGGCAGACAATATGCCGAAGCAGAGGGGAAATATTTTCCCGCAGACAACACGCTGCAATTTGAAATCGTAAATATAAAGTAAAAAACTCCACAGGAAATGCTTTTCTAAAACGGGAAGCATTTCTGTGGAGCTCTTTGTTTTTTGAGACGAACGGGCAGATTTGTCGATTAATTTATAAATAGCTGACAAAACCTACCGCTTTGCCGAGAATTTTAATGGTATTAAGCGCTTCGCGCCGATAGACGAGCGGAGGATAGAGACTGTTTTCGGGCATGAGGGTAATCGCGTCAGGGTGTTTGTAAACGCGTTTGAGGGTGGCCTCATCTCCGATAAGCACAGCGGCAATTTCACCGTTTTCACAGTCGGGCTGCGAGTGGATAAAGACAATATCGCCATCGCAAATACGGGCATTGACCATGCTGTCCCCTTGGCAGCGCAGGGCAAAATTGGCGTTGCATCCGATGGGAGCGGCGATATAGTCTTCGACATTTTCTTCCGCGAGAATGGGAATCCCGCAGGCGATGCTGCCCACCAGCGGGATCATATTCTGCTCGTTGCTGGCATTATCCCACCCCATCAGCTCCGTGGGAGTGATTCTGAGAATTTCCGCCAGCGGTTCAATAATGGAAATGGGAAGCTTTTCGATTTCATGGCTTTCATAGCGATAGAGCGTTGCACGGGAAATGCCCAGCTCATCGGCAATGTCTTTGACGTTAAGCCCCAACTGAATACGGCGCTGCTTGATTTTTTCATTCACATTCATTTTAATACCGGCTTTCTTTGTGTTTTTTATGCAAGAGATGTTTGTAATTTGTATTGTGAGATTATTCTATCATACATTTCGCGAAAATGCAACCCTTAAATTTGTAAATAAATTTTGAATCTCAAATGTGCAAAAAGCACTTGACAAATGGAAAAACCTGTGTTATATTAAACATGTGGTTAGCGAAAATGCGACTGAAGAAAAGACGCGTCCGCTTACTCATACATAAATTGCAATTTATAGGTGTGAACTTTTATTTTTTTACCATCATCATCTCGTTTCTGCGAAATGAGAATTAAGAAAGGCGGTTGTTTTTATGAAGAAGGAAATTCATTGGCTGGTCACCGGCGTAAAGGAATTGGTGTGGTATCTGTTTCAGGTGGCGGTGCTGAGCGGAGCGGTGATTCTTGGCTTCAAATGGTCAGGCGAACTGGTTGAGTCCATTTATGAGCAAGTTAATGTGGGAATAGGTCTGTTATTCATTTTTGCTGCGGTAGCGGTATTTATTTACATAGACAACAAATATTCCGTGGAACAAAAGCAAAGCGCCGGCAGGACAAGCTGCGGAAAGGAAAAAGCACTTCGTTGATGTTTTTGTCCCGATTTGTGTCCTGGGGTTGGTGCATGTGAAAAAGCCCTTAATCCGACCGAAATCGGGTTAAGGGCTTTGCGCTTCTGGTTGAGACCGATTATTCGGAAACCGTTGTATCCACAGTTTCCGAGGTGTCTGAGGTGTCTGAGGTATCACTTGGCGTGACGATATCGGTGGGGGTGATCACAGGCGGTGTCGTAGTTGTCGTGGGAACGAAAACAGAGTTGGCTTGGCCCGGATTTCTTAGAACCACGGTGGCTCTGGGCGGCATGATGAGCATACCGTCCACGTAACAGACAGGAGAAGCTTCTGCTTTGACTTCCGGTACTTCATATTCGTAATTCTTAATGTAAGCTTTGAAAGCTTCCTGTTCTACATAATCATCTGCTATGACAAATCCGCTTACCTGGCTGAAAGTATCACTGTAACCGGATGCTTTCAAATCCACGTTCTTGATAGTTGATGTGAGATTTTGCAGTACCATGACGGAGGAATTGTCGTAAGCACAGGTGTAGGCAGCAACATTGCGGTTTTGTACATCGCAGGCAGAAACTACCTGTGCACGCTGAATTTCAGGATTTTTTTTCTTGAGACGAATGAGCTTCTGGTAATGACAGACCAGAGAATCAGGGCTTTTGAGCTGATCGTAAACGCCAAACTGCGGCGGAGCAACATAAGCTGCGCCTTTTGGACGGAGGATGTTGTTCCCACTTTCTTTTGACGACCATTTGATGGGCAGTCGCTTCTCGCTGTCATTGTTCCAGCCTTCGGTCATGCCGATTTCCTCGCCGTAATAGATGAAGCTGTTGCCGGGCAGCATCATGTAGAGACTGGCAGCCAGCTTGCGGTCAGCTGAACCTTTGAGATAGGTGCCGCTTCTGGGGGTATCATGATTGGAGAGGAAAGGTGCGTCAATAGCGTTAAGATTTTTGTTGCGAATCTCGGTGTTAAATTCTTCCAGATGTCTGGACAGCTTATCGCCGTTGCCGTTGGAAATATTATTGTAAAGTCCTTGGTAAGGCCCCATATAGCTGCAATCGAAGTTAAAGATGCTGTCGATGCCGCTCTTATAAAATTGCGCGATCGTGTAGGCGCCATCCCACACTTCTCCGACAAAATAGCAGTCGGGGTTGACGGATTTACCGTAATCCACTATTGTTTTGAGGAAATCAATGCTCTTTTCCTGTGAATCGCTGAAAAAGTATTTGACCGCGTCCAGGCGGAAACCGTCCACCCCTTTGTCCAGCCAGAATTTCATGATGTCCTTGATTTCCCGAACTACTTCGGGATTATTGAGATTCAAGTCAGGCATGGAGTCAACAAACTGCCCCTCATAGTAATAGCCTTCTTCGTTGCCTTCTACCGGATGGAAGCCCTTGTTCACATTGCCTTCCTCATCCACAGGAGGTTCATTGGTGAAGTTGTAGTAATGAACATATTGGCTGTCCACGCCTTTGTTGAGGTCATCCACAGCTTGTGTAAACCAAGGATGCTCATTGGAGGTATGGTTGAGCACTAAATCGAGAATCAGATGGATATCGCGCTGATGGAATTTTTGCAGCAGTTCATCAAAGTCCTCCATCGTGCCGTAGGTAGGGTCGATTTCGTAATAATTGGTGACGTCGTATTTGTGCTCCGAAGGGGAGGTAAAAATGGGCATAAGCCATACAGCGTCGATGCCGAGTGCCTGCGAGTCATCTTGACCGTCGGGCGCTTTGAGGTAGTCGATTTTGGAAATCACGCCCTGTAAGTCTCCGATGTGATCGCCGTTGGTGTCACTAAACGAACGGACGTAAATTTCATAGAAATTGCGGTAATTGTCATCATATGTTTTTGCCGCAGCAGGTGATTGCTGACTGCAAGAAACGAGCAGAGAGGCAAAGATGCTCAAAGACAGCAGAGCGGATAATAGTTTCTTCAACATTTCGTCATACCTTTCACAAGAATATTCATTTTTATTTAACATAATTATACAATTGATATAATAAAATGTCAATAAAAAGTTGGAATTTTAACGAAATATCAGCGAGATGTTTCGGGTCAAAATAGGTTCTAATGAAAAAATGAACGGTCATGTGAAATTGGGTGAGAGATTGAGAAACCGAAAGAAGTTTACTTTGTACGACAAAAATGTGATTGTCACAGGAGCGTCGGGGGGACTCGGCAGGGAACTGACACTTTGTCTGGTAAAGAAATACCGCTGCCATGTGCTGGGGGTGGGGCGCAATGAACAGCGGCTGCGGGAGACGGCGGAATTACTGGGAGATGCCGCCGACAGTTTCCGTTTTCGTGTGGCAGACGTGACAAAACGGGAAGACTGGAGATCTTTGGCTGCGGAAGCTGCGGCGGACGGATTTAACGCGGATGTACTCATCAACAATGCCGGCATTCTGCCGCGTTTTGCCAGATTCGGGGATTATTCCGAAGAAGAAATCGAAAAAGGCATGGATACTAATCTGCAATCCGTGATGTATGGGTGCAGGGCGTTTCTGCCGTTGTTTGAAAATAAGCAGGGAACGGCGATCATCAACATTGCCAGCGCGGATGCCCTTTGTCCTCTGGTCGGCACTTCGGTTTACTCGGCAGGGAAGGCGGCGGTGAAAGCGCTGTCGGAAGCCATGCGGGAGGAATACCGGTGCAGGGTCTATATTCCGACGGTGTGTCCCGGGTTTATCCGCACCGATATCATGAAGGGGCAAAGCCGAGCGGTCAGCCCGCTGGTGAATCTGGCGAGCATGCCCGCCGATAAGGCAGCGCGGGTGATTTTGCGGCGAGTCAATGTGCGTCGCTCCCAAATCGTGCTCGGCGCAGACGCGCATTTTATGTCGTTGGCCTACCGTATTGCGCCGGTGTGGTCGCTGCGGCTTTTCCGCGTCTTTATGAAAGCGTCGGGACTGGCGCTTTTCGCGGATATTTTTGAGTGAGTTTTTATAACAGAAAAGACCGATACAACGGCAATTCCTGATGTATCGGTCTTTTCATATGAAAATTATTCCTTGAAACCGTCGAGCACCTTGTAGAGCAGCTGATAGAGGAGCAAGGCTTCGTCTTTGTCGAGTCGGATGCGGCAAGCCACTTGTTCGGGTACCGCGACGGCACGATCTTGCAGGGCTTCCCCTTCGGGCGTAATGGCGGCAATCAGCACGCGTTCATCCTCTTTGCTGCGGGTACGGGTGATGTATTGCTTTGCTTCGAGGCTTTTGAGAACGGGAGTGAGGGTGCCGCTGTCGAGACAGAGACGCTGCCCCAATTCCTTGACGCTGATCTGTCGCTGTTCCCACAGCACCATCAGCGTCACATATTGCGTGTAGGTAATGCCCAGTTCGTCCAGAAAAGGACGGTACTGCTTGATGACCTCCCGGGAGGCGGCATAGAGGGGAAAGCAAAGCTGGTTTTCCAGTTTCAATGCGTCGTATCGTGATTCTTCCATGATTGTACTCCTGATGCGGACTGCTTATGATGTGTGCGTTTCGATATACGCCTGCCGCACGGCACGCGCGAGCTGGTCGGCGCAGGAGGTGGGCTTTTTGCCGCAGGTGTTGCCTTTGAGCGCGCCTTCGATCTGGTCTACCGTCATGCCGTTGACCAGTTTGGAGATGGCTTTCAGATTGCCGTTGCAGCCGCCGGTAAAGCGGATATTGGTGATGATATCACCGTTGATGTCAAAGTCGATCTGCATGGGGCAAACGCCGCGGGGTTCATACGAATATTTCATTTCAGCAGCTCCTTGATTTCATTTTCCAATTTTTCAGGGGTGACAGTGGGGGCATAGCGTTCCACGACATTGCCGTCGCGGTCTATGAGAAATTTGGTGAAATTCCACTTGATATTGCTGCCCATGACGCCGCCCTTTTGTGATTTGAGGTAGGTGTAAAGCGGACTTTCGTCCTCGCCGTTGACGTTGATTTTGGCAAACTGCCGGAAGGTGACGCCAAAGCGGCCTTTGCAGAACGTGACAATTTCCTCCTCGGTGCCGGGCGCCTGATGACCGAACTGGTTGCAAGGGAAATCGAGAATTTCCAGACCCTGCGCCTGATAGGTTTCATAAAGTGCCTGCAACCCCTCGTATTGCGGTGTGAATCCGCAGCCGGTGGCTGTATTGACAATGAGCAGCACCTTGCCTTTGTAATCCGAGAGCCGGACGTCGCTGCCTTGCGCGTCTTTCACAGTGAAATCGTAAATGGACATAAAAAATTCCTCCTTTTGATTATTCGCTTAATTCAATTGAACTCAATTGAATTTGATACTTCTATTATAAGCTCCCTGTGTATCGTTGTCAAGTGTTTTTTCTGTTTTTCATATTATCCCCGGGGAATCCTTAAAAAAACATAAATTTCCCCCGAAAACTGTTTTCATTGTGCCATGGATGTGATATAATGTCGGTATAAAACCATCACATGGAGTTGAATTGCTTGAATAAAAACAACATCAAAACCAAATCGGCATTTGTCGCGATTGTGGGCAAGCCCAATGTGGGTAAATCTTCCATTTTGAACCGTCTTCTGGGGGAAAAAGTGGCCATTGTTTCCGCCAAACCCCAGACCACGCGCAGCAAGATCATGGGCGTGATGAATGCGGGCGAGTACGGCGAGACGCAGTTGGTTTTCACCGACACGCCGGGACTGCACAAGCCAAAGAACAAACTGGGCGATTATATGGTCAAGACTATTGTGGACAGCATCGGGGACGTGGATCTGTGTCTGATGGTAGTGGAGGAATCCGGTAAGCTGCATGAGGCGGAGCTGGAACTGATCGAGAAATTCAAAAAGCTCGACATGCCCGCCGTGCTGGCCATCAACAAAATTGACAGGCTGCCCGACAAAACCCGCCTGCTCGAACGCATCGCCCAGTTTAGTCAGTTGTATGATTTCGTGGGCATCATTCCTGTGAGCGCACAGGACGGCGACGGTCTGGAAGCGCTGGTTGACAAACTGTGCGAACTGGCGGAGGAAGGCCCTCACTTCTTTGACGAAGACACGCTGACCGACCAGCCCGAACGCGTGATTGCCGCCGAGATCATCCGCGAAAAGCTGCTCCGGCTGCTCAGCGACGAGGTGCCTCACGGCACGGCGGTGGAAATCGAGAAAATGCGGGAGCGCGAAAACGGAGGCATCATGGATATCGAGGCGACGATCTACTGCGAAAAGGAATCCCACAAGGGCATTATCATCGGCAAAGGCGGCGCCATGCTCAAAAAAATCGGTACCTATGCCCGCACTGATCTGGAGAAATTCCTCGAAACCAAGGTCAATCTCAAGCTCTGGGTAAAGGTCACGCCCGACTGGCGCAACAAAGCGGGAGGTCTCAAGCGCTTCGGCTACACCGATCAGTAATGTGAAGTGTGAAAAGTGAAATGTGAAATGATTTTGGAAGGAAATGTTCATGGAAATGATACAGGAATTATTGGATTGTCTTGCGGAGATGGATTTCAACGGATTTGACGAGGATTTTGTCAATGAACTGCTGGACAACCGCGACATTGAGGACTTTGACGGCGAGTGGTCGCGGGTGTACCGCGAGATAGAATCGCGCAAGAATCCCTCTGTCTATACGGAAGCCAGCGAGGAGGAACAGCAGGACATTCGCCGTCAGGCGTTCATGACAGTGGAGGAGCACGTCCCCGGCGAGCTTTCGGAGTATGTTTCCGACGATTTCGGATTGATTTATGACAGTTTCGTGCTGGGGTACCGTGACGCGTGGCTTGACAAGCTGATTGCCGCCTATCGCAGTAAAAACATTCCGGCGGGCGAGCTTCATGAATGAGATATTACTGACCTACGAATGACCGATCACTTCACACTTCACATTAACGTAAATTTTCTGTTAAATCTGCTGCCCCATGCCAATGTTTTTTATAATTCTGTCAATGATAGCAATGGGAGTATATATGGATAAACAGATATCTCCCCTTTATGAAACAATGAACCGCAGTTTTGCAATTCATCAAAAACTGACATGATTTATAAAAAACGGAGATGGCGGATAATGAGTAATCAGGAAGCATGGGATAAATTTGTGGAGACCGGCAGGGTGGATTACTATTTGCTCAGCCGGGGCATTGACATTTACGCGCAGGGATATGTGGCGCGTGTGGAACAACCGTCCGCGGAAAATGCGGAGTCTGTCGGAGGTGACAGCGTTGCATCAGAAGGTGGAGGGAATCGTGCTGAATGCTGTTACAACGGGTGACAATGACCGCCTTTGCACGATACTCACCGACAAATTAGGCGTGATTGCGGCGTATGCCAAAGGCGCCAGAAATATGAAGAATAAAAATTTCACCGCGACGGCGCAATTTGTGTACGGTCGCTTTGACCTTTTTCATCACAGAAGCTATTACACGCTTGACGAATCGGAGTATGAAGAACTGAACCTCGGACTGCGCGACGACATTGTGCGTCTGGCCGTCGCGCAGTACCTTTGTCAGCTGGCGATGGAGCTGGTGCCGGAAGGAGAACCGGCGGGCGAATATCTGCCCGTCCTTCGCGCGGCATTTTACTATCTTTCCGGGGATACCCGTGACCCGAAGCTCATCAAAGCGGCTGCTGAGCTGCGGCTGCTGAGCTTGTCGGGGTACATGCCGGATCTGGTGATGTGCGCGTCGTGCGGCGCGTATGAACATGACAGGATGTATTTTCTCCCCGCGACGGCGCAGATCAAATGTGACAACTGCGCGCCCGGCGGAGGGAAAGGCGGTCTGCCGCTGAGCCGCGGCGCGCTCACCGCCATGCGTCACGCGGTGCTGTCGGATGTGCGGAAGCTGTATGCCTTTTCGCTCAGCGGGGAAAGTCTGGAACAGTTTTATCGTGCTTCGGAGGCATTTGCGCTTTCCAAGTTGGAAAAAAGGCTGACAACACTTGCATTTCTGCGCACATTGTTGTAAAATAAGGTTAGAAACAAAGGAAATTTTGGACAATGACATATGATACCATTTTGAAAGCGGCTATGGAGCAGTCGGCCATTGATTTAAATTGTGCCGCTGAGGATTTTTGTTCGGGTGAGAACAAAACAGTGCTTTCCGCACCCCATGACAACGCACGGCGCTATTTGCAGCTACCCTTTTTCTGCCAGCTGGTTTCCTATGGCAGTAACGTGGTCACCTCCGCCAGTGCGGAATTTTTGCCCACTGTCCGAGCCTATACGGAACGATACGGAGCAGTTCGCTGTTTTGAAACGCCCGCGATACTCCGATTGAACCGGGAATTGCTGCAATATGACCATACGGTTTGCTTTATGGCGGCGTATTATCTGCCTGTTCCCGATGATTTGCGGCCGCTTGGGTATGACACGGGTACATATGAACTGCGTGTGATGGAAAAGGATGACTTTGCGCCCTATTACAGCCCCGCGTTCGGCAACGCGATCTGTGCCGAGCACAGCGAACGCGACGTTCTCGCGGTGGGCGCGTTTGACGGAGACAGATTGATCGGGCTGGCGGGCGCGTCCGCCGACTGCGACGCCATGTGGCAGATCGGCGTGGACGTGCTGCCGGACTACCGCAGACAAGGTGTGGCGGCGGCTGTCACCTCACGGTTGGCGTGCGAAATCATGGCGCGGGATAAGATTCCGTTTTACTGCGCGGCATGGTCGAATGTGCGGTCGGCACGCAACGCCCTCCGATGCGGTTTTCGCCCCGCATGGGTGGAACTGACCGCCAAGTCGGTGGATTTTGTGGAAAAGCTGATGTGATAACAATTGGAAAAATACCTTCTTCAAAGCCTGTCAGCCGACGGCTATGAGCGATTCGCGGTGATGCGGCGCATGTCGGATCAGGCGTTGCTGCAAGTGAGTTTTGGCGAGTGGGATGAGTATCTCGACAACGGCGCTCCCTCGGTGAAAAGAAAACCGGGCGATACGCTGACGGGGCATTTGTCTGTCGGACTGGTGTGTGACAGCGAAACGGTCAGCCGCCCTTTGTGGCACAGGCAGCCTGTCCCTCAATCCCCGCACGTCGAGGCGGTGGTGGAGATTATCCAAATCATGGCGGATGATGCGGTTTTGGCGGCATCTTCGCTGCAAGAAGAAGCGATGCTCATTGCGTTTGAGAGCGGCGTTCCCTATGCGGTTGGAGAGAGAATTCTGATACAAGGCGAGTTGAAATGGAATGAGGACATTTGAGGAAATGATACGTCATTTCAGTGAACTGTTTCCCGATATTCCGTCCGAGGAATTGTTTGCCCCGGCGAAACCGGAAGATGTAGACGCGTTGGTGGAATTGTTCGGCGGCAGGGCAGGGCGTGTGATCGAATTTTACCGCCAATATGAACCGCAAAACCTGCCGATGCTGCCCTGTTATGGCAGTCTTTGCGATATAGCGGGTATCCTTGCGGAAAACCGCAGCGAAACGGGACAATATCTTGCGGCGTGTGGGGTGTTTGTTATCGGCACGACGGTGGGCGGGGGACTGATCTGCATTGACACCAACGAAGAACAAAACGGCGATTCGTCGGTACGTGTGATGGATCACAGCTTTACGTATTACGACGAGGAAACCCGATGCGCGAAAATTTACCTCTGGCGCGGCAATTGGAACGATTACGGCGTTGACGTCAGCCGTGACGGGACGCCGGAGGTCACGCCCGCCAACATCCAAAGATACAGCTATCGGCTGAGTGAATCCTTTACGGATTTTTGCTATGCGCTCTCTGTCAATCGGTATGACGACATTGAGGAATATTTATAATGATTAATTAAAAATACTGGAGATAACATGAACGAAAACAGAGACTACCGGGTGCTGGAACTCGGAAAGGTGCTGGAGATGCTTGCGGCCAAATGCTCCTGTGCCGACACTGCCGATTCCGCGTTACGAATAGAGCCGCAGACCGAACTGAACAAGGTGCATGAGATGCTGCTGCAAACCTCCGACGCGCATATGCTTGCCGGACGCTTCGGCACCCCGTCCTTTGCGGGTGCGCCCAATATCGCCAATCCCCTGCGGCGCGCGCAGTCGGGAGCGGTGCTTTCCATGGGAGAGCTGCTGAAAATCGCCTCGGTCATGAAGACCATCCGCCTGCTGCGGGACTGGCGCAGCCATTGCGAGGGCGTTTCCACTTCGCTTGACGGGCATTTCATGACGCTTGCCTCCAACAACAGCTTAGAGGAAAAAATTACCGCCTCCATCAACAGCCCGGAGGAAATGAACGACCGCGCGTCGGCGGAATTATACGACATCCGCCGCAAGATCAAGAACGCGGAAAGCCGTGTGCGTGAGCAGCTCGAAAAACTCATCCGCTCCGCTACCTATCAGAAATATTTACAGGACGCGCTTGTCACCATGCGCGACGGACGTTTTGTCGTACCCGTCAAGGCGGAATTTCGCGGACAGGTCGCGGGTCTGGTGCATGATACCTCTTCTTCCGGCGCGACGGTGTTTATCGAGCCGATGGCGGTGGTGGAAACCAACAACGACATTAAGCTGCTCAAAGGACGCGAGCAGGAGGAGATCGAGCGCATTCTCACCGCGCTGTCCGGTGAATGCGGCGACAACGCCGATATGCTGATTGCCAGCTACCACACCATGATCGAGCTGGATCTGCTCTTTGCCAAGGCGAATCTCGCCTATGATATGAACGCTTCTCTCCCCGTTGTGACGGCGGACGGCGTGATCGACATCAAAAAGGCTCGCCATCCCCTGATTGACAAGCACAAGGTGGTGCCGTCGGATATCCGATTAGGCGGCGATTACGACACCCTGATGATTACCGGCCCCAATACGGGCGGCAAAACCGTCACGCTCAAGACGCTGGGCTTGCTGACAGCGATGACCATGTGCGGCATGATGATTCCTGCGGGAGACAACAGCCGCATCTCAATTTTTGACAATATTCTCGCGGATATCGGTGACGAGCAGTCCATCGAGCAATCGCTCTCCACCTTCTCCGCGCATATGACCAATATCATCCGCATTTTCGGGGCGGCGGGCAGCCGTTCGCTGGTGCTGCTGGATGAACTGGGCGCGGGAACCGACCCCATCGAGGGCGCGGCACTGGCGGAGGCGATCATCGAGCAGCTTCGCGGCAAAGGCGCGAAAATCGCCGCCACCACCCATTATGCCGAGCTGAAAAGCTACGCGCTCACCACGCCCGGCGTGGAAAACGGAAGCTGCGAATTTGACGTGGCCACTCTGCGACCCACCTATAAGCTGCTCATCGGGGTGCCGGGGCGTTCCAACGCCTTTGCCATCTGCGCTCACCTCGGTATGCCGGAGGCGGTCGTGCAGCAGGCGCAGTCGCTGGTTTCGGGGGACAATACCCGCGTGGAGGATGTAGTAGCGCAGCTCGACGCATCCCGTCAGGAGATGGAGCGCAAGCTGCGCGATGCCGAACAAGCTCGCGCTGAGGCCGAAGCCATCAAAGCCGAGATGAAAGAACGCGAGGCGAAACTGGAAAAAGCCAAACGCGAGGAAATCGAACAGGCGCGCCGCGAAGCGTCCTGCATTGTCTCACAGGCGAGGGGAGAGGCGGACGATCTGCTCAAAGAGATCGACAAACTGCGCAAGGATTATGAATCCGCCAAGATTTCGGCCTTAAACGGCGACGCAAAGGCGACTTTGCGGGCGCGTCTGCGCAGAATGGAAGCGTCGGTCGATCCCGTGGAACAACGCTCCAACGAGGGCTATGTGCTGCCGCGCGATCTGAAAATCGGAGACACCGTGGAGGTATTCGGCCTCAATGAACGCGGTACAGTGCTGGCGCTGCCCGACAAATCGGGCAATGTGACGGTGCAGATGGGTATTATCAAATCCCGCGTCAAGCTTTCGGAACTGCGTTTGGTGGAGGAAAGCAAGATCACGCTCAACGGGCAGAAAAACCGCAAAAAGAGCGGCACCACCCACAGCATTGACACCAAGCGCATACAGACCGAGGTGGATGTGCGCGGCTGCACCGTTGAAGAGGGCATTCTGGAAGTAGACCGTGTGATCGACCACGCGATTGTCATGAAGCTGGGCGAGGTGCGCGTGATTCACGGTAAAGGTACCGGCGCGCTTCGTGCCGGACTGCACCAGCATTTCCGCAAGCATCCGAGCATCCGGTCTTTCCGTCTCGGCGTGTACGGCGAGGGCGAAACCGGCGTAACGATACTGGAACTGAAAAAATAAAAGTTTGCACCCCTATTGCGTAGGCAATCCAATATAAATTCGCCCGCCAAATGACAGGACTTTACATATACTGGCGTTTGCGGGCAAGAAGGAGAAATGAAAAATGGAAAAAGAAACCAACCAAGCCATCCCTCTGGGAGGGAACACCTCTGACGGCGGCACTGTGGTACCGTCTGTGAGCAACACGACGGTGGCTGTGGCCGAATCGCCTCAACCTCCCGCCAAAAAGAACAACGCCATCGTCTTTGTGATACTGGGATTGGCGGCGCTGCTCTTTGTCTGCGCCATCGGAGCGGGCGTACTCTTCCTCTTTGCCACCACTGACACTATGCCCAAAGCACCCGAAGTGACCACCGATATGAACACGGTCATCAAGGATTCCGCGATGGAGATGATCAGTGACAAAAAGATCAGCCTGAATTCCGACGAAATCAACCTGTTTCTGCAAATGCTGGTGGAGAAATCTTCTGAAAAGCTGGCGGAAAACGGCGTGCAGATTAACGATTTCTTCTCGGTTGTCGCCAATGACAAGATGACATTCTATTGCCGTCTCAACTACAAGGGCGTTACATGGCCGGTCAAGGCGGTGGCGGATGTGAGATATGATGACCCCTATATTATCATCGGTCTGAAAAATGCCAACCTCGGCAAGCTGGATCTGCCGCCCGAAATGGTTCTTGACTTTTTCGGGAAGTATTATGTAAGTGACAATATCACCATGCGCAACGGCTTTGTCTATTACGATACCACCGATTTCAATGACCAGATTTCTGCTGTGGCGCTTTCCAGTCTCGGACTCACGCCTGATTCTGCCAAAAACGACACTGACGACGGTGAAAACAAGGGATTCTCTATCAAGAAGTGGTGGAAGAATCTTGTCAACAGCGTTTCCAATTCCGTCAAGAACTGGGCCGCAAAGGTGGTCAGCGACTTTATCCATAATGTGAAGTTCCAGGATGTGAAAGTGATCGACAATCAGCTTGTCATCAGCGTCACCTACGATGAGGATAAACAGGGGGATACGGCTTCTTCCACCGACAGTGCCGACGGAGATACCGAAGAATCCACCGAAAGCGACCCCGCACAGGATTAAGTTTTTTACAAATAAAGCCATAAGACGATAAAAACAGCACCGCGCGAAAATCAGCCGAAACATTTCGTGCGGTGCCGTTTTATCCATGACACAGGGAGGATCGTATCATGATAACCGATTCGTTTGACAATCGCAGCGAGGCGATCATATCCCCCGATGCTTTTTTCGGAGAGAAAAAAAACATCTGTGACACCGCCATCGTTACCTTCTCGCGGGAAATTGACGCGGCCGTTCTGGCGCGTTATCCCCATGAAACGATTACCGAACTGCACCCCTGCAACCGAATCCGCCCGATACATCTTCTCACGGTGGACGGCGGTCGAAAGGTCGTGTATTACCTGTCGGAGATCGGTTCGACGCTGGCAGCAACCGACGTGATCGAGGTGAACTGGCTGACGGGAGCGGCGCATTTTATTTTGTTCGGCTCCGCCGGTTCGCTTGACAGGGAAGCCACCGAGGGAAAGTATGTGGTTCCCACAGCCGCCTATCGCGACGAGGGAATGTCCTATCACTACGCGTCGCCCTCGGATTACATATCTGTACCCAACGCGGATTTTGTGGCGGAGGTACTCCGTCAGTGCGGTCTGCCGTATGTGAAAGGAAAGGTCTGGACGACCGATGCGATGTACCGCGAGACGCGGGATTTGGTGCAAAAGAGAAAGTCCGAAGGCTGTCTGGCCGTTGAAATGGAACTGGCAGGCGTGCAGTCGGTTTGTGATTACTACGGCTTGCAATTGTACGATTTTCTGGTGACGGGGGATATTGTCGATCAGCCGGAATATTCTCCCGAGGGGCTGTTTGAAGCCAATCATGCGTGGGACAAGTTTGATGTGGCGCTGGAGATCGCCCGAAGAATCGGATAAAAAGGAATTTGCCAGTCAAAATAGGTTGAAAGATAAATGAGAGGGGTTTATTGATGAGTATTAACTATGATGCTACCGATGAATTTGGTAAATACGTGGTGGAACATGTTCGTGACAGAATGGTAAAGGAAATAGCGGATAGTCTTGACGGAAAGGGGATGCATTATGTATCTCCTCCGCCCTTTGACAACGAAGCGCAAAGGGAGTATGCCTATCGACTGGCCGTTTGGGCCGTCGCTTCCACGCTGGGAGAATTTTTCTTCATGCTGGATGACTACAGCGATAAATTTCAATTGCTGATGAATTATTACGGAGAAAAAATAGACCTAGTGGAAGCCAGCGATGATCTGACGGGTGATCTTCTCTCTGAGTATGGGTGGATTGCAAGGTTTTCCCAATATATTGTAGATAAGGAATGCCGATTTTAGGGCAAACGGCGCAACGGTCGCTGCGAGATTGTTTCATTATATATCACAAAGGCTGCCTCACAGGGAAAATAAAATTCCCGGTGAGGCAGCCCTTTTTGGGTCATATCAATAAATATCCGACATTTCCACACGCCATGCCTCCCCGGAATGCACTGCTTCCTCAGAATCAGCGTCGAATTCGGTGGCAATGTCATTGGTGGCCGCGGATTCTGCCAGCGTCGGCACCAGATTTTTGACAAACTTTCCTTTGCCGCGCGATTTTACATAAAAATATCCTATGAAGCTGAAAACCAGCGCGCCGATGAAATTGACAAACAAATCCTTCATGGTGTCAATGAGTCCGATGTCGATATAACCTTCCACACCGAGGGATTCGCCGTTGACCGTCACATTTGAAATGTCATTGATAGTGACAGGGCTGTTTTGCCCGCTCGGGTTGAGTGCCACGGAGGAGATCATGTGAATGACCGTGTCTTTCTGTGTGTCTGTGTGGAGAAACATGTCGCAGGAATATTCAAAGAATTCCCACAGCACGCCGATGGTCATGGAAAAGCAAAACGCCACCATGGCCAGAAAAGCGGGGGAGAGCTTGAATTTGATACGGGGGTTTCGATTGAGAATATCCACCAGCCCAAAGCCGCAGGCGGCGCAGAGAAAACCGTTGATCGTGTGCAGCATGGTATCCCAATGGGCGAACCGAATGTAATAGCACTGCATTTCCCCCAAGATTTCCGCGGCGAAGATGAACAGAAGCACAATAATTTCCATGGCGGAGGGGAACTCAATGCCGAAATTCGCCGTGATAAAGGCAGGCGCGAGAAACAGCACCAGCGACAGCACGCAGAAAAAGGCGTTTTCATAATTGCCGCGCAGGAGAGAAATGACCAGCGCGATAATCACCAGCGTGCGCAGCACGAGATAGACGATGAAGGAAGCCTTATGCTTTTTGATGATGTCCGTAAGTCCGCGCAGCTTCCATCTGAAGCGACTGCGTGGGGGGGTGGTTTCTTTGTTGTCTTGTCGGTTGTTTTTGAATTTCATAGTTGATTCTCCTGCCAATATTCTTTCCGTTATGAGGTTGACTCATTCTCACCGTATGATACTTCTATCTGTTATTATTATAACGATCAATATAAATTCAATATAAAGTCAAACTATTTTGCAAAGAGAATAATTGGCTTTGTCATAATATGATAACAATTTACCTGTTGAAATCTGGTATAATATTTTAATAAAGGATTGTCCGGCAAACAGAAACTGTTGCCGAGGCGAAAGAGGGGCTGATTATTTGAGAGCGGAAAAGCTGATGAAAAACACCGTTGTCGGCGTACTGTCGCAGGGGGTAGGAGCCGTTACCGGATTTATCATCCAGATGGTCTTTGTCAAATTTATGATTAAGGAGTATCTGGGAGCCAGAGAACTGTTTTCCTCGATTCTGGAATTTCTGTCGCTCGCGGAGCTGGGCATCGGTTTGGTGCTGGTTTACAGCATGTACCGTCCTATCGCGGACGCGGACGAACGCAAGCTGATCGCGCTGACCCAGTTTTACCGCCGTGCCTATGACCTGATTGCCGCCATGATTTTCGGTCTGGGGCTTTGCCTCATGCCGTTTCTGTCGTTCTTCATTAGCAATATGGACGCGGTGCCGCATGCGCGGCTGATCTACTTTCTCTATCTGGTAAGTTCCGCGTCTTCCTATCTGTTTGTTTACAAGCAGTCGATTCTCAACGCGGATCAGAATGTCTATGTGATACACCTTTACAGCCTGATTTTTTCAATAGTGCAGTGTGTGTTGCAATTGGTCTTTTTGGTCACGACACATAATTTCTTCGCTTTCCTCATCATTCAGACCGTCACGGTGGTGGCGAAAAATATGATGATGTCCCGACAAGCGGAGAAAATGTATCCTTTCCTCAAAACCAAAGAAAAAATTCCGCTCAGCCGTGAAGAAAAGAGAGCCATATATAAAAACGTGTTTGCCATGTTCAATCACCGTGTCGGCGCGACCATTCTTGGCTCAACGGATAATCTGCTCATTTCAAAATTCATCGGTATTATTTATTGCGGCTTTTACGGCAATTTCAAGAAAATAATTCTATTGATGAATTCCTTTATCAATCAGTTTTTCAACGCCATGCTGTCGAGCGTCGGAAGCATGAATGCCAGTGAATCCAAGGAGTCGATGTATAAGACCTTTAAATATCTGCATTTTCTTAGCTTCTGGGTTTATACCTTCTGCACCATCAGCTTTATCGAGTTGGCCAATCCTGTTCTGATGAAGGCGCTTACCATGATGGGGGTGTCCCATGTGGAGGAATATTCTTTCGGCTTCCCCACGGTACTGATGATCGGTCTGAATTTCTATGTAGTGGGCATCCGCAAGGTACCGCTTACCTTCAAGGAGGCCATGGGGCTGCTCTGGAATGACCGCTACAAGCCGCTGATAGAAGCGGCACTCAATGTGGTGGTGTCGGTGCTGAGCATCCGTATGATGGGCATCGCCGGTATTTTCTTCGGCACCATTTTCAGCATGGCGGCGACATCTCTCTGGGTGGAACCGCTGGTGCTGTTCCGTCACGGATTTGAGCGCTCGTGGGGGGAATTCTGGAGAAACACTTTCATCTATTTCTTCTTCTCCGGCGGACTCATTGCGCTGACGCATTTTGTGGATTTACAGCTGCCGCTGACCGGATGGGCGGAGATTCTGGCAAAGACGGGCGTTTGTGTGCTGCTTCCCAATGTCGTTATCGCCGTCTGCTTCTGCCGTACTGCGGAATTTACCGATCTGTTTTCCACGCTTTTTGCGGTGCTGGGAAAGAAGAAAAAAGCGAAGCTGGCGGAGCAAGCGTAAAAAACAATCAAGCAAATAAAAACCACGGAACACCAATTGTTGTTACAAAAGGCGTTCCGTGGTTTTTTAGTAAAATGAGAATTTAAGCGCGCAGCGGAGCTGCGCTAAGATAATAGATAATAGATA
>CAMHAV010000021.1 GCA_946182865.1 uncultured Clostridia bacterium
CGCGACAGCTTCACTATCTTACCACACCACTCCCCCTTTGTCAAGCTTTATTTTCCGTTTTTTCGCCCTATTTTTCATCTTTGTGCAGAAACTCCATTTTTCTTCTACTTATTTTCCACTTCCTGCACAACGACGCTTTTAATCGTTAAATTCCCAATAGCGCAGACTTTGCAGTTCTTCCTCGCTGCACTCGTCAAACATCATTTCTATATATTCGTTCTCTGACAAATCGGTTCGGTTCCGGTGAAAGGCGGAATACACTTCCTCGATCTCGCCGCCGCTTTCCTGCATGAGAAAACAGTCCATCACATCGCACACCGATTCCCGCACTTCCAGTCCGAACGGATTGATATGATTCCTGTCTATCAGACTGTCGGCATATTCCTCCGCCTTTTCCATCGCATCATCAAAGGAAGACGCCCGCACATGAAGGACGGACTCTTCATAATAGACTTCTCCGCCTACCATATATCGGTACATCAGCTTCACGCCATATAATAGCTGCTTCATTCCTTTTTCTCCTTGCTCTTTTTCTGCTTTGGCAGCGGAAGCTCCGAACAGGTAGCCGTCACCAATGCGGATAATTTTTCTGCGTCCTCCACATCATCCACCGCAAAATGCTGCTTAGCTCCCTCATAGGGTGCTTCCTGCGGCAAATCAGGCCAGATCACCCCGCCCGCCTTGGTTATCTTGACAAACAGCCGATTGTCACAGATTAGCGCGAAGATCTTTCCGTCACAGTAAACGCCGTAATCCCCGAACATTTTTCTGTAAGAAATCTTTCCCGCGCGACCCATCTGATCACAGACAAAGCGTACAAATTCCTCGCTGGAAGCCATATTTACTATACCTCACATTCTTCTGTTATCAAAAAAATGTTATTTATTTTGCTTGTCAAGAAATCAATCTGTTTATTCTTATCTTCAAATCCCATTTATTGCAAGTATTCTTTCAGCTCATCCATTCTCGCGGCGCAGTCCTCCGCGCCTAAATCATAGATGGCCTGCAATTTTCGGGTGTCCCGCTCAATGTGCTTGACTTTCACTGTCCGTGACGGACGAATGACAAAGATTTCTCCTCGCTGTTCCATTCCGATGATCTTCTCTACGCAGGCGTTATATTCGGCATAGCGGTTGTTGATGCGCTCTGTCAGCTTCGGGTATTTCTTCCCGTAGAACCGCTGGGCCAACCGCGGATCAGAGGGGGATTTGCGATAATCAAGCGGACGGGTGAGCACCACGATGATCTTGTCGCAGCCCATTTCACGGCATTTGTCAACGGGAATGCTGTCCGCCACGCCGCCGTCCAGATATTTCTTCCCCTCATACGCCACAATGCGCGACACAAACGGCATGGCGGAGGTCGCCCGCATGGCTTCCATCTGCCCGAAGCAGTCGGTGATTTTGATATATTCCGCTTCGCCCGTTTCCACATTCGTGACCGTCGCGTAAAAATCCATGCCGGAAGCTTCATAGGCCGCTTCGTCAAACACATCCAGCTTGGAGGGCAGGTCGTAATAGGCGAACTGCCTGTTGATGATATTGCCCGTCGTCAGCAGCGAACGGATTCCCATATAGCACCCCTTCGGCGCGTATTTCAGATTGTAGCGCAGTGCCCTGCCCCGCTGTCCCGACGGGTAATTCACTCCGAACAGTACCCCCGCCGAAGTGCCGATGATCGTATCGGCTTTGATACCGTTATCCATAAAAATATCCAGCACGCCCGCGGTGTACAGTCCCCGCATCGCGCCGCCTTCCAGCACCAGTCCAACGCTCATATTCATTCCGCCTTTCCATTCATCATTAATGCAAATCAAATCCGGTCTTTTCGTTGAATTCCTCTGCCCATTCCTTTGTGCAATAGCTAATCATCATAATATCGGACGAACAGTCGCCAAACAGACGCTTGTCCAATCTCTCGCTAGCCAACGCCTCGTTCAGCGCCGAGATGACGCCGACGTCAAACCAGTCATACTGAATCGAAGCGTCATATTCATACTTTGTGCCGTTCACACGGTAGCTTATCTTCTGCTGGTAAACGCCTGATTCCTCCATTTCAGGAGTGACGGCTTCCTTTTCAATGTCGGTAATTTCAAACGCGCCCCCGCTGATGGACGTTACGCCGTCAAAGAAAACTTCCGCCATGCAGGAAATATCCTCTACCTCCACAGAAAAACAGTACAACTTGCCGGAAATCGGCTGAGACTCCGCCCCCAGCATCAACTCAGTCGCAAAAATATCCTGTTCCAGTCCCTCCGCTTCCGATTGGATTTCCTTGGGCAGACTGTCGAAATTTTTATGACATTGCCGCACCACCTCATCGCTCACATCAACGCCCATCGCACGGAATCCCTCCGCGATCTCTTCAAAGCTTTTGGTTGATTCGTTCATCATCGTCGCCTCCATATATTTTTGGGAATTATCTTTCCGGCCGGATAACCCGCTGCGCGCGTCAAGGCTGTCACTGCCAGCGTGCATGCCAACTTTTACTCGATTCTTTTTCATCACGCGGTAATCCTCTTTCGGATGATATTCAAAAAATGCCTGCGCAAGGCACATTGCACAGGCATTTTTATTGTAGCATAAATGATAAGAGGATGCAATATTTTTACAAAAACATCACTCCGCAGTCGCGGCGGCAAGCGCCTGGTCGATATCCGCGATGATGTCCTCTTTGTCCTCGATGCCCACCGAGAAGCGGATAAGATCGGCGGAAACGCCGCATTCCTCCAGTTCCTTGTCATTGAGCTGACGGTGGGTGGTGCTGGCCGGATGCAGCACGCAGGTTCTCGCGTCAGCGACATGCGTGACGATCGCCGCGAGTTTCAGCGAATCCATAAACTTCGTCGCTGCCTCACGGCCGCCTTTCACGCCGAAAGAAACCACGCCGCAGGTGCCGTGGGGCATATATTTCTGCGCGAGCTCGTAATACTTGTTACCGGGCAGACCGGGATAATTGACCCACGCCACGCGCTCATCGTTTTGCAGGAACTCGGCCACCGCCTGCGCGTTCTCACAGTGGCGGGGCATTCTCAGGTGGAGCGTCTCCAGGCCAAGATTGAGCAGGAAGGCATTCTGCGGCGCCATCATCGCGCCCATATCGCGCATAAGGTGAACGCGGATTTTCGCGCCGTAGGCCGCAGGGCCAAAATGGTCGGCATAGACCACGCCGTGATACGTCTCGTCCGGCTCGGTAAACATCGGGAACTTGCCGTTTCTCCAATCAAACTTGCCGCTGTCCACCACCACACCGCCGAGGGCGCAGGCATGACCGTCCATGTATTTGCTGGTGGAATGCACCACCACATCCGCGCCGAATTCGATGGGGCGGCAGTTGATGGCGGTCGGGAAAGTGTTGTCAACGATCAGCGGAACGCCGTGGGAATGGGCCGCCTCCGCCCATTTTTCCAGATCCAGCACCGTCAGCGCAGGGTTGGAGAGCATCTCGGTAAAGACGCATTTGGTATTGTCTTTAAACAGCTTGTTAATCTCGTCGATCGGCGCGTCCGGTTCGATGAAATCCACATCAACGCCCATATCGCGCAGTGTCTTGTTGAAAAGATTGTAGGTGCCGCCGTAAATCGCGGACGAGCTGATAAGATGATCGCCCGCCTTGCAGACATTCAGCACCGAATACATGGAAGCCGCCTGTCCCGCACTGGTAAGAATCGCCATCACGCCGCCCTCGAGCGCCGCGATTTTCTTTTCCACCGCGTCCACGGTGGGGTTGGCGAGACGGGTATAGAAAAAGCCGTCTTCTTCCAGATCAAACAACTTTGCCATCTGCACGGAGGAGTCATATTTGTAGGTCGTGCTCTGCGCGATCGGCAAGACACGCGGCTCACCGTTCTTGGGGGTGTAGCCTGCCTGCACACATTTGGTTCCGATTTTCATTTCACTCATATGTTCTGTTCTCCTTGTCAGGTAAAATTTGCGCCAAAGTGATTTGCATTCATTATAGCACATCTTACAGAAAAATCAAGATAGTTCATTTGCAAAACAGTCATTGTTTTTCTTCCTCACTTTTTGTCAGACTCTCACTCAAAAAAACGGTAACATAAATAAAGAAACAGTATAACACACATAGGCAAACATCAGAACAATTCTCTTGATTTGTGTCCGTCGATGGTGTATAATAACATCATATATCGTTTCATTAATTCTTCACCCCATGCAAAGGAGATTTTTTATGGACATTCTCAAAAAAACCGCCATCTTTTTGGTTCCGTCGCCGCTGTGGTCACACTCTCTTCGGTGAGTCTGATCGCGCTGGTTTCTACCGGCGTAGTAAGCCCGGACAAGATTCGCCCGAACCGCACATCGGACAGCCTTGTGGTATCCGCTGCCGACACGACCGTTGCCACCGTCGAAACAACACAGACGGCCGCACCTGCCACCGCCACCACGACCGAGGCGGCAGTGAAAAGCACCACCACAACAGCCGAAATTACCGTCAAAACCACCACCACCACCAAAAAACAAGCGCCGTCCTCCCTGAACGGCAACGAAGTTGTCGCATACGCCAAACAATTTCTCGGCACGCCTTATGTCTACGCGGGCAACGATCTGAGAAACGGGGTCGATTGTTCCGGCTTCACCAAACTGGTTTACGGACATTTCGGCATCAGCCTGCCCCGCACGGCCGCCGCCCAGCACAAAAAGGGTACGCCGATTTCCTATGATGAACTTCTCCCCGGCGATCTCTGCACGACGGTTTACACCGACCCCACCAGTCAATACACGGGACATGCCGCCATTTACATCGGCAACAACATGGTAATCAATGCGCTTCCAGGAGAAGGCGTTGTCATCACCGATCTGGACTATCTGTACGGTGACTACTCTTTCCACCGCATCTTCAACAACACAGCGGGATAATACTAATTGAATCCAAAATACAACTCGAAAAGGCTGCCGCACCGGAATGCATTTCCGATTTTGCGGCAGCCTTTTAAGCTGCGTTTGTTATTTGATTGCTTAGACAACCGTCCTGTTTTCACAACAAAACCGTGCGGCTTATTCCTCGGCCGAAGCATCCTCCGCTTCGGCTGCGGGTGCGGACTCATTCTGACGCGCCGCTTTGTTGCTGGCAGCCTTTGCCTTGGCAGCGGAACGCAGATTCTTGCGCGCCTGTCTTACGCTTTCAAGATTCTGGTTGACAGTGTTTTCCGTTTCCAAAAGGATATTGTCAGAAAAAGCAAAGGTTCCTCTCAGCAGTTCATTGGCCTGCTCCTCGGCAGCAGCAAGCAGCTTGTCCGCCTTTTCCTTGGCCTCTTTCAGAATGACCTCCTGATTGACCAGCGCTCTGGCTCTTTCCTGCGCCTTGCTCACGATCTCGTCCGCCTCTTTGTTGGCTTCGGCAATGATCATGCCGCGCTCGGAAACGATGCCTTTCGCCTTGCGGATTTCCTGGGGCAGATTCATTCTGATCTCGTCCAGAACAGCGGCCAGCTCACGGCTGTCCACGATGCACTTGTCGCCGCCAAAAGGGAAAGATTTCGCCTTGTCCATAATTTCGTCGATGCTGCTAAGAAGTTCCTCTACACTTTTCATAATTTCAATTACTCCTTTATTGTTAGGATAGTTCCATTTATTCTGATTGGTTTTGCGAACCCAGACGCCGACTGATTTCATCACAGATGCATTCCGGCACAAAATCCGAAATATCCCCTCCAAAGCTGGCAATGGATTTGACCATGCTGGAGGAAAGATACATGTGCTGCGAACTGGTGGTCAAAAAAACCGTGTCCGCCTCGGGATTCAGCTTGCGGTTGATCAGCGCCATCTGAAATTCATATTCAAAGTCCGTCACTGCCCGAAGTCCCTTGACGATGGTATGCGCGTTTTTCAGCCGCGCATAGTCGGCCAGCAGGCCCTCAAAACACTCGACCTCCACATTAGGGATGTCCGTGATCACACGGCGGATCATGTCGAGCCGTTCCTCAGCGGTAAAAGACGGATTTTTTTCGGGATTGACCAAAACGGCAACGATCACCTTGTCAAACATCTGCGACGCTCTCTGAATAATATCGAGATGGCCGAGCGTGACAGGATCAAAGCTGCCGGGACAAATCGCAATTTTCATGCCCTGTCCCTCCTTTAGTCAGCGTTCTGATCGGCAGAAGTGTCAACGGCACGATAAAATGTAACCTTGATCTTGCCGTAACGGTATTCCCTGTCAACGGCAAATGCTCCGATCTGCGGCGGAAGTGCTTCGTCTGTCGGACACTCGCAGATGATCACGCCGGTGGGCTTCATCACGGAAGCCACCTCGGGAAGCACCGACTGCAAAACGCCCTTGCCGTAGGGAGGATCCAGAAACGCGATGTCAAATTCCGCCCTGCCCGCGCGGGGACGCAGATAAGCGAGCGCATCGCCCTGCACCACAACGGCCGCTTTTTGCAGCCCGCAGGTTTTCAGATTTTCGCGCACCACGGCCACAGACGCTGCCGCGCTGTCAACAAACACCGCTTCCTTTGCGCCCCGGCTCAAGGCCTCGATGCCCATCTGTCCGCTTCCGGCGAACAAATCAAGCAGCCTTCGCCCCTCCAGATCAAACTGAATGACGCTGAAGATCGCCTCTTTCACTCTGTCGGTGGTGGGTCTCACGTCACTGCCTTCTAAGGTTTTGAGCCGCCGCCCCCTCGCTGTACCTGTGATAACTCTCATGGACAGCCGCTCCTTTCTCCGCGTGAACCGCAGCACTTTAGAGCAAGCTCCCCCGACAGCAGTTCCTTTGATCTTGTCATTTATTATACAGCATAATTCTTCCTGTGTAAAGTGTTTTGTGAGAAATAGAAAGTGTTTTGCGAGAAAAATGTCGAATGTCACAAAAGTTTCTGTTTTTCCTTTCTCTTTTGTCACCCTTTTTTACACAGCAGAAAAGTCCCGGACAGAACATAACGTGAATAAAAAGTCCACAAAAAACCAAATTACGGTTTCTTATTACGGGCATAGGACGCCACCGCTTCCGCTGCGGTCCGGTTCATTCCCTTGACGGCGGCCAGCTCGTCCACAGAGGCATTAAAAACCGCCGAAATCGTCTTGAAATGCTTGAGAAGCTCCCTCGCACGCGCGGGGCCGATGCCGTCGATGTCGGTAAGACTGGTTTTGATGACTGATTTACCGTGGCTGGCGTGATGGTAGGTAATGGCAAAACGGTGCACTTCATCCTGTATGGTGGAAACCAGCGTGAAAGCGGCGCGGCTGCGTGTCAGCGAAATCTCCCGACCGCCTGCCGCGATAGCGCGGGTTTTGTGCTTGCTGTCCTTGACCATGCCAAAGAGAGCGATCGGCAGTCCCGACGCTTCGATCAAAGGACGAATGGCGTTGACATGCCCCTCGCCGCCGTCCAGCAGAATCAGATCAGGCAGCCGACCGAAGCCTTTGCCCTCGTCCCTGTGTTCGTTGTATTCCAGCAATCGCCGCGTGATCACCTCGCGCATGGAGCCGTAGTCGTCCTGCCCCTCAATCGTTTTGATCTTGAAGCGGCGGTAGGCGGATTTGAGCGGTCGGCCGTTTTCAAAGACGACCATGCCCGCCACATTGTCGTCCCCCTGCGTATTGGAAATGTCGTAGGACTCAATATATTCGGGCGGTGAGGGCAATCCCAGCAGCCGTCCCAGTTCATCCACGGCGGCGGTGATTTCCCCCGTCCTGCCTTTCGCCTGCGCCAGATATTCGGCGGCATTCTGGCGGCACATCTCCACGATCTTTTGCTGTTCGCCTTTCTGCGGCACGGTGATTTTTGCTTTTTTGCCGCGTTTCTCGGTCAGCATCTGCTCCAGCAGTTCGCTGTCGTCCACCGCGCCGTCCACCGTAACGCGGGGCGGCACTTCCCGCATGGCATAATACTGCTTGATAAATTCCGCGCGGCACAGCTCCGGCTCACCCATCATGTCGTCAATCAGGAACTGTTCGCGGTCGTACAGCCGACCGCCCTTAAAGCGGAACACTTCAAACGCGGTGCCGCCCGCGCCCTGTGCCACGGCGATCACGTCCTGTTCCTCCACTGCGGTCATGATGACTTTCTGTTTTTCGCTCATCTTTTTGAGCGCGTTGATGCGGTCGCGCAGCCGCGCCGCTTTCTCAAATTCCAACCGTTCGGCGCACTCGTTCATACGTTCGGTCAGCCGCGCCACCGAGGTATTGGTGCCGCCTCGCAAAAAATCCTTTGCTTCCGCGATTGCCTCGTCATAGACCTCTTTCGGCAGCTTGCCGCGGCAGGGAGCCAGACACAGCCCGATGGAATAATTCAGGCAGGGGCGGCCCTTGCCGATATCCCGCGGGAAACTGCGGCGGCAGGTGGGCAGCTTGAAGATTTTGCACGCTTCATCCACCGACTGGCGCACGGCATAGCTTCCCGTATAAGGCCCCAGATAGGTCGCCCCGTCATCCTCCGCTTTCTTGGCCTCCACCACACGCGGATACGGCTCATTGGTGATTTTGATATAATGATAGCCCTTGTCGTCTTTCAGCAGAATATTGTATTTCGGCTTGTGCAGCTTGATCAGGCTGCATTCCAGCACCAGCGCTTCATATTCGGTGTCGGTGATGATGTATTCAAAATGATCGACATTCTCCACCATACGCCGCACCTTTTCGGTATGTCCTTCCTGCGAGCCGAAATACTGACTCACGCGGTTTTTGAGCGCCTTGGCCTTGCCGATGTAAATAATTTTATCTTTCTTGTCGTGCATGATATACACGCCCGGCAGCAGCGGCAGCTTCATGGATTTTTCCCGCAGCTCCCGCAGTTTGGGATTTTCGTAATAAACGGTCAAATGCGATTCACCTCTGCAAACGGTAAATGGGATTATTGCTATTGTAACACTTTCACGGCATTTTCTGCAACAGGTATTTTTTTTATATTTTTTTTATTTTCCGATGACGGTTGACATATTCCGATTGAAATGATATAATAGTTGTATAAATTATACAACTATTATATGCGGAGGGATTCAGATGAATCAAATTCCCTTGCCCGAGTGCCTGTCTGTACTGGGATTTTCCGAACTGGAGCAAAAAATCTATCTGGCCCTGCTGCGCGGCGGCACCATGTCGGCCTATCAGATCGCCAAAAAAATTGATATCTCCCGTCCGTCGGTCTATCACGCGCTGGAACAAATGACGGAAAAGGGCATGACCGCGCTGATTCCCAACGACACGGCGCTCTACGCCGCCCAGCCTCCGGCGCTTCTCCTGCGCAAGCTGCGCGATGATTTCACCCGAAGCGCGGACGCCGCCGAAGAACTTCTCCGGCAGTACACACCGCCTGCTTTCAACGAGCAATATGCCAATCTGACAGGCTATGAAATCATTTTGCAGCGGGTAAAGGAGATCATGCGAAACACCCGCACCGAAATTTATCTCAACACGGATATGCCTCTGTCTCCCTTGCAAGAGGAGCTTCAACTGCTGCGTGACGAAAAAAATATCCGCACAGTCGTATATTCCTTTTATCAGGTAGGCTGCGAAGATCTTTGCGAGCTGTATTCCCACGACAGACCCATCCGGGGACATGAACCCTCCCGTCTGATGGTCGTGTCGGACAACGAAACAGCACTGATCGCGGGACCCGACAGTCAAGGCGTCTGGCAGGCCAGTATATCCGGCAACCGCCTATTTGTCAAGGTCATTTCGGAGCATATCCACAATGATATTTATCTGCTCAAACTGCGCAACCGGTATGGCAGGGAGATTTACAACCACCTGCATATCTCAACACAATATGAAAACAGACAGGATTTAAGGAGCTATAAATGAGCATGATTGTAAAAATGCACAAATTGTAGGGGCTGGCGTCCTCGACAGCCCGGCGAAATAACCCCCAGTCAATAACGGGGTAGGGCGAATTCTGTGAGATTACGTTTTTAGAATGCGCCTGACAAGTTATTATATCTTAATTTATCTTGCCGGGACGTCCGGAGGCCGTCCCCTACATTTGTTTAAATTGACATCTATGCTCATTTATAGTAAGGAGGTCATAATGATGCGTCAACATTTTCTTGTTTCTGGTCTGGTCAATTGGGAAACCGACTGCCGCGTCGATCGCTTTCCCATCGACTATGCCCCCATCCACTACAATTTCTTCGGCGTGAGCAGCTGCGTTTCCGGCGTGGGCTGCAACGTCGCCAAAGCTCTCTCGACGCTCGGCGGCCGCGTCACGCTTGCCACCCTGCTGGGGCAGGACGTAACGGCGGACATCGCCCTGCGGGAACTGACCGCAGCGGGCATCGACTGCACCCTTGCACGGCGCGCTCTCAAAGAAACACCCGCCTCCACGGTACTTTACGACCACGAAGGCAGGCGCCGGATTGAGTGCGACCTGAAAGATATCCAAGAAACCGCGTATGATTTTGACAGTGTGGATTTGTCGGTTTTCGACGCGGTCATCGCCTGCAACATCAATTTCAGCCGTCCTCTGCTGCATAAAGCCAAAAATGCGGGCATTCCCGTTGCCGTCGACGTCCACACGCTCAGCGATATCCACGACGACTACAACAGCGAATTTATGCGGTACGCCGACATTCTGTTTCTCAGTGACGAAAAACTCCCCTGTGAGCCGCAGGCATTTCTGCGTACTATCGAGAACGCATACGGCTGCCGCATCATCGTGTTGGGACAGGGCGGACGCGGCGCTTTGATGTACGTCCGCGACGAGGACAGATTCTATAGCTTCACCGCGGCCCGTCTTGGCACACCCATCAACACGGTGGGCGCAGGGGATTCGCTGTTCAGCTCCTTCGTCAGCCTGTACTGTGAGGGGCTTGCGCCTGTGGAATGCCTGAAACGCGCCGAAGTCTTTGCCGCCGCCAAGATTCTGACAAGCGGCGCGTCCAACGGATTTGTCACGCGTGAGCGGCTGGAAGAACTATACGCCGGCGCCGCGCCGGGCATCTGCGAAAAGTAACAGTACTTTCTCACTCCGCAGGGGCAGGCTCTTTCTTTTCCTGCTGTCCTTTGCGGCAGGCAGAGGGGGTCTGCCCGAAGTGCTTTTTAAACGTGCGGTTGAAATAGGAAATATTGTTAAACCCGGTTTCGTAGGCAATTTCGATGATAGGCTTTTCGGAAGTGCGCACCATGGACATCGCCTGCGACAAACGGTATTCAATGACATAATCAATGCACGACATACCCGTCACGCTGCGGAACAGGCGCGACAATCCCGTTTCACTGAGACTGACCAATTGCGCCAGCCCCGCCAGCGTGATGTTTTCTTTGTAATTTTCCGCAATGTAATCCACGACCCTGCGCACCGCTTTCACGTCGTCGCTTTCGGGCGTGGTTTCGAAGATCTGAATCAGGCCATCTTTCAGCAGCATAAAAAACAGATCGCCGATCAGACCTTTCAGTTTTAACTCGAAGAAAACGTCATGGTCATAATACGCGTCGAACATCTGTACCGCCATGCGTTTGAATTCCTCATAATGCTCCGTTTCCGGCGTAATCACACAGTAATCGCTGCATACGCGGTTGAGCATGGGAGAAAAATAGCGCGAAGAACATATATCCACCGTGCGGTTGTTGATCATGTCAAGCGAAATCAGGTAGGTGCTGGCCAAAAAATAGCGGTCTGCCTCCGTCAGACGGAAAGAATGCAGCACCCAGGGCATCATCAACAGAATATCCCCCGTTTTCAGCGCCACGTCATTTCCCGAAATGGTATAGCAGCAGCTTCCGCAGTCCACCAGCACCATCTCGACTTCTTCATGACAGTGCAGCGGAAAAGACGTGAATATTGTTGGCATCATCGTGCCGTAGATCACAAAGGGAAGCAGCACATCTCCGTGGCGCTTCTTTTCTACATAGCGTGAAATATCGAACTTTCCCGGTTCCATCGCCAGACCTCCCCGATTGACAAAATAGTACAAGTTTTTTCCTGTAAAAACCACAGCGCATCATTGTTCCAAGGCAAAGCCGATTGCACAGAAAAAAAGATTCGGAAAAGCAGTATAGAAAAAATTCTAATTTTTTTTAACAATTGTTGCTGTATTCCTAGCGCTTCGCATATTCTAAAACAGCGTATTTTCACACCATAAAAATGTTACAGAATCGTGTTTTTTCCGATCAGTAAAATAAAAAAACAGCTTCGGTTTGCGTTGTGCCGGATAGTGCAATAATTTTCATCAATACTGCTTGTATTTTTCTATGATACGATTATAATGGAATTATCAATAGAAGTCAATCATTTTTACGAATTTCTATTGATTTTATACAATCGACTACACCTCATGGCGGTTCTTGTTTCGCCGCAAAAAGGAGCATGTTTATGCCAAAAACCCCTTCGGGTGCTGCCCGTCAAGGTGCCGACGATATTCTCCATACATCGGTGTTCCGTCTGGCTTGGCCGATTTTTGTGCAGGCGCTGCTTTCTATGTTTCTGGGTTACGCTGACACGCTCATGCTCAGCGGCTTCAATCAGACGGCGGTGGGGGCCATTGGCAATGCCAATCAGATTCTTGGATTTCTCACCCTTGCGTTCACCATCATTTCCAGCGCCAGCGGTGTGGTGGTCGCGCAGTATCTCGGGGCGGGGCAGAAAGATAAAATCAATCAGATCTACACGGTCTGTATCGCTTTCAATCTGGTGCTGAGTCTGGGGATCAGTTTCTTGGTATTCGTCGGCAGCAACCTGTTGATGACGCTGCTGCATATGCCGGCCGAAATGATGGACGACGCACGTCAATATATGCGGATCGTTGGCGGTTTCATCTTCACACAAGCGGTTATGGATACACTGTCCCGCATTTTCCAGAGCAACGGAAAAACGGTTTACGGCATGATTATCTCCATTGGCATGAACATCCTGAATGTCGGCGGCAATTACCTCTTTCTCTACGGGCCGCTTCGTTCTCTCGGACTCGGCGCGTCAGGTGTGGCAGTCTCCACTACATGCAGCCGCATTGTCGGTCTGATCACGGCATTTGTCTTTTTCAGGCTGTTTATCGACGGACACATTTCTGTCAGATACCTCCGACCTTTTCCCAAAGACGTTCTCTGGACGCTGCTGCGTCTCGGTATTCCGACGGCAGGTGAGAATATTTCCTACTACGTGTCGCAGCTCTTTGTGACGGGCTTTGTCAATACCCTTGGCATTGTTGCTATTAACACAAAAATCTACGCGGGTATTCTGAGCAATTTCGCCTATCTTTATTCTGTTTCTGTCGCAATGGCCACGACCATCATTGTGGGGCACGCGGTCGGAGCAGGGAATTATGACTTTGCTTACCGACGTGTCAACAAAACCATGCGCAGCGCGCTGATCGTTTCGGTGGCGATTGCCTGTTTCAACTACCTGATCAGTCCTTTCACTTTCGGTCTGTTCACTGCCAATCCCGATATCCAGGATTTAGCGTCGCAGATCATCACACTCGGACAGCAGATCATGTTCATCGCCATTTTTCTGGAAATGGGCCGCACCAGCAATCTGGTCATCATCAACAGCCTGAAAGCGTCGGGGGACGTCAAATTCCCCACCTACCTTGGCATTGTGGCCATGTGGAGCTGTTCGGTGGTTGGCGGTTACCTGCTGGGCATCGTCTGCGGCTTCGGGCTCAAAGGCATATGGGTCGCTCTGGCGGCGGACGAAATCATCCGAGGCGTCATCGTCGCCATTCGCTGGCGGCGCGGCACATGGCGCGGCAAGAGCGTTGTCAAGGCATCCGCATCGGAAGATATGACGCCGTCAGACAAAGAACCATCGACCCTTTAAAAAATCTCGACTACAACAAAGAAGTCGGGTTTCCCTCCAATCCCCGACTTCTTATCCCAATACACAGTCTCAATATCGTCAAACTGCGTTGTCTCTTGAATGCTGTCCGCGAGAACAGCACCGCCCATCGGCGGCAAGGAACAACGCAGTTTGATTTTTTCTATTCTTTTTTACATCCAACGCCGCACACCGTATTCGTGAAACATTACGAATTATACAGCGTCAGACTGTCAAGCTTCCATCCGTCACCGTGACGGACAAATGTCGTCGTACTTCTGTACACGCCGTATTTTTTGCTGCTTGCGGCGCTGTGAGTGCTGTTCACTGTAATCTTGGAACCGCCTTCGCCGTCATAATCGTTAAAATAATACTTCTTAAAAGATTCAACGCCTCTTCCGTTGATACCGACGACAAAATAGAAAGCGCCGTCTTTGAAGGAAAAGTAAGGATTGACCTGCTGGTAAAAATCACTGCTCACCTTTTTGGTGGTGAATTGTTTGAATTTTTTAAAGGTTTTAAACCGCTTATCCGTAATCTTAAACCAAACCGCGCTGTCCTCTTCCGACATAACCAGTTCGCCGTTTTCATCCGTTTCGACTTCTATGCCGCCGAATGCGGTCTTTCCGCCGAAATCCAATTTCGTTCCCTGATTTTCTTCTTCTCGCTGCTCCGCCTGCTGTGCCGCCCGCTCTGCCGCAACTTTAGACTGCACCGCCTGCGCGGCTGTTTGAATCATGGTGCTTTCCTGTTTTTCTTCTCCGCATCCGGTCATCATCAACACCGCTGCCAAGGCCAAAAGGACTGCACCTGTCTTTCCGTATCTCATTTCATACACCCTTTCATGTTTGCATCTTTGTTTAATTATATACGGAATCGGAAAAAAATGAAACGGATTTTTAAGAATGTAACTATTTGTAAACAAATTCCTTTTTCCCTTGTTTGCAGTGAAAAAATATGATAAAATAAAAAGAAATCAACAAAAAAGGAGCCTTCAATTTGAAGATTCTGCACACTTCCGACTGGCACCTCGGCAAATTTGTATCGGTGCAGTCGATGATTGACGATCAGCGCTATTTCATCGAGAATGTTTTTCTTCGCGCGTTGGACGAATACGAGCCTGACGTAATCGTGCTGGCAGGTGATATCTATGACCGAAGCATTGCGCCCGTAGCAGCGATTACACTATTGCAAGACACACTCTACGCTGTGGCGCAGCGAGGCATTCCGCTGGTCGCCATTTCCGGCAATCACGACAGTGCCGACCGTCTTTTGCCGGCGGCCAAGCTCATGTGCTCGGCCGGCATCCATTTGGCCAACTCGATGGAAGATTTTCTCCAACCTGTTGACATTACCGGAAAAGACGGCAGCTCTGTCCGTTTCTTCCTTCTCCCCTATTTCGATCTTCCCACGGCTAAATTCTTCATCGGAAACGAAGAACTGAAAAGTCCCGACGATGCCTACGCCGCGCTCTTTGAAATGGCACAGGAAAAACTCGCTGCCGACCGTCCCAATATCCTGGTGACGCACTGTACGGTAGCAGGGGCCGTCACCTGCGACAGTGAGAGCAGTCTCCTGGTAGGCGGCGTGCAGCAAGTCTCGTCTGACCGTTTCGGGGCATTTGACTTCACCTGCCTCGGGCACATCCACTCGCCGCAAAAGGCGGGAAAAGCCGCCATGTACAGCGGTTCCCCCCTTCGCTACTCCTTTGATCCCAACGAACGCGACAAATGCATGCTGCTCATTGAAACAAACGGTATGAGCGTCACCCGCATTCCTATCCGGCCGCGCCGCGAAATGCGTGTCCTTCGGGGCACCTTTGAGGAACTTCTCGACGTACCGGACAATTGCTCAGAGGATTACATATCCGCCCTGGTCACCGATGAACGGCTGATCTATGAGCCGATGGCACGCCTGCGGCAGAAATACCCCCATATTCTTGAACTGAAACAGGACTATCTTCGCCGCACACTCTCTCAGGAGGGAGATCGTGGCACGCTGCGCGAAAAGATGGCCAATCACACCATCACCGACGAAGAAATTATGACGTCTTTCTTGCGCGACGTCTGCCGAACGGAGCCTTTGCCGGACGATGTGGCGTTCTTTGCCAAAATCAACACCGCGATAGGAGAGGACGACCAATGAAACCGATTTATCTCAAAATGACCGCTTTCGGCTCCTACTGTTCCACCGCCGAAATTGACTTTACCAAGCTGTATGACAATGGTATTTTTCTCATAACGGGCAAGACAGGCGGCGGCAAGACCACCATTCTCGACGCGATGTGCGCCGCCCTTTACGGCAAAGCCACCGGCAGCGAACGCGCCAAGGAATGGCGGCAGCTTCGCTGCGGCAGTGCGCCCAACAGCGTGGATACCGAATTGGAATATATTTTCTCCTTAGGAGAAATAAAATACAGGTTTTACCGCCGCTGGCATGTACCCAACACCAAAAACGGCGAATTCAAAATCAACGACACGGAAAACGCCTGCTACCATGCCCGGAACGACGAGGACTGGAAACTGATCGCCTCCGGCACTTCCAACGCGGTCAACAAAGCGGCCGAGGACATTCTGAAACTCAGCCAGACCCAGTTTGTCAAAGTCATCATGCTGCCGCAAGGGGAATTCCGCGAACTTCTCACCGCATCGAGCGACGAGAAGGCGGCCATCTTCAAAAAGCTGTTTGACACCGAACGCTGGGAACGCATCACCGACCGCATCGCGGAAGAATACCGCGCCGCTGAAAAAAGCTGCGCCGAACATACCGCCCGCATCAACAGCGCCCTGCAAGCCGCCCAATGCGAAACGCCTGACTCACTGCTGAAAAAAACAGAGGCCTGTCAGACCGAACTGGAAACGCTGCATAAACAAAAGGAGCAGAATAGTCGGCAGACCGAACAAGCGGCGGCGGCACTGAAGGCGGCAGAAGTCACAGCTGCCCTTTTTGCGGAACAGGAGCAGCTGCGGGGAGATCTGAAAAAACTTGATGCACAGACAGCAGAGGTGGAGAAACTGCAAACAGCGCTATCCCGCAGCCGAACCCTGCGCGGCGTGCTGTCGGAATACGATCTCAAAGAAGCCGCAGCTGATACCGTCAAAAAGCAAACTGCTATCTGGGAAACAGCGAAGCAGACGGCAGAAGCAGCCGAAGCACAGTGGCAGCAGGCAGAAAAAAATGTCCAAACGCTGCCTTCACTGGAGGAACAAAAACGCAGCCTTCTCACCCGCATAGCGGGATGGAAAGACCTTGCTTCCGATCAAGTCGCTTTTCAAGTGTCCTCTCAAAATCTGATCGGCCACCGCCAAGCATTGACGGACAATGAGCGGCGTTTGAGGGAATTGGAAAAAGAAAAAACCGACGCTGAGGCAAGGATGCAGAAGGGCAGCGAATATCTGGAAAGCTGCCGTACCGCGACCGAAAAACTTAACGGCATCATACAGCAGCGACATGCGTTGGAACAGCTTTTTACAAACACACGGGAATACGAAGAAAAAACCAAACAGGCGGAGACACTTCACAGACAAATCACCGCCTCCGAAGTCTCCATCAAAGAAGGAGAAAACGAATACGAAGCGCTGCAAAAAACGCTTCTCTCTGTTGAGCAGGCCATTACCGCCGACAAGGCATACTCACTGGCGGTCACGCTCACGGAAGGCTCTCCCTGTCCCGTTTGCGGCGCGACGCATCATCCCTGCCCTGCCATCCCTGCCGAAACCACTCCCACAGCGCAGGAACTGGCTGTCTGCCGAAGCAGCGTGGAAAAACACGGCAAATCACTGGAAAAGACACGCGCCAATCACACTGCCCTGCTCACGCAATACCGTCTGCTGCAAAACGACAGACAGGCACTTCTTGACAAAGCAGGGGGGCCTTTCGACCGTTCCGCCGCATCCGTCAAAGCCGACCTTGACGCGGCAAACGCGGAGGAAGCCAGTCTGCACAAACTCTCCCGACAAACCGAAAAAGCACAGGAACGCCTGCGTGAGCTGGAACGCATCCTGACGGTCAACCGCGAGGACACCCAAAATGTCACCATGCACTGCAACAATCTCAACATAGCCATTGCCGCCGAACAGCAAAAGCTGCAATCCCTTCGCGAACGTCTCACGTCACAGGGAATGGAAGATTTTGCCGCCCTTGATCGAAAACTCGCGGAGGCCAACGCAACCCTTGCTCAGACCGAATCGCAGATCAAAGCATGCAACGACGCACTCACCCAGGCCACCACCCGCCGCAGCAGCGCCCAGGCTACTTTGAACGCCGCCACTGATGCGCTGACAGCTGCCCGTGACGAATACGATCAACGTGCCAAAACCTTTCGCGCCAGATGTGCCGCCATAAATGTGAATGAAAACACGGACATCCACGGCGGCGTGCTGCCCGACCGGACCGAGAAGGAATATGACCGCCGTATTGCAGAACACAACAGCCGTCTGTCCTTTGTGCGTACCCGTATCGCGCAGCTTGCTGAAGCACTCAGGGGACAGACCCCTCCGGCGCTTGACGCGCTTCGCAGCGATCATGCCGCTGTACTTGCAGAAGGACACCGCATTTCTCAAATGATCGGCAACACAACCGAACGGTTGAAATTCCTGAGCGATACCGCCCACACGACAGCCGAAGAACAACAAGCACTGGACAAGCTGCAAAAGACCTACGACACTGCGGCAAGACTCAACAGTCTCTTCTCCGGCAGAAATGAACTGCGCACTTCCATTCATGAATACGTCATCGGCATCAAGATGGACGAAGTGCTGGCAAATGCCAATCTCTACCTTGGTCGGCTCTCCGGCGGACAGTACGCTATGCAGCGCAAAGATCGGGATTCTATAGGCGGGCGTGCCAGACGGCAGGGGCTGGATATTGAAATTCTCGACAGCAGCATCGGCAAACTGCGTCCCATTTCCACACTTTCAGGCGGCGAAATGTTCCTTGCATCACTATCCCTCGCTTTTGGGCTGTCTGATGTGGTACAAAGCTTCGCGGGCGGCATTCATCTCGATTCCCTTTTCATCGACGAAGGCTTCGGCTCGCTTGACAGCGAAACGCTTGACATTGCCATGGAGGCCATCACACAGGTGCGTGAAAACAAACTGCTCGGCATTATCTCGCACGTATCGGAGCTAAAGGAACGCATTCCCTACGGTATTGAGGTTCTGAAAGCCCATGACGGTTCAACGGTAAATGTGGGGTTCTTCTCATAAAGCAAAAAAGTGGCTGCTCCGTAAAGAACAACCACTTTTTTTTACGTCATACTCATTTTCGGTTGAAAGCAGGATTAAAAATCCATTTCCATGGTGACGGGTTTTTCTTATTCCTTGTTCAGAAAAAAATCTAACATTCTAAAAAGAAAAAGTTATATAGAGTGTCCCTCAATCCGTCACAACCCGTCACACTTTATTCTCCCTGCACTCCCTTCTTTTATCTTCATGTGCTTGCGAAAAATTTTTTAAGACAATAATACGCTTTAAAAGACTTTTCTCCTGAAAGGGAGGAAAACCGTGTAGCAGTGGGTGAGTCGCACAACGCGCTTGGTTTCGCCATATGATACGGCAAATCCTTTTCCATTTTGGAAAAAGATTTCCGTGGAAAAAACATCTGTTCTATAAAGAACCATCTCTTTTCATTGAACGATACAATCAGGTTTTGCAGAAGAAAAGCACGAAATAATAAAATTAAAAAATTTTAAAATATCAAAACTATTTTTCCTTGTCCGTCGTATACACTAATGGACGTCCAAAAAAACAGCGGAAAGCGGGGTGACAGCAGCCATGACAGACGAACAACTCGTCTTTATCATTGTCAGCTTTGGCAGCGACAAGGCGAAAGAACGGCTGATTCTGCGGTATTACGACCATATTTACGCCTTTGCCTATCGTCGGCTTGACAATGCGGACGATGCGTATGACGCGGCGCAGGAAATCTTCATCAAGGCGATGAACGCGCTCCCGTCCTTTGACAAGCGCCGCGCTTCTTTCAAGACATGGCTGTATGCCGTCGCCTCTAATTATCTGCGCGATTGTTTTAAATATTTTTATAAACGGCGCGTCGAAGGAATTTCCACATCTGTCAATGAAGAAATCCCTCTGGACGAACGCTTTGAGGAAACCGTCGAAACGCGTGCGCTGGCGGCGCAGATCATGGCCTATCTGGAAAAAAGCGACTACTGCGCTTATCAAATCGTGGAGCTGAAAATTTTCGGAGACATGACCTTTGAAGAGATCGCCGCCATGCTGCGGCTTTCCCCGAATACCGTCAAGACCCGCTATTATGCCGCTGTCAAAAAATGCAGAAAGGAGTTTTCACAGTGATTCACAAAACCGACATTCCCTATCCCACTGCCGCACAAAAAAAGCAGTCGGTGGCTCAGATCATCCGAAAGACCAAGCCGTCCCGTGTGGGAGCGGTTCGCTTCTTAATCAATGCCTACCGTGAAATCGGCCCGGCTACGGTTCTCCGCAATTCACTGGGCATATTCGGCATGTCGGCGGCTACCTTTGCCGTCGGAATGGCATGGGTGCTGATGGAATATGACCCGTCCTTTGCCGAGGAGGGGAACATCGCGCCGGTGCTGGCGATCTTTTTCTTTGGCTCTCCGCTGGTGCTGCTGCTCACCGACTTTCTCTACCGCCTGCGTGAAAAGCCGCTGGGGGTGTACGAAATGCAGAGCGCGTATAAATACACCGCGCGGCATCTGATTCTGCTGCGTATGCCGCTTTTCTCACTGGGAACGGCGGCGCTGGATCTGGCGGCGGCGCTGACGTGGTGCAGTCTGCGGGGAACGCAGTACCTGCCGCAGATGATCGGACTCATCGCGTCGGGCGTGATGCTTTATTCGCTGCTGAATGTCGCGCTCTTCAACCGCTTCGGACTGACGGGTTGTATCGGATGCGCCGTCATATGGGGATTGCTGACGCTTGGATTTGCCTATTTAAATCCCGCGCAGCAGTACGCCTTGATGACAGGCATTCCCTTTGCGGCACACATGCTGTCCGGTGCGGCTATGGCGGCACTGCTCACGCTGCTGGTGAGGATTTTTTACCAAAGACCCATGTGCAGGGTCAGTATGGTGTAATAAAGAAAAAGAAAAAGAAAAAGCAAGCGCAGCGCATAACTAGCGAGCGAATGCGAGCGCGGGGTCCAGGGGACTGGTTCCCTGGCAGGGGTCTGGGGGCAGCGCCACCAGCGGGGAGTGGGGCAGCGCCCCACGAGTGAGGCGTAGCCGAACGAGCGGAACGAGCTAAGACTCAAGACGAGAATGGGCGAATACCAAAATGGCCTAATATCAAGATTTGCCTTGCTCCAAACGGAGAAAAAACGTCCCTCTTTCCATTGACCAGACCCCGTATTTACGCCGCTTTTCACCCTTTACAATCGGCTAATCTTATCAATCACAAAGGAGTTATCCCATCATGCTGGAAATCAAAAATGTATCCAAATCCTTCAAGGATTTTAACGTGCTCAAAGACGTGAATCTCACCTTTGACAAAGGGGTTTACGGACTGCTTTCCCCGAACGGCGCGGGAAAGACGACGCTCATTAAAATGATCGTCACGCTGCTTCATCCGGACAGCGGGGACATTCTGTGGAACGGCGAAAACATCGCCTCGCTCGACGGCAGTTACCGGGAGTTGGTGGGCTATCTGCCGCAGAAATTCGGCTATTACCGCGACGATTCCCCCACGCAGTTTCTCACCTATATGGCGGCGCTTAACGGCGTGGACACGGCTGTCGCCAAGGAACGCTGCCAAAAATTGCTCGAACGGGTGGGACTGGGCGACGTGACGCACAAAAAAATGAAGAAATTCTCCGGCGGCATGATTCAGCGCGTCGGCATTGCGAACGCCCTGATGAACGACCCGCAGATCGTCATCTTCGACGAGCCGACGGCGGGACTTGACCCGATGGAACGCGTGCGCTTCCGCCATATTCTCGCGGAGCTGGGCAAGACGAAAATCGTCATTCTCTCCACTCACATCGTCAGCGACATCGAGAACATCGCCGATCAGGTGGTCATGATCAAAGACCATGAAATCTACGCCTGCGACACCATCGAAGCCATTCTCAAAGATCACAATGCGGACAACCTCGAAACCGCCTTCATGAATATCTACGGCGGCGAGGCGCTGGAGGACGCGATATGAAGGCGCGTGTGATGTGGGGCGAAATGCGGCGGTACTGGCGACCGTTCACACTGGTTGTCATGACGGCGCTGCTGCTGATGTGGCAGTTGGTGTTTGGTTCACACTCGTTTACGTTGGGAAAAGGGACGGACGGCGCGATTGCCTATGATTTGTCAGTGGAATATGCGCAGCGGTTCGGAGAGACGATTGACCCGGACGAGCGCGCCGAGGTGGCGGCGGATTATGAAAAAGCACGGGCGGCTCTGAATGAACAATACGAGAAGTATATGGGACAGTTTGACATTCACACCAAGGAGGATTATCACTTACTGTCGGGAGCCGTTGCCTATATGGGTTCTCACACGCCGGACGAATGGCAGGAAGAAGAGATCGTGCAGGAAGCCGCCGACCGCTGGGGCGCGGACAATTTAGCGGAATTGGAAGAAACATGCACCCAAATTTTCTGGGACAAAATTCCCTACGAAATCGCTCACAGAGAGCAAATACTGGAAGGCATTCTGGGCTGGGCGGAGAGCGTCGATGAATGGGAGCAGTTCGTGGCAAGCCTTCCCACGCTCGACCGTGCCTCTTTGGAAAAAAGAACGCTGCGATGGGAAATTGCCAACGAATTCAGCCCCTCCGCCGAAAGGCGTATCACACAGGTCATGCAGTCCAATGACGGGAATCTGTCGCTGCTGGAATGTGTATATGACGCGGGCGAGTCTTTTCAGGGACATTATCAGTTCTGGGCGGCATTGACTTTCCTTCTCTGCGGACTGATTGTCCTGCCTCTGCCGGTGGGCAACCGCGTGTCGCGCGTGACGCCTATGCAATATTCGACACACACCGGACGGCGCGTCATTTTCGCCCAGCTTGGCGGCGCGCTCCTCAATACGTTGCTCGTCAACGCGGGGGTGGACGGATTCTTTACGGTGATTTACTTTTTGCGTGAGAAGAACACGCTTCATCTGTGGCATTGCCCGATGAACCTGTGCAGTTACCCGGACATTCTCTGGCTCGACCTGACCTTCGGGCCGTTTGTATGGCTGACTTATGGCAAGGCACTGGCGCTGTCGCTGGGGCTGACGGGTGTGCTGTTTGTCCTGTCGCACCTGAGCAAAAATTATCTGCCGGCTTTGGCGGTCTCGGTGCCGACTGTGATTCTGTTTATCAAATTATCCTATGAGATCGACTATATGTTAAATATCCAACTTTATCCCTCCTTTGCCTATCCGCTGGCGCTGCTGCTTCCTGCCGCTGTGTCCGCCGCTGCGATAGCTGCATTTGTCAAACGGGCGCGAAAGGCTGATTATGTGGATTAAGGAATGATAAAAATGACAATACTGACGAAATTACAAGAACAATGGAAACTGACCGCGGGGGAAATGCGGCGGTATCTGAAACCTGTGACATTGATAATCTGCGGACTGCTGCTTTTCTTTTTCGGCATTCTGCTCAACATATCGGTGGAAAAATTCGGAAGGGATATGAGCGGCGCGACGTATGAGCTGCAAAAATCCCTGTATGAACGCTTCGGCACGACGCTTGACGCGGACGAACGGGCGCAGATTGTCAGCGACGCGGACGCGCTGAACAGGGAATACAACGCGCTGATAGAGCAGTATCTCGGTGAATATGACATTCACAGTGAGGACGATTACGATCTGCTGGTGATGACGGCGCAGGATACGGAAGAGGAACGATACGACGAAGCCGCCGCCCGGTGGGGCGCGGAGAATCTGACGTCGCTGTCGGAAACCTGCTGGGCGATTCTGGCGGACAAGGAGCCTCTCAACCACCTGAACTATCAACGGCGGGCCATGGCTTTGGTGATCCAATATTTTAAAGCTTACGACCGCCTGCAGGAAGAATATCGCACAACAGGCACGGTGAAAATGGAACTGGATGGCAGCGGTGCAGAAGCGAACGAAAAAACACTTGCACCCCTGCTTGCGGATTTGAAGCGGGACAAGGTTTCGCTGTTGTCCGTAAACTCGCATTGGCTGTTTTTCCGTGATTGTATGCGCGACGAATGGGGATTGCTGATTTTCATGCTGTGCGCCTTTGTCACCGTGCCGCTGCTGATCGGCAACCGTTTGGAGGGCGTACAGCCCATGCAGTTGACCTCCCGCGAAGGACGGCGCGTCTTGCCACGGCAGCTTGGCGCGGCGGTGGGCTGTGCCGTACTGGTGAATCTGGCGGCGGACCTCGTCTTTTACCTCGTATTTTTCCACGGTCAATATGACACGGGCTTCCTGCTGGACTGCCCTGTCAACGCGGGCGCGCTGGGCGAGCGGTTTGTTTTCGATCTGACCTATCGGCAGTTCGTGGAACTGAGCTTTGCCGATCTGCTGGCGGTTTCGCTGCTGCTCACCTGCGCGGTGTTTGTTGTGTCGTATTTTTGTAAAAATTACATGGTCGCGGCAGCCGTGTCCATTCCGCTCGTCATTGTGTGCAACGGCTGGTATGGCGAGCTGACCAAATACGGCTATCCCTTCCATTATCGCGCGATGCCGTTCGCCGTCCTGACCCTGCTCCCCGCCGCCGCTGTTGTCACGGCTGTGTGCGTGTTCATTTGGAAAACGCGGCGCGAGGATTATCTCTACGGATAACAGGCAAGTGAAAAAAGATTGACGCAAACGGGTGGTGCATATGAAATGAAGGTGATTGGGTGGGAGATCCGGCGATATCTGCCTCCGATGACGCTGCTGCTTTGCGGCGCGCTGGTACTGCTGATCTATCTGGCCTACGGGAAGGACTGCAACAGCCGATACAGGGACGGCTACGGTCAGAGTTACCGGCTGTCGGTGGAATACCAGAAGCGATACGGGGACAGCATTGACGCCGCCGAATGGGAGGATATAAAAGCGCGGCAGACGGAGGAACGCGCCGCGCTGGATGAAATGTTTGAGAGCGCCATGGGTCAGTACGGGATTCACAGCAAGAACGATTTCGACCTGCTGCGGGAGGCGGAGGAGCAAGACAGCGAGGCGTATGCCGAAGCGCTCCGCGTGTGGGGCGAGGACGGACTGGCGGAGCGTTTGCCCCATCTGAAGGAATGCATGACGCTGGCGTGGAGCGAGCCGCTGGTAAGCGCCATTTTTCACGAGCAGGGGGTGCGTTCCTCGATCAGGCAATGGGAAGCGGCGGAGGAAGCGCGGCAGTCCTTCTCCGTCAGCCAAAGCGATTGGTATGCGGGAGAGAGCGATTTTGTCAAGGCGCGGCTGAAAGCCTCTCTGGACAAGCGCGAGACGGCGGTTTGCAGCGTGGTGTATTCGCTCACATTTCCTTCCGACTATCTGCCGTGGAACGTGCTGATCTGCCTGCTTTGCGCGGTCGTCATTCTGCCGCTGCCGGTTTGCAATACGGTCACAGGCGTGAACCAACTGCAATTTTGCTCCAGGACAGGTCGGAAAATACGGCAAAAACAATTTGTCGCGGCGCTTTTCCTGACAGCGGCGGTGAATGTGCTGACAGACGCCTTGTTCGGCGCGGTCTACTTCTTCGGTGCGGGCAATACGCGGCACCTGTTGGGCAATCGGCTGAATGCGGGCGAATGGGATCATCCGCTCTGGCTCGATCTGACGTATGGGCAGTTTGTCTGGCTTTGCTTTGCCGTGACGCTGCTTTTCTCCCTCGCGTTGAGCTGCGTATTTTTTGCGGTCGCCTGTGGCAGCCGCCATTATCTGACGGCGATCGCGGCAGCGATTCCCCTGCTGATGACGGAAGGGTTCGTATTCCGCCGGGAGGTGCAGTTCCTGCCGCTGCGGACAGGCAGTGCGGCGGGGTTCTTCCTGCTGCCTGCCGTGGGATTGACAGTGGCGGCGATTTCGGTTTTATTATGGCGGCATAGCGTCAAAGGCGGGACTATTCCCGCGGCATATGCCGCTCAGGAGGTAAGAGACAAATGATGTTTTTCAAAAACGAGATCCGCAAGATACTGCGATTCCCCCTGTTCTGGGTGATGATCGCGGTCTGTGCGGGACTGAATCTCTTCGTGATCGCGGACAGCATGAGCTATGAGCGGGTTGGCATTCAGGCGGTCAATGACTATGTGCGCACCGGAAATGTGCCGTCCTACGACGTGTACAATGTGTGCGTGAATTACGATGAGGTGAAGGAGAGTGCCTACGACCAGTATTACAAGGACTTCGACATCCTGGCATTCAAGGCGGACATCGAAAAAATGTTCGTCACGCAGAGCAGTGCCGCCGCGCAGAAGCTCATCGACCGCAATTATCAGAAGGCGGCGGCGCGAGTGGATGAAATCCGACAGGACGGCGAGGCGTATGACCACTATTATCCCGGTGTGACCTTTTCGCTCCACGAGATGCTTTACGGCGATTTGTTTACGCTCCTGCTCTTTGAACTGGCGGTAACAGCCTGCTTTATGACCGCCTATCTGATGAAGTACGAGGAATTCCACGATACGCACCAGAATGTCTATGCCACCAAAATCGGGCGGGGCATTGTGTTCAGCAAGGCGGCGGCCTCCGTGGCGGCTTCGGCACTGGCGGCGGTGATCGTGATAACGGCGTCGGTGACGTGCTTCCTTGTCATTCTGCCGCAGTCGTGGACATTCCTGCAAAGCAGCGTTTCGGCGGCGATGGCGACCGAAGACAGAAGCATGGTGCGCTATCCCTTTATCACTTGGACGCGCATGAGTCAGCTCGGCTACCTGCTGCGCGCCTGTGCGGTGACGGTCGGTTACACCGTGACGGCTTCGCTGGTGACATTCGTGCTGTCCTTCGTCTCCAAAAACGCTTACGTCAACGCCGTGCTGACGGCGATGCTGTACTTTGCCCTTTTCGTGGCGGCGGTGGTGTTTCCCGGCAGCAATCTGTGCGGATTTGTGCTGATGTTCACGCCCACAGCGGGTATGCTGAACGTATCGGACTGGTTTATGGAATATGTGTTTACCCCTTACGTCTCCTATCCCGGTTATGAAACATGGGTCTGTATCGTCTGGCAGCTGCTGGCACTGGCAGTCACGCTTCCGCTATGGAGGTATTTTCGGAAAGCGGGCATCCATTGATATTTTTTATCTACCGCTTGACATTTTATTGAGCATATATTACAATATCCTTGGTTGAGGCGACAACCGTTCCGACCGACTATTTTTAACAGAAAGAAGTGCAGAAGGATGAAAACAGCAAAGCAAAAAATCGCGTTTGTGCTGGCAATGCTCATGGTAGTCGCTATGGCAGGATGCGGAAAAGGCAAAGAAAAGGAAACCAAACAGATCATCGCGGATGACAAAAGCGTGATGAACATGACGTTCACGCCGCCCGCAGCCTATGAGAGTGTGCTTCGGACCATCGAGAAGACTACGGCGGGCGACGTCATACAGAAAGAACTGGATTACACGCTCGCGGATGAAAGCGAAATTGACTATGCCTACTTGTACATGGAAGGCGTTGATCTGGCCGAGCGGCTGAAGTCGGATGAAACGGAAACCAAGGAGATCGAGGGGAGAACCTTTTATATCCGGCAATCCGGCGATAATTACGAGGCCTACGCGCAAAAAGACGCACATATTTACGGCATTTCGTACACCCCGCCTGCGGAAGGAACCCGCGACCCGTTTGATACGGTCATGGATGCGATCCATTTTTCCGAAAAAATGGAAACGGTCACAGATGACGCTGCGTTTGAGGGACTTTCCTACACCGTTGACGAAGAACTGCCGCTCTACAGCACGACGACCACTGTGACGGAAAAGCAGGACGGCACCCTGCTGAAAAAGCTGGTACAGTGGAATTACGGCAAGGATGGCGACAATCTCGATTTCCGTTTTTACGTCTGCCTCCTCAAAAATACCACGCTGGAAAACGAGCTTGATTCCGAAAAAGAATACGAGGAAAAAACCGTCGGCGATATCACTTATAAGGTACTCAAGCCGGACGAGGGCAAAGCCGCCTTTGCCTATTACACCCAGCACGGCGACGATGTGTATGAGATCAGAAACAGAGGCGTAAGCAACGGATGGTTTGGGGTATCCCGTTCGGAGGAATCCGAGGCCGCGTTTGAGAAATTCCTTAACTCGGTTCATTTTGCATGACAGTATTCTGAAACCGATACGAAACCGATACAAAAACGTAAACAAGGCTGCTTTCACTCTCCGGTCCGGAGGGAGAAAGCAGCCTTGTCTGTTATTTTGAGAAATAGCAGGATTTTTTACTCAGCATTGTCCTTGGAAGTCTCGTCGTCCTTGCTGTCTTTTTCGTCGTTCGGCTCTTTAAAAGCGCCTGCCGCAATGCTCACGCCAACGGCGATAATGGCTGCGGGAGCAATCCAGCCCCAAAGGTTCAGATGAATGAGCTGGCTGAGCAGCAGCGCTGCGCCGACCGCAATCAGAACCACGGCAAAGACCTTGTTGGAATCCTTGTCGAAGAGCCTGATGACACCGGGAACGATGATAAATACCGTCCACCAGCCGTCAAAAAGCAGGGATGAAAGGTCAAGCTCATAGCCCATGGTTTTGGCGGCATAGCCCACACCCACCAGAATGACAATCAAACCCACCACGATGGCGCCGATTTTCTTACGCGTTGTTTTCACAACTACCGTCTCCTTTGAAAAAATAATGGAAGATTTCCCGGAGAATGGCATCTCCGCTTGACGTCCACATCATACCACGACGGCGGAGAAGAAATCAAGCGGTTTTCGGTGAGCTGCAAAAAACGGCGGTCAAAATACGTGTGGAAAGTGTAAAAAAAGCATCATCCTATCAATTTCCTGTGCTCTTGTAAAACCTCAAGCTGAACCGCCAGAATGCGTAGGCGAGAAGGTACAGCGTGACCCCGACAACGGGAGAAATATACATCATCCATTCCGGATAAGCCGCCATATCCGCCTTGCGCAGAAAGAACTGCGCCGGAAAGTAATTGACAAACGCAAACGGCACCACAAAAATCAGGATGGACTGAATGAACCGGTTGTATATACTCAGCGGATAGATGGCAAACTTGCGCATATTCCAGTAGAAGATTTCTTTCAGGCTGCCCGTTTCCACCACGTAAAAGCTGATGGCCGAAAAGAACAGAAATATCGCGCCCTGAATCAGTACGCCGCTGATGACGGCCACCATATAATACACCGCCATTGCCAAATTCCATTGAATCCCCACACGGTTGGCCGAAATCACAAACAGGACGATTCCGAGCGTGCCGTGTCCCAACGCCGCCAGCCAGTCCGCTCGCTTTCCGTTCGTCATGCTGCCTTGCCCACTCCGTGCAACGCAACTGTTTTTTTCATTTTGCTTATGGTTCCGATTCAGGCTTTGTTTGCTATCTTCATTTCACTCCTTTTTTCTTTTATTGGAGCGGGTTGGAGTGTATTCCTCTGTACAACTTACTTCCACTTGCTCCTATGGGTGTTTATTTAGCTATATTATTTCACCCGTTGCAATTCCAACATTTTATTTGGCGCTTACATAACACCATTATAAAAAAGCGGCTGCTCCATATGGAACAACCACTTTTTGTTTGAATGATAAATGCCTGACAAACAGACGATGATTATCTCTTGGAGTGATAAACAAACCGTTTAGCACTGTTTGACACTGTTTTGTAAAATGGCGTATTTTAGGGCTTTTTAAGGATTTTTATTGATTTTCGTTTAACCTTGTTTGACAGCTTTTTATAAAATTAAACACCAAATAAACACCAACAAACACCAAACAAACGGCAGATTATTCAAGCTCTAAAGCAATCAGATCGGCGACTTTTTTCTTTGTGTCCGCGAGTACATCTGCATAAGTATCAGCGGTGACAGACACGCCACTGTGACCGAGGTGTTCCGACACAATTTTCAAATCAACTCCGTTGTTGATTAACAGTGTAGCATTTGCGTGTCTGAGGGTGTGAAGGGAAGCCCACGAAAAATCAGTATCTTTTATCAGCCTTTTGAACTGTGTGAGCAGTGAAGCGCGGTCAAGATAATTCCCTGTCGCTGATGTAAAAACCATATCGGGATATTGATAGGATTCTCCGACAATCGCCTTGACTTTTTCCTGCTCTGCCCTGTGTTCAATCAGTATCGTTTCAAGTGCTGCTGACATTCCTATATATCTGACGGAGGTTTTTGTCTTTGGCTCTTGAAGAAAGTGTTTACCGCCCACGTCCGCGAGGGAATGAACAACGTGTATCAAGTGCCTGTCAAAATCAATATCCTGCCATTGTAGACCGAGTGCTTCACCACTCCGCATTCCTGTAAACAGCAGCACTTTAATTATCGTGTTTAGTTGCGAATAAGGTTCAACCATTTTCAATAATTCTTTGGCTTGTTCGGATGTTAATGACTGACGTTTTACCTTGTCTTGTTTGGGAAGTATCACATTCCTGCAAGGCGTTTCCTTGATAAAACCTTGTTCAACGGCTCTTGTAAAAATGGATTCAAGAATGGTGTATAGCTTTTTGCAAGTGGAAGGATTCAGTGACAATTCATTGAAGAACCGCGTCAACATTCCCGAACTGAACTCTTTTAGCTTTTTGTTTCCGAATACTGGAAGCAGATGTTTGTCAACCTGTCCCTTGTAGGTGTAAATCGTACACGGCTTTAAACGGTTAGGCGCGTAATTCTCAAAAAAATCCCGACTTGCACACGGGTCATAAAACTCAAGGTTTTACGGCAAATTGG
>CAMHAV010000022.1 GCA_946182865.1 uncultured Clostridia bacterium
TCATAACAAAAAATCTAATTTGTGATTTACTTCACTAAGTTGTGGATAGTGGTTTGAAAATTACCACAAGCAAAGCACCTACCGCGATATTGTGCGTTCCGTGGAGAATATCCAGCGGCACGGGCTGCGGGTGCGCGGTCTGTTTATCGTGGGCGCGGACAATCACGAAAAGGGCGTGGGTGAGCGGCTGGCGGACTTTGTCATCCGCCACAACATCAGCGGCGTGCTGATTCAATCCATGTACTTCGTTCCCGGTACGCCGGTATATGAAACGCATAAGGATAAACTGATTCACCGCGACTGGTCGAAATACAGTGGCCATGTGGTGCATTATCCCGAAAGAATTTCGCCCTATGACCTGCAATGCGAAATCATACACGCCAGCCGTAAAATCTATTCCCGCCGTCGTCTGCTGCAAGCCCTTTTGCATAAACGCGGTCTGGAACGGCTGCTTTTTGTGGGAGAATATTTCTGGCAAAAGAGCGTTCGCGCCGACTTGCGGGCCGAACTGCCGTACCTGAAAAAGGTGACAGAGCAGTCGGGACTTTATTGACCGGGTAGGGAGTGGCGTATTATGATGATTCGCGAAGTAAATGAAAATGATTTTGACGGATTAATGCGGCTTTACCTTCATCTGCATGAAACCGAGGCGCCAGAAAGGGACGAACGGGCGGAAACCGTCTGGCAGGGCATTTTGCGGGATGACAATTACCGTATTATCGTCGCGGAGGAAAACGGGCAATTGGTTTCCTCCTGCACCTGTGTGATTGTCCCCAATCTGACGCGGGGACTGTGCCCGTATGCACTGATCGAGAATGTGGTGACGCGCGCGGACTGGCGCTGCCGGGGATGGGCGTCCGCCTGTCTGCGATGTGCTGAGGAAATCGCTGCGCGTGAAAACTGCTATAAAATCATGCTGCTGACAGGGGCGAAGGATGAAAAAACGCTTTCCTTTTATGAAAAGGCAGGCTACGACCGAACGGGCAAAACCGCGTTTGTGAAGATGCTTCCTTTGAAACAATAAAAAATGCAGTTCCCAAAATCCATGCGATGTGTCATGGCGACTGAGAACTGCTTTTTATTTCAAAAAAAAATCATATTCTCATGCAACCGACAGGGGAAAACATACGTTTATCTAAGTGAAAGGCCTTTCAGAGACAACATGGCAGGAGGTGAAATGACCCATGGAGGACAAGGCAATCATTGATCTGTATATCGCCCGTGATGAACAGGCGATTCAATGCACCAAGGAGAAATACGGCAGACGGTTGGGACGGCTTGCCTATGAAATTCTCAGGGACAGGCAGACGGCGGAGGAGTGTGAAAACGACACCTACTGGAAGGTGTGGAACGCCATTCCGCCGCACCAACCCTATGATTATTTCTATGCGTTTCTGGTGCGTCTTGTGCGCAATACGGCGTTTGACCGCTGCCGTTCCCGGAAAAACAAGGCTTCGGCGGAGGAACTGTGCGTGGAACTGGAAGACGGTATTCCGGGTGCCGACAATATGGAGGAAGAGGTGGACGGGGTGCTGCTTCGGGAAGCGCTGGATCGCTTTCTTGCCACTCTGCCGGAAGAAAAGCGCAAGGTATTTGTGCGCCGCTATTGGTATATGGATTCGGTGAAATGCATTGCCGAAGGATACGGCATGTCCGAGAGCAAGGTAAAATCCATACTCTTTCGCTGCCGGAATCAGTTAAAACAGTATTTGAAGAAAGAAGGTTATGTCGTATGACAGAGAAGCATCTGCTTAACAGCATGGGTGAAATCAATCCGAAATTCGTAGAGGAGGCGGTTTATCCTGCCAATGCCGGGCGCGTGCATGGAGCGCGACATTGGTGGAAAGCGGCAGCAGCCATGGCCGCCGCGCTGGTGATCGGCGTGGTGTGTTTCGGTTTTGCCCCGCAGATCAAGGCGTTTGCCGATGAATTTCTGAACGGAAAAACCGTACTCAACGATCATCAGGTGATCGAGGGCCAGATGGAGGCGGTGCCGATTCGTCAGGGAATTACGGAGGAGCAGGTCTTTGCCAAGTACGACACGATTGAGGACGTGGAGGAATTATTTGGCATCACGCTGCTGCACAGCACCAAGACCACTCGCAAATCCGTGCCGGTTGTAGAGATTTTTAGCTGGAATCACGGCGGCTATATTGAGATTTTGGATGACAAGTACTACTTGTATCATCAGGTGGTTGACCTGTCGGAAAACAAAGACGGCTCCACCACACATATTACGGAGGATGACGCTTACCGCATCTCCTATGAAGCGGCGTTTCTGACCGATCGGAGCAGCGAAGGCAGCGGCGGTCACAGCAGTCATTATGAAGACTCCGCATTTGTCGAAAATTACACCACCGCCAACGGATTGCAGGCCGGTATTTTCTCTTTCGGCGGGGATTATCATGCCGTAATTTATCATCAGAATATCCGGTATGAATTCACCTATGATGCATGGAATGGGTCAGGCGATGTCAGCCTCTTGAAAGAATATCTGGATACGCTGCGCTGACGGCTTGTCATCCGTGCAGTCGGAGTGATGTGACAATTGTATAATAAGGAAATGCCTCTGAACGGGTGAGCCTGTTCGGGGGCATTTCTTTTTTATGGGAATAATACATTGCAAAATCTGCTCGTATGTGCTATAATCAAAAGGCTATAGCCGCAAAACGGAGGCGGTTGTACGATTTTAACCAATGACAGATGAGAGAGGACTGGATTTTTATGGGATTTTTTAAAAGCTTAAAGGAAGGCTTGAAGAAAACGCGTGACGGCATTCTGGGGCAGATTGACGCGCTGTTCAAACGGTTTACCAAAATTGACGAGGAACTTTTTGAGGAACTGGAGGAATTGCTGATTGCGGGGGATGTGGGGATGCTCACCGCCGAGAAGATCTGCGATACGCTGCGCGACAAGGTGAAATCTACCGGTACCAAAGACCCGCAGGAAGTGCGGGATCTGCTGGTGGAAACCATTGCCGAACTGCTGGAAGGCGATATGGAAATGCACCTTGACACCAAGCCGTCGGTGATTCTGGTGATTGGCGTCAACGGCGTGGGCAAGACCACCACTATCGGCAAGCTGTGTGCCAAATACCGCAAGGAAGGCAAGAAATGTGTCATTGCCGCCGCCGATACGTTCCGCGCCGCCGCCATTGAACAGCTCGAAGTCTGGGCAGAGCGCGCCAAATGCGACATCGTCAAGCACACCGAGGGCAGCGATCCCGCCGCCGTGGTGTTCGACGGCATCAGCGCGGCCAAAGCACGCAAAGCGGATATTCTGATCTGCGACACGGCGGGCAGACTGCACAACAAAAAGCACCTGATGGACGAACTCGCCAAGATCAACCGCGTGATCGACCGTGAAGCGCCCGACTGCGACCGCGAAGTGCTGCTGGTGCTTGATGCGACGACGGGGCAGAACGCGATCAATCAGGCGCGTGCCTTCAAGGATGCGGCGGGGCTGACCGGCATTGTCCTGACCAAGCTGGACGGCACGGCGCGCGGAGGTGTGGTGCTGGCCATCAAGGAAGAACTGGGCGTTCCGGTGAAATTTATCGGTGTGGGCGAAAAGATCGAGGATTTGCAGCCCTTTAATCCCAAGGCGTTTGCCGCGGCGCTGTTTGAAAACGCCGACAAGGTGGGGGATTTTGACATTAAAATGTTTGAGGACGAAGAAGAAGTCCAAGAGTAAATAAAAGCGGAGGTAATTCCATTGATGAAAGATACAGAAACAACCACCTTTGTTGTGGCAACCCATAATCCCCATAAATTAAAAGAATTTGCGAGAATTCTCGCGCCGCTGCACATTGAAATCGTCACCCCTGCGCAATGCGGCGGCGAGAACATTGATCCCGTGGAGGACGGCGACACCTTTGAGGCCAACGCGATCATCAAAGCCACCGCCTTTGCCAAGGCGCTGGGTATGCCCGCGCTGGCGGATGATTCGGGTATCTGTGTGGATGCGCTGGGCGGCGCGCCGGGTGTGTATTCTGCGCGGTATTCGGGCGGCGATGACGACGACAACAACGAATTTCTGCTGAAAAACCTTGAGGGCGTCCCCTTTGAGCAGCGCACGGCGCGCTATGTTTGCGTGATCTGCTGCGCCCGTCCTGACGGCGGGTATTTCACCGTGCGGGGCGAATGTGAGGGACGCATCGGCTTTGAATATAAAGGTCAGAACGGCTTCGGCTATGACCCGCTGTTCTACTTTGAAAGCGGCAAGACTTTTGCCGAAATTTCGGGGGAGGAAAAAGATCGGCTGAGCCACCGCGGCAAGGCGCTGCGTCTGCTGGCGGAGCGGTTGGGCAATGAGGCCAAGCAGTAAAACCTTTGAAAAACATCAGGCGAATGGAATCTTTAAAAATTAAACAGATTTTTGTCGAAAAAGGGCTTTTTTTGTTGGGAAGTGTAAAACTTGTCCGGGGCATATTGAAGAATCCGAAAAAATGATGTAAAATAAACTTTATTACACGATGCAATGCAGAATCAAATGATTTTTGGAGGAAAGTGCATGTTAAACAGCAAGCAAAGAGCTTTTTTGCGTTCCCTTGCTGCCGATATCGACACCATTGTGATGGTCGGCAAGGGCGGACTCATGGATAATATCGTCAAGCAGACGGAGGACGCTCTGACCGCGCGGGAACTGGTCAAGGGCAAGGTGCTGGAAACCGCGCCGCTGGATGTGCGCGCGTGTGCCGAGCAGCTGGCCGCCGCCACCCATGCCGACGTGGTGCAGGTGATCGGCAGGAAATTCGTGCTGTTCCGCGTCAATCCGGAAAAGCCCGTGATCGAGCTGCCTAAGGCAAAGCGCGGCAAATGAAAATCGGATTTTTCGGCGGCACCTTCAATCCGCCGCACAACGGTCACCTGAATCTCGCGCGCCGATGGAGCGAGCGGCTGGCGCTGGATAAGTTTCTGATCATCCCCACGGGAACGCCGCCGCATAAAGAAGCGTCGGACGTTCCGGGCGAAATGCGTCTGGCCATGTGCCGGATCGCCGCCGCCGAATCGGACGGTCTGCTGGAAGCCAGCGATTTCGAGGTCAGGCGGAGCGGCAAGAGTTATTCCGTTATCACGCTGTCCGCGCTGCATGAGACTTACCCCGGCAGCGACATCTATATGGTGATGGGCGCCGATATGTTTGTCACGCTGGAAACATGGTATGATTTTGAGCGGCTCAAAACGCTCGCGACTTTCTGCACCATGCCGCGGGACGGCGTTTCGGCGGCAGAGCTGAACCGATACCGCCGGCATCTGGCCCGCGTGGGATGTACCGGGATTGTCGCGGACGAGCCGGAGGTAAATATTTCGTCCTCCGCCATCCGCCAAAGAGTCAAAAACGGGCTGTCTATCGAAGAAATGGTGCCGTCAGGCGTGGAACGATATATCCGTGAACACGGACTTTACCGATGAATGATTTGAGAAAGGACTGATCTTATCTTGACTGATAAGGAAAGAGCCTATTATACCGAGCATATCAGAGGACTTTTGTCCGAGGATCGGTTTCAGCATTCCGTCAATGTGTCGCATCAGGCGGTTAAACTGGCCCAGATCTACGGCTGCGACCTTTATCAGGCGGAGCTGGCCGGGCTGCTGCACGATGTGATGAAAGACGTGGGCAAAAAAGAGCAGCTTGCCTTAATGGAAAAATACGGTGTGCAGCTCAGCGAGATCGAGCGAAACGCGCCCAAGCTCTGGCATGCCATTGTGGGAGCGGTCTATGTCCAAAAGGTATTAAATATCGAAAACGAGGATGTTCTCAACGCGATTCGTTACCACACCACAGGCCGCGCCGGCATGAGTCTGCTGGAAAAGATTATCTATATCGCAGACTGTACGTCGGAGGAAAGAAACTACAAGGGCGTGGAACGGATACGCAAATTAGCCGTTTCCGATCTGGACGAAGTGATGGTGGAAGCGCTGGCAGACAGTCTGGAAAAGCGGTTGGCTGATCACACGGCCATGCATCCCGATACGGTAGAGGCTTACAATGAAGTGATTCTGGCAAGGAAAAAGCAGTAACGACAGTTTGGATTCATTTGGATGAGAGGTGCTTTTGGATTGGCGAACAAAAAGAACGGAAAACAAAAGAAGTATCATTACAATGACGACGGATTTTTTGGCGGGACAGAAGATGATTACGAGGAGTATACCGAAACCATTCCCGGCAATACTTCTTCCGTAGATCTTCATTTTACGCCCAGAGATCCTTCCCGCAAAAAGGCGCGGCAGGAGGCAATGGAGCAGCGGCGTGCGGCGTATGCTTCGGGGCGTAAATCAGGAGCAGCGAATTCATTCAAGCCCGGCGGTTCTTCCCGTTCGTCCAAGGGCGGTTACGAACAGGTTTTGATGAACAACCGCACTGTGATCATTGCCGCGGCGTTTGTGCTGCTGCTGGTCATTCTGGCGGCGACTGCGACTGTGAAAGCTTTGTATACATCCAAGACGATGTTTTCTGACGGGGGCGAAAATCTGGATGAAAGCATGATTCAGGAGCGTCTTATTACCGACGAGCAGAACAGGGATAAGGTGACCTACTTCTTGATTGTGGGCGTTGACAAGAGCAGCATGCTCACCGACTGTATTTGGGTGATGTGTTTTGACAACCAGGCCCATAAGATGAATGTCATGCAGATACCGCGTGACACCTATGTCGGCAGCGACAGCGTATTCCCCCACAAGATCAATGCCGTTTATGCCAACCCCCAGACGGTGGACTGGTGTGAGAAATGCAACCGTGCGGTGACGGAAGATGAGATTGAAAAGAATAAGCACACCGTTTGCGGCACCAAAGTCACTACCCGCACTGAGGGCAATATCAATGCGCTCATTCGCTGTATCAACAACCGTCTCAATCTGCCGATCGACCATTATGTGTTGTTCGATTTTGCCGGATTTGAAAAGGTGATTGACGCGCTGGGCGGTGTGGACATTTACCTCGATCAGGAAACAAGGGTTTATCCCAACAAGTATCAGTACGACGTGCTGCCGGCAGGCGACAACCATCTGGACGGCAAAATGGCGCTGAAATTCATGCGCAACCGCAAGATCTATTTGGAAGGCGACCTTGGCCGGGTGAGAGCGCAGCGCAAAATCATTCACGCGATGATGGAAAAAGTGACCGATATGTCCACCATAGATGCGCTGGGCGTGCTGACGGCGGCCTATGGCAATTTCAAGACCGACATGAGCCTGGAAGAAATCCGCTCCTTTATTGCCCCTGTCAAGAAATGTGACACCGATTCTTTACATATGTTTGAAATGCCCGGTACCGACCATTGGGTCAAGCCCAATCCTTCCTATTACGTGTGCAACGTGCAGGAAACGGTGGCGGCGATCAATGAATACATGGTTCCCTACAGCGACCCGATGACGGAAGAGGATATCCATTTCCCCATGCCGCGGGACTGAGTGAAGAGGAGAATGAAGAGAGGGATAGTTTATGGCGGAAACCCTAAAAAAAGATAATATGAATGTTCAAGGCATTGAAATTCAGGTTTATACTGCGGATTACAAAAATGATTACATATCCCTTACCGATATTGCTAAAAAACGTGAGGGAGAATATCCGGGATATGTGATACAGAACTGGATGCGTGCAAAAAATACAATCATATTTCTTGGTTTGTGGGAGGTACTTCATAATCAGAATTTTAATTGCCTCGAATTCGAGGCAATTAAATCGGAGGCAGGTTCCAATGGATTTGTATTAACACCGAAACGGTGGATAGAATTGACAAATGCCGTTGGAATTGTCACAAAACAGGGACGGTATGCGGCTACTTTTGCCCATAGAGATATTGCCTTTGAATTTGCGTCATGGATATCCCCGGAATTTAAGCTCTATATGATCGAAGACTACCAAAGGCTGAAATCCGATGAAAACAGCCGTCTTTCGCTGAATTGGAATTTAAACAGAGAGATATCCAAGCTGAACTACCGTATTCACACCGATGCGATCAAAGCCCATCTCATTCCCCCGGAATTGACAAAAGCGCAGATTGCTTTTCAGTATGCAAGCGAAGCCGATCTGCTGAATGTGGCGCTTTTCGGACAGACTGCCAGGCAATGGCGGGAGAACAACACTGGCAAAAAGGGCAATATCAGAGATGATGCAACGATTCAGCAGCTTCTTGTTTTGGCGAATATGGAAAGCTACAATGCCATTTTGATCAATCAGGGAGTGGAGCAGTCGGAACGATTGGTGAAGCTGAGAGATTTAGCGGTTCAGCAATTGACGACATTACAGGCAATGGATATGGGGTCCTTGCCCCAATTGCCTGAGAAAAAGTAAAGAAGTATGTTGATTTGGTTTGAAAGGAGATTCCTACATGGATTCAAAAGAAATGGCGCTCCAGTGCGCTAAAATACTCAGCGATAAGCTGGCACAGGATTTGTCTGTGATTTACGTTCGCGAGGTAACATCGCTTGCGGATTATTTTGTTATCGCTACCGGCGGCAGCTCCACCCATGTCAAGGCGCTGGCCGACGAGGTGGAATTCAAGCTCAAGCAGGAAGACATCAACCCCGGTCATATCGAGGGACACGGCACGAATTCATGGATTGTCATGGATTATGGCAGTGTGGTGGTTCACGTATTCAGCGAAGAAGCCAGAGAATTCTACGATCTGGAAAGACTGTGGAAGGACGGCGAAAAGCTGGCGCTTGATTTTGACTGACGGCATTGACAAAATGATCTGCGTTCAGCGGCGGTTGACCCTTGCAGTACGAAAAGGGCAGCCGCCTTTTTTAATGCGGAATTCGGAATAATGGAAGCCCTGCGGGCTTGAAATAATATTATAGGAGGAATGATTATGAGGCATTTAGGAACCGTGACGCTGGAAACCGAGCGGCTGATTCTGAGAAAAGCCTGCCCGGAGGACGCTCCGGCTATGTTTGCCAATTGGGCGAGTGATGACAAGGTGACGAAGTTCATGACGTGGCCGACTTACACTCACATGGATGAGGCAGACTACCGTATCGCCTTTTTGTGCGGAGAATATGGTAACGACAATTTTTATGAATGGTTTATTGAACTGAAAGAAATCGGGCAGCCCATCGGCAGCATTGGCGCCGTGCATATCAAAGAGGACGTGCGGCTGGCGCACATCGGTTACTGTATGGGGAGCAGATGGTGGGGACAGGGCATTATGCCGGAAGCATTGGCGGCCGTGATACGGTTTTTCTTTGAGCAGGTGGGTGTCAACCGCGTGGAAGCCTGTCATGATGTCAACAACCCGAATTCCGGCAGAGTCATGGTCAAATGCGGCATGCAGTACGAAGGCACCCTGCGGCAGTCGGGCTGGAATAATCAGGGCGTCAACGATCGGGCCTTTTACGGAATACTGCGGGAGGAATACCTTGTGAGGGAAAAACAAGAGGTGACGTGGGACGATCTGCGTCAATCCGGTGATTTATTGACGTCATCCAAACGGTATATGATAGAGAAAATGAAGAAAATCTATCCGTATTGGTTGATTACCGGTCCGTATTGGTGTGGCATGAGCGAGACAGTGTTTTTGCTTCCCGACGGCTACTATATGAGCGTTTTTTCCATGCGTGGAGATGAATATGACTGTCTGGGCATGGAATACGGAGAAAAAGCGGAACTCCGACCGGACGACGGTGATTTGTATTACCCTTCCGATTATGAAACCCCTGCGCAAATGCTGGCGGATATGCTTGCGGAACACAACAGATGATTTTATACCGGCAACGGCAGGAATTTATCATATTTTCATTGACAAAACTGACAATTTGCGGTAAATTATTAATAATACCGTCATTTTCAAAAAATGCAGCTTTAATTTTACAGTGAAGGAATGACAGAAACATGAAATACGATTTTAGTGCCATTGAGAAAAAATGGCAGCAGAAGTGGGAGGAAGCCGATTGCTTCCACGCGGAGATCGACCACTCCAAGCCCAAGTTTTACGCGCTGGTAGAGTTCCCCTATCCGTCGGGCGCGGGTCTGCATGTGGGACACCCCCGTTCTTACACCGCGTTGGATATCGTCGCCCGCAAACGCCGTCTGGAAGGCTACAATGTGCTTTATCCGATGGGCTGGGACGCGTTCGGCCTGCCCACCGAAAATTTTGCCATCAAGAATCACATTCACCCCGCGATCGTGACCAAGAACAATGTCGATCGCTTCAGAAGCCAGCTCAAAAGCCTCGGTCTGTCCTTTGACTGGAAGCGCGAGGTCAACACCACCGACCCTTCCTATTACAAGTGGACACAGTGGATCTTCCTCCAGCTCTTTAAAAACGGGCTGGCCTACAAGAAAGAAATGTCGGTCAACTGGTGTACCGGCTGCAAGTGCGTTCTCGCCAACGAGGAAGTGGTCGGCGGCGTGTGCGAACGCTGCGGCAGCGAAGTGGTTCACAAGGTCAAGAGCCAGTGGATGCTCGCCATCACCAAGTACGCCCAGCGTCTGATCGACGATATCGACGAGCTGGATTACATCGACCGCGTCAAGGTGCAGCAAAAGAACTGGATCGGCCGTTCTACGGGCGCGGAGGTGGATTTCACCACCACACTGGGCGATACCCTCACAGTTTATACCACCCGCTGCGATACCCTGTTCGGCGCGACTTATATGGTCATTTCTCCGGAACATCCGCTGATTGAAAAGTGGGCGGACAGCCTCAAGAACATCGACGAAGTGCGCGCCTATCAGCTTGCCGCTTCCAAGAAGTCCGACTTTGAGCGCACCGAGGTCGCCAAGGACAAGACGGGCGTTCGTCTCGACGGCGTGAAAGCCATTAATCCGGTCAACAACACCGAAATTCCGATCTTTATTTCCGATTATGTACTGGTTTCCTACGGCACCGGCGCGATCATGGCGGTGCCGGCGCACGATACGCGCGACTGGGAATTTGCCAAGAAGTTTGACCTGCCCATCATTGAGGTCGTCAAGGGCGGCGAGGATGTGCAGAAGGAAGCTTTCACCGACTGCGCCACCGGCATTCTCACCAATTCCGGTTTCCTTGACGGTCTGAGCGTGGAGGACGCCAAGGCAAAGATGATCGAATTCCTCACCGAAAAGGGCATCGGTCACGCCAAGGTCAATTACAAGCTGCGCGACTGGGTTTTCTCCCGTCAGCGTTACTGGGGCGAACCTATTCCGATCGTACACTGCGATAAGTGCGGCCCCGTGGCGATTCCCGAAGACCAGCTTCCCTTGCTGCTCCCCGATGTGGAGTCCTATGAACCCACCGACAACGGCGAGTCCCCGCTGGCGGCGATGACCGACTGGGTGAACACCACCTGTCCCTGCTGCGGCGCTCCCGCTAAGCGCGAAACCGACACCATGCCCCAGTGGGCAGGTTCGTCGTGGTACTTCCTGCGCTATACTGACCCGCACAATGACAAAGAGCTGGCCTCCAAGGAGGCGCTGGAATACTGGACCCCTGTGGACTGGTACAACGGCGGCATGGAGCATACCACCCTTCACTTGCTCTACAGCCGTTTCTGGCACAAGTTCCTCTATGATATCGGCGCGGTTCCCACCAAGGAGCCTTACGCCAAGAGAACCAGTCACGGCATGATTCTGGGCGAGGGCAATGTCAAGATGAGCAAGTCGCTTGGCAACGTCATCAACCCCGACGAAATCGTGGAAACCTACGGCGCGGACACCATGCGTCTGTATGAGATGTTCATGGGCGATTTTGAAAAGGCGGCTCCGTGGTCGTCCAGCTCCATCAAGGGCTGCAAGCGTTTCCTCGACAGAACTTTCAACCTCCAGGAAAAGGTGGTTGACGGCGGCATCCGCCCTGAATTTGAAGGAACCGTCCACAAGACCATCAAAAAGGTGACCGAGGACATCGAAACCCTGAAATTCAACACCGCCATTGCCCAGCTTATGACATGGCTCAACGATATCGAAAAGTGCGGTTCCGTCACCCGTGAAGAATACAAGGTGTTCCTCATGCTGCTCGACCCGTTCGCGCCGCATATCTGCGAGGAAATCTGGGAGAACATGGGCTTTGGCGATATGATCGTCTATCAGCCGTGGCCGAAGTACGACGAAGCCAAGTGCGTGGATGAAACGGTGGAAATCGCCGTACAGATCACCGGCAAGGTCAGAGCGCGCATTCAGATTCCCGCCGACGCTACACAGGAGCAGGCCATTGCTGCCGCTAAAGCCGACGCGACCGTCGCCGCGCAGCTCGAGGGCAAGAACATTGTCAAGGAGATTTATGTGCCCGGCAGACTGGTCAATATCGTCGCGAAGTAATGCGCTGATTCACAAATGATGGGCTGATTTTCGCAATATTAGCAAAAATATCAAAAAATTCCCACTTTTTTTCGTCGATACTCTTGACTTTTTGAAAAGTCTCGTGTATAATAAACAAGAGTCACGATAGAAACGTGGCTTTGCGACTTGGCGGAAGGAGGGGAAGTTACATGTCATCTGAAATCAGAGTTAAGGAAAAAGAGTCTCTTGACAGCGCGCTCAGACGTTTCAAGAAGTCTTGCGCACGTTCGGGTATTATTCAGGAAGTCCGCAAGAGAGAAGCTTACGAGAAGCCCTCTGTACGCCGTAAGAAGAAGTCCGAAGCAGCGAGAAAGCGCAAGTTTAAGTAATCCGGGTATTGCTTACGTTGTTCGGATTCGCTGGTCAACTGACGAATTTAAGTGCAGGTATGCCGGATGCATTCGGTATGCCTGCACTTTTTGCATTTGAATAAGGCGGGTGAGAGAAATGGCTATCTTCAAGCCGAAGAAGCGAATTGACAAAATGATCGACATCACGCCCGCCATGCTGCGGGAAATGGACGTGAAGGCGCTGCTGCTGGATATCGACAACACCATGACCACCCACAACAATCCTGTCCCCGCCGAAGGAGTGCAGGATTGGATTGACCGCATGAAAGCCGATGGCTTTGCGCTGATGGTGGTGTCCAACAACAACGGTCAGCGGGTGCGGACTTTTTCCGAGCTTGTCGGGCTGGAGTTTGAAGGTTCTGCCAAGAAGCCGCTGCCCGTGGGCTTCCGCCGTGCCTGTCAGCGGCTGGGCGTTGCGCCGAGGGAAGCGGCCGTGGTGGGCGATCAGATTTTCACCGACATATTGGGCGGCAATCTGCTGGGCGCCTGCACGGTGATGACGGTGCCGTATCTCATGGAGGAACACATCGGCTTCCGTATTAAACGCGCATGTGAGCGCTTTATCATGGCATTCTGGAAGGATTAAGGAGGGAACGCAGCCTATGTCTGACGCAAAATTCGGGCCGGCGGGCGCATGTGAACGGTCTGCCGCCGAAAAGATCAAATCGACCGAAAAGCTGATCGAATGGATTGCGGCGAACGGTCTGACCGCTTTTGAGTACCAGTGCGGTCGCGGCGTGATGGTCAAGGAACCCAAGGCGCGTCTTTTCAAACAAAAGGCGGAGGAATGCGGCATCAAACTGTCGATTCACGCGCCTTATTTTATATCGCTTGCTTCTCCCGAGGAGGAAAAGCGGCTCAACTCGATTCGCTACATATTTGAGAGCGCGCAGGCGGCCGACTGGATGGGAGCCGACCGCATTGTGGTGCATCCCGGCGGTCTGGGCAAGAAGTCCCGCGAGGAAGCCACGGCGCTCGCCAAGGAAACACTGGCGGCGGCGCAGCGGCACCTTGACGAGCAGGGGCTGGGGCATATTCATATCTGCCCGGAGGTCATGGGCAAGATCAACCAGTTGGGCAATCTCACGGAGGTGCTGGACTTCTGCACGCTGGATGAACGAATTCTGCCTTGTGTGGATTTCGGTCATCTCAACAGCCGCCTGCAGGGGCAGATGGATTACGGCAGGGCGCTGAATGAAATTGAGAATACATTGGGCATAGACCGTCTGCGCCATATGCACATCCATTTTTCCAAAATCGAATACACCGCGGGCGGCGAAAAGAAGCACCTGACATTTGCGGATGAGATGTACGGCCCTCAGTTTGAGCCGCTGATGGAGGAATTGGTCAAGCGGGATATGAGTCCGACTGTGATCTGCGAGTCGGCGGGAACGCAGACCGACGACGCAAAGACGATGAAAAACTATTATGACGCGATTAAATAAAGAGTGAAAAGCGGAGAGTCGGAGGAAGAAAGGAAGTATAGTTGTCATGGCAAAACTGAGGAAAACATTACCCAAGGATTTTGATGAAATTGTTGCCGGCGGCGACGTCGAAAAAATCAAGGCAGCTTTGAAAAAATGCGAGCCGAATGCCTATTGTAACAGCTACTACAAGGAATCCGCTCTCATGAATCCCAATCTGCCGGAAGAAGTCATTCGATGGCTCGTCACCGAATACGGCGCGGATATCCATTATGCCAATCTATATGGACGCACCGCATTGACCGAGGCGGCGATGAGCAAGCCCGAGAATATCGCATTACTGGTGTCGCTCGGCGCGGACGTCAATTTTCAGAAAGACAGCTGTCCCACGGCTTTGATTTATGCCGCGATGTATTACCGTATCGAGAGCGTGAAAGAACTGCTCCGTCTGGGTGCGGATGTACATATGACAGGCGGCTATTCCCATTACAACGCGCTGGAAGAAGCGCTCTCTCGTTGTGAGAATGCCAACATCCCCCAGATGGCGGAGCTGTCGCGGATTCTGCTTGACGCGGGAATTCCTATGACCGATGATATGAAAGCGCAGGTCACGAGAATCGGTGAGCAGTTTGAGTTCTACCGCGACAGTTTTAATCCCGACTATCTTGATGAGGCGGACGCGGCCTTGCAGGAATTGTACCGCATATACGATGTGCCGCCCGTGCCGCGCAAGCAGAAGTATGACGGCAGCGCGCCGATTGCCGTTCGGGGTAAGACGTGGGTGCAGCAGTACAACGAACTCTGGGACTTGCTGGTGCCGGGCAGCGGCAGGGCGAAATTTGTGCAGGGCGAAGTCATTCGCATTGCGGGGCGGCTCAGTCACGAGATTCTCGACAACGGCGGCATGAACTGGGACGCGGATTACCGCGCCATGCGTGACCAATTGGCGGCGCTGATGGCAACCGGCAGGGCGGCGGACGAGGAAATATTGAAAACGATCAGAAAGGTGTCCCCGTACAGCGACGAGGGCGTTTTTGACGAAATTGCAAAAGCGGCCGTCGAATGGATTCTCCGCAATCCCGACCCGGTGGAATTGGGCGATGTTCCCTATAACCGTTAAACTCATTTAACCGTTAATTTCTTTAACTGATGCATTCATTTTGAGCAATAAGGAAGCGAATCAAACCATATGAAAAAAATCTTAATCATAAACGGCCCCAACCTCAATATGGTCGGCGTGCGTGAGCCGGGGGTTTACGGCACGGAAACGCTCGACACCATCTGCGGCAAAATCAAACAATACGCGGAGTCGCTGGGGCTGGAGGCGGATTTTCTCCAGAGCAACCACGAGGGCGTGATTCTCGATAAGATTCACAGCGCGAAGGGTGAATATGCGGGCGTGGTCATCAACGCCGGCGCATGGACGCATTACAGCTATGCCCTGCGCGACGCGATTGCCGCCGTCAAGCCGCTGCTCTTTGTGGAAGTCCATATGTCCAACATCCACGCGCGCGAGGAATTCCGCCATCATTCGGTGATTTCGCCCGTGTGCGTCGGCCAGATCTGCGGCTTCGGCACAAACAGCTACCTGCTGGGCGTGCAGGCGCTCGCGGCATTGATAGATTAACAGAAAGAGGTTTTTTCTTATGGCAAACAAATTTCAGCAGCGCACCAATGCGCTCATCAGTATCATTCCGGAAGAATACGACGGCGCGCTGGTCATTTCCCAGATCAACAGCAAATATCTCACCGGTTTCAACTGCGACAACGGCTATTTTGTGGTGAGCAAAAACGGCTGCGCTTACATCACCGACTCCCGCTATACCGAGGCGGCGAGCAAGGCGATTGACTGGTGCGAGGTCATCGAGTACAACAGCGACACCATGAAGCGGCTCGGCGGGGATGTGGTGCGCAAAATCGGCGCGAAAAACCTTCTGGTCGAGTCGGAGAGAATGACGCTCTCCCAGTACACACAGATGTCGGACATCTTCGAGCCTGCTTTTCTCAGCGAAGAAGGCGACCTCGACAGCCTGATCGCTTCTCTCCGCGTTCACAAGGATGAGGAAGAAATCGCCTGTATGAAAGCGGCGCAGACCATCGCGGAGAAGACGCTGGAGCATGTTTACACTCTGGTGCGTGAGGGTGTCACAGAGCAGGAGCTGGCGTTTGAATTTGAGTTCTATGCGCGTCGGCTGGGAGCGGAGCGTCTGGCCTTTGATTCCATCGTCGCGTCGGGCGAAAACGGCTCCATGCCGCACGCGGTGCCCAGCCAGCGCAGAATCAAAAAAGGCGATCTGATCACCTTTGACGTGGGCTGCGTGGTAGGCGGCTATCATTCCGATATGACCCGCACGGTGGCTTACGGCAAGGTGAGCGACGAACAGCGCAAAATCTACGACATCGTGCTGCGGGCGCAGCAGGCGGCGATGGATTACCTCTTTGAGGGCGGCGACGACCTCGCGCAGTGCGACGCGGCGGCGCGTGACCTGATCACAGCGGAAGGCTACGGCCCGTATTTCGGTCATGGCACGGGACACGGTGTGGGTCTGGAAATCCATGAATTCCCGTCGGTATCCTCCCGCGGCGGCAAAATCCCGGTGGGTTCGGTCATTACGGTGGAGCCGGGCATCTATATCCCCGGCAAATACGGTGTAAGAATCGAAAACATGATGTACAAAACGGCGGACGGCGCGGTCAATCTGGCCGATCTGGACAGGGGCTTTATCGAGCTGTAAGCGCTGTTTCTTGTTGTGAATATGCATAAATCGAAAATTTCGTGACAATGCATAAAAATTCGGGCTTTATCGCGTGAAATAAACGAAATATTTGTGCGAAAGTAATAAAAAATCCGAGTTGTTATATTTTTCACAAATCAAAACGTCCGTTTTTTGACGGCAAAACATACAAAAAAATACCTTTTTCAAAAAAGAATGTAAAAAATCACTTGAAATTAAAATTGTTTTGTATTATAATACTAAGCGGTAAGTTATTTCATGGAGGTTATACCAGATGATCGTAGCAGGAGATTTCAGAAACGGCGTTACTTTCGAGATGGACGGCGCTGTTTATTCTATTATTGAGTTTCAGCATGTCAAGCCGGGCAAGGGCGCGGCATTCGTGCGCACCAAGCTGCGCAATGTCATTACGGGTGCAGTGACGGAAACCACGTTCAATCCGTCCGCCAAGTTCCCCACCGCGTTTGTCGAGCGCAAGGATATGCAGTATCTTTACGAGGACGGCGGTCTGTATTACTTTATGGATCCCGAAACCTATGAGCAGCTCCCCATCAACGAGAGCACACTCGGCGATAATTTCAAGTTCGTTACCGAAAACATGACCTGCAAGGTGCTGTCCTACAAGGGCAACGTGTTCGGTGTAGAGCCTCCGAATTTCGTGGAGCTGAAGGTCACCAAGACCGATCCCGGCTTCAAGGGCGATACCGCTACCAACGCGACCAAGCCCGCCGAGCTGGAAACCGGCGCGGAAATCAAGGTGCCGCTTTTTATTGAGGAAGGCGATATGATCCGCATCGACACCAGAACCGGTCTTTACATGGAACGCGCGTAATCCAGAGTGCTGTCAGCAATTTGGTTTTTGATAAATTAATTACAGAGAGGGTAGATTTATATGAATAAGTTGGAAAAGCTTGCTTATATCAAGGGGTTGGTGGAAGGTCTTAACCTGAACGACGACAAGAAAGACACTAAGGTCATTAAGTCCTTGATGGAGCTTTTGGAGGACATCGTGCTTGACATGGAAAATCTCGAGGAAGGCTTCGAGGAGTTCCAGCAGCAGCTTGACGAAGTTGACGAGGACCTCGGCGCGATCGAGAAGGATCTCTACGAGTCTGACAACGTCGGCAAGGTGGAGAAAAAGCCGGAAAAGAAGACCACCAAGAAAACAAAAGACGAGCTTTATTATGAGGTTACCTGCCCGACCTGCGGCGATACCATCTGCCTCGACGAAGATCTCATCAACGTCGGTGAGATGGAGTGCCCGAACTGTGGCGAGAAGCTGGAATTTGATCTGGACAACTGATTCAGTCTAACATCAGTCAGAGGAACTCTCTGTGTGTTTTTTCGGAACCAATTGCGCAGTGTTCAATACAATAAAGTAAGAAATTCCTTTCGGGCGGCCTTGCCGTCGGAAAGACATGAAGGGAGCTTGTCAACAAGGTGTTGGCATGCTCCCTTTTATTTTTGAGGAAAGAGGGAGATTGACATTGGGACAGGAGATCAGGCGCGGTTTTGTGCCGTCGGACGAGCGGGATTTTGCCGCGGACAAATGGCCGTTGCTGCGGCGTGCACAGTCCGATTTGCAGGTGATGCTCGACCGGGGATATCCCATCAAAAGCGTGTCGCGGCTGGTGGGGGATCATTACCAGCTCACCGAACGGCAGCGATTGGCGGTGGTGCGGGCCGCAACGCCGACGGCTGACGTGACAGCGCGGGTGAAGAAGCGCGTCACAGGCGGCGTGAACGGCGGGCAGGTGTGGATTGACGGACTGAATGTGATCATCACGCTGGAAACCGCGCTGTCCGGCACTACGCTCTACCGCTGCATGGATGGCACGGTGCGGGATCTGGCGGCCATGCGCGGCAGCTATCGGCTCATCGCACACACACGCTCGGCGGTGGAACTGCTGGGGGATTATCTGGAAGCAGTCGGTGCCGGTGAGGCGGTCATCCTTCTGGATGCGCCTGTCTCCAACACGGGACGGCTGAAAACACTGATAGCGGAATGCTTTGAAAAACGCGCCTTTTCCTGCGATATTCAGCTTTTGCCGGATGTGGACAGACAGCTCTGGGGCAAAGAAAACGTCCTTTCGAGTGACGCGATCATTCTGAATCAATGCCAAAGCTGGCTCAACGGAGCCGCCGAGATCATAGCGGCCCGCTTGAAAGATGCGCGGGTGCTGGATTGGAATGAGAATCTTCCCCAGGCGAAGGGCGACGAAAATGAACCCAATCGCATCTTTGTCGCGGTCAAGGGCATTGTGCTGAATGAGGACGGCAAGGCGCTGATTCTCCAGCGTCGTGACAAGATGGAGCGGGAAGGTGTGGCATGGTGGGAATTTCCCGGCGGCACGCTGGAATTCGGAGAAACACCGGAGCAGACGCTTATCCGCGAACTGCGGGAGGAGGCAGGGCTGGATGTGACCGCCGACAGACTGCTGTTCGCTTCGGGCGTGAAGCCCGACCTGCATTATGAGGTTGTGGTGATGACATACCTCTGCCGTTGCGAGGATTGCGGCAAAGTGCGCATTTCCGAGGAACATCTGGCTTTCCGATGGGCTGACGGACGGGAGCTGAAAGAACGGCTGGCGGGGGATATCCGGGAGTGTATTGACAAAAACGGTCTTTGGAATATCTGGGAAAACGGAGGATCATAAAATGGGCAGTTACGCATTGGTACTAATCATCATTTTGATGATTCTTGGCATTCTGATGGGGGTAACCACGCGATTTTACAGCAGCTTCGGCGAGAACATAGCAAAAAACTGCATGAAAGATTTGGGACTGGATGATAAGGACATGAACCAGGGGCAGGATGATGAGGAATAGGATATGAGCCACACAAGCAAGCTTTTTCACTGGAAAAATCCCTATGACACAGAGGGGACGAATGATCTGTTTCTCGCGGCGGTGCGGGAAAACTGCGCCTTTGCGTATGCCCGCAACGTTTCTTATCGCGCGATTCTCGACGCAAAGGGCTTTTCGCCATACGATCTGCGGGAATATGAAGATATCGCGCGGCTGCCTTTTTTGCCGACGCTGCTTTTCAAGCACCATGAACTGTATTCTGTGCCGCCCCGCCGGATGCTGATTAAGGCAACTTCCTCCGGAACGGGCGGCAGGTTCAGCCGCATCGGGTTTACCTGCGGCGACCTGATGAACGGTGCGCCGATGGTGTGGAAAGTGGTTCGCCGCAGACGGCTCTTTTCGTCTGTCCCCTGTCATTATGTGGTGTTTGGCTACCGTCCTCACCGCGACAATCACACCGCCGTGACCAAGACCGCGTTCGGGGCGACGCTCTTTACGCCGTCGCTGGGGCGTACCTATGCGCTCGAATACAAGAACGGGCAATATGTTCCTGATCTTGAGGGCGTGGCGGCGGCTGGAAGCAGTTCTACCGGGAGGCGGTGGACAAGGAGGAATTCTACGCGCTGGCAAAAAAGGTTTTTGCGGTAGATGACAGCGATATTGTGGAATTCTACGGCGCGGTGGAGCATCCGATCCTGTACTGCGACTGTCCGCGTCATCATTTTCACGTTCCGGTCTACAGCCGCGTCATCATCCGCGATGTGAACACCCTCGAACCGTTGCCCCACGGACAGGTAGGGCTGGTCAACCTGATCTCGCCTATGGTGAGAGCCACGCCCATTCTGAGTGTGATGACCGACGATCTCGGCGTTCTTCATGACGGCGGGACGTGCGGCTGCGGTATCACCTCGCCCTATCTGGAAATTATCGGCAGAGTGGGACTGAAAGACATCAAGACCTGTGCGGCAGGCGCAGCGGAACTTTTGGCCAATGCGGGAAGTGTTAGATGAATTCGACCGGAAAGGGATGATGAACGATGATATTGGCAAACGGGACAATCTACCCGTCCTCGGAGCAGTCCGCGCTGCTGGACGGCCTGGAGGAATCCATCAACGCCACGCGTATGGGCGAGCCGTTGTCAGTGGATACGGTGATCGGCGCGATTGACACATTGGGTCGGCGCATGGCCGCGGGTGAATTTGACGATCTGCTGCGGCAATTCGGGGTGGAATCCCTGTCCTCGCTCGGAGAACAGGTGCGCAGTTCGGTCAAACTGCTCAGCCGCGAATATCTGGAATATAAGGTGGCAACAGAACTGGGGCGCGATTTCTTTTTGCCTCGCGATACCCGACCCATGCTGGGACTGTCGGGCGTGAAAACCGTGCCGCTGCCATTAGGGACGCTCTTTCACATATCCGCCGGCAATGTGGACTTTTTGCCGGCCTATACGGTGGTGGAAGGGTTACTGACGGGCAATATCAATCTTCTGAAACTGCCTCAAGCGGACAACGGACTGACGCTGCTGGCGCTCCGAACGCTGGTGGAAATCGAGCCGCGTCTAGCCGATTTTATCTATGTATTTGACACGCCGTCCGACGACATTGCCGCGATGAAGAAAATGGCGGAACTGGCAGACGGAATTGTGGTGTGGGGCGGCGACGCAGCCGTCCGCGCGGCACGTTCACTGGCGGCTCCCGGCGCCAAACTGATTGAATGGGGCCATCGGCTGAGCTTTGCCTATCTTTCGGGCAATTGGCGGGGCCAGCCGGAGGAACTCACGGCGCTGGCCGATCACCTGATCCGCACGGAACAACTGCTGTGCAGCTCATGCCAGACTATCTATATAGATACCGACAGCATGGAGGAAATTTACGACTTCTGCCGGATATTCCTGCCTTATTTGCAGGAGGCGCGCGACGGCCGACCTATTACGGAGATCGGCGCCGCAGCCGAGATGACGCTAAAAGATTACAATGACGAGCTGGAGCGGATCTTGTCAGGGGATTCTTCGGTCGGGGAAAATCGTGCTTTCCGGGGACGGAACTGCGGCCTTTTCGCGCGGGAGGACAGCGAACTGGAACTGTCGGAACTCTACGGCAGGTGCCTTGTCAAACGACTGCCGCGCGATCGGATGATGACGGTGCTGCGGCGGCAAAAGGGATATTTGCAGACGGCGGGACTGCTCTGCGACGCGGAAGATGATGCTATCCTTTCGGAGAGGCTGCTGCGGTGCGGTGTGAACCGCGTCACGTCTCTGGGTAATATGTCGGATAATTTCGCGGGCGAGTCGCACGACGGGGAATATTCGCTGCGGCGGTATATCCGTATGGCGAATGTCGAGATGCGAGGCTGAGTTCATACAATATTAACACATAAGTATCATTCAATTCATTGAAGTGATGTATCATTGCAATGAATATAATAGTTTGGAGTGGGTCATTTTGACGATCAATCAGGCGGTGCTGTACTTTTTCATCTACAGCTTTTTCGGCTGGATTTATGAAACCGCGCTGGTGAGCATCCGGGAGAAGCAATGGTCTAACCGCGGCTTTCTGATGGGGCCGATTTGTCCGATTTACGGCGCGGGTGCGCTGCTTTTTATTCTGCTGGGAACCGGAAAGACCATTTGGGTCACGTTTCTGTTGTGCATGGTCAGCTCGGCGGTGCTGGAATATGGCACGGCCTATACGCTCGAAAAGCTGTTTCACGCCTCGTGGTGGGATTACAGCAATATGCCGCTGAATCTCAACGGTTACATCTGTCTGCCAGCCTCCACGTTCTTCGGCGTGGCAGGGGTAGCGGTGTCGCATTTTCTGCATCCCTACGTTGCCGTTCCCATGCAGTATCTTCCCGATGTGGCGGAGAATCTGGCGGCGCTGCTGCTGGTGGGTGTGGCATCCGCCGACCTGACGCTTACGGTGTCGAGCCTGAGCGATTTTGTCAGCAAGGTCAAGTCGTTTGAGAACCGCGCCAATCAGGCGATTGCGGAGAAATACGACGAGCTGGAGAGCAGCGTGAGCGGTAAGTTGGCCAATGTGAAAGCCCTGTCGCTGTCCTCCGCGATGAAGGATTCCGTCATCGAACACGAACTGCAAAAGGCCAATATGAAGCTCAGCGGGCTGCAGGTCAGCGCCGTCAAAAAAATCAGACGGTTCCGGAACGAGGGGGCGCATTCGGTCAACCGTACACGTATCAAGGACGTAATGCTCCGTTTGGCGGAAAGCGCGAGAAAGCATTGACATAAGAATTGACAGAAGATAAAACCCAACAGGAAGAACGGGGGAGAGAACCATGAGGGTGTCGGCGCAGGATCGGCATTATATCAAAAAATGTCTGCGCGGTGTGCGTGAAACGCGTGACGCGCAGCGGATGAAAACTTTCATCCAGCACGGACACATTACCACCTATGAGCATGTGATGAATGTCGTGTGCATGAGCTATGTGCTCAATAAGGTCGTGCATCTGCACGCTGACCGCAGGAGTCTGGTGATGGGCGCATTCCTGCATGATTTTTACCTTTATGACTGGCATGACCGCTCAGCGCACAAGCGGCTGCACGGTTTCCGGCATCCTGTGGACGCGCTGAAAAACGCGAAAGAACGTTTTACCCTCAACACGAAAGAGGAAAATATCATTGTCAGCCACATGTGGCCGCTGACTCTGACCCGACTGCCGCGGTGCCGGGAAGCCGCCATTGTCTGCCTGTCGGACAAAATCTGCGCGGCTTATGAGACGATATTTAAAAATAAGTCGATGTTTGACAGTCATCTTTAATAGAAAGAATTATGCGATTATCCCCTTAAAAGCCTTTTGGCTTTTTAAGGGGATGATTTATTTTGTTTATTAAAATAAATATGTCTTTTTTGTAAAAAAACATCTTGAAAAAATAGAATAAATATGATAACATAATATTTATCCTATTAGTTTGTAATCGGGCGTTTTTTGGGGGTCGGACGGGCAGCCCCGCGCCGGTATTTTCAGGAGGTGAGTCCCATGTCGTTTCGCAGGTGGCAGATGGCAAAATCGGATAAGGCGCTGTCGCGAAGCATCGCCGGGCGATTCGGAATTGACGGGTTCACTGCGCACCTTCTTTCCTCGCGCGGATTTTGCTCTGATGAAGAAATAAAAGATATGCTGGGGATTGATGATGACTTCGCGGAATTCATCGATCCCTTTGCCATTATTGATATGGATAAGGCAGTGGAGCGGCTGAGAAAGGCCATCGACCGATTTGAGAGCATTGCCGTGTACGGCGATTACGATGTGGACGGCATTACCTCCACCGCGCTGCTGTATTCCTATCTGGAATCGGTGGGCGCGAATGTCACCTATTATATACCCCACCGCGATACCGAGGGCTACGGGCTCAATTGCGGCGCAATTGACAGACTGCACGAGCAGGGGATTTCGCTGATTGTGACGGTGGATAACGGCATAGCGGCTGTCAATGAAGTGGCGCACGCGAACGAACTCGGCATGGAGGTCATCGTGACCGACCACCACCACGAGGGGGAGCAGCTTCCCGACGCGGTGGCGGTGGTCAATCCCCACCGTCGGGACAGCGGATGTCCCTTCCGCGAATACGCCGGCGTAGGGGTGGCGTTCAAGCTGGTTTGCGCACTGGAAGGAGACAGCCTTTCCGTGCTGGAAAACTGCGGCGATCTGGTGGCGCTCGGCACCGTGGCGGACGTGGTGAGCCTGACGGGAGAGAACCGCCGTCTGGTGCGGCTGGGACTGCCGCTGATCGAGCGGACGGAACGGCCGGGACTCAAAACCCTCATGGATTTAGCGGGACTCACCGGAAAGACCGTCACATCTACCTCCATTGCCTTTATCATCGCGCCCCGTCTTAACGCGGCGGGACGGTTGGGTACCGCGGAACGCGCGGTGAGGTTGCTGATTTCGGAGGATATGGAAGAAACTGATCGGCTCGCGCAGCAGCTTACCGATGAGAACAAGGAGCGGCAGGCCATCGAGCAGATCATCAACCGCGATGTGGGGGAGATGCTGGAGAAAAACGAGTCGCTGCTGTATGACCGCGTGATCGTGATTGCGGGAGAAAGATGGAACCGCGGCGTGATCGGCATTTTTGCCTCGCGTATCTGTGAGAGATACGGCAAGCCGTGCTTTATCCTGTCCTATGATGGGGAGAGCGCCAAGGGTTCGGGGCGCAGCATTGAGGGCTTTTCCTTATATGACGCGATTGCCGCCTGTTCCGACACGCTTACCGGATTCGGCGGACATACGCTTGCGGCCGGCATCAGCCTCAGCACCGGGGATATCGACGCGTTTCGCCGTGCCATCAACGAATATGCGGCGCGCGAATTTCCGCAAATGCCCGCCCCCGAGCTGAAGATCGACTGCCAGCTTCCGCCGTCCCTGCTGACGCTGGATCTGTGTGACGCGGCGCAGCTTCTGGAGCCGTTCGGCGCGGAGAATCCCACGCCTGTGGTGGCGGTCATGGGAATGAAGATTATCGACATATTCGGTGCGGGCGGAGGCAAGCACCAGAAAATCACGATGCGGCGCGGCGAAGCCACGATTACGGCCATGAAATTTTCCACGCTGAACGAGGACTTTCCCTATGTTCCCGGCGACGTGGTGGATATCGCGGTGACGCTGGACAAATCCGTCTATCGCGGACAGGAAAGCCTGACGCTGGTGGTGCGGGACATGCGGCTGTCCGAGACACATTTTGACGAGATTCACGGCGGCAGGCAGTTGTTTGAAAAACTCATGCGCGGCGAACCGATGGAAGAGCAGCAGCTCTCGCAGCTCCGGCCCACCCGCAAGGAGGTAGGCGTGATCTACCGCATGGCGGCGGAGGGCTACCGCGGCGGCGAGGATGTGCTGGGCTGCCGGATGAAACGCGCGGGTGTGGGGTACGCGAAACTCCTGACATCCCTGCGGATTCTGACCGAAGGCGGACTGCTCCATATGGGAAACGACGGCTTTGTGCTGAAAATAGAACCGTCCGCGCATAATGCAAAAGACGGCAAGATCGCGCTGGAAAATACACCCACCGCACAGAGAGTGGGATACATTAACGCTTGATTTTTGAGGAACACAAGAACTGAAATAAACGTATATATATTAGGAAGAAAGTGATTGACGGAGGAGGGAAAACCATATGGCAGACGAAATGAAGAAAAACGTGATGACAGGCGAGAATGAACGCGATTTTACGGATAATGTGGTAGAGTCGTACTGCACGTATGACGTATTAGTGAAAAATATTGTGGCCAGCGGCAAGGAATACGACATGGCGGCGATTGAGAAAGCCTATTTCTTCGCCAGCAAGGCACACGCGGGGCAGACGCGCAAATCCGGCGAGCCTTATATCGTCCACCCCATTTCGGTGGCGGATATTCTGGTATCGCTGGGAATGGATACTGACAGTGTGGTGGCGGCCCTCCTGCACGATGTGGTGGAAGATACCCCCGTGACGCTGGAGGATATCGAAAAGAACTTCGGCAGCACGATTGCGGGTATCATTGACGGTCTGACCAAGCTGAGCAAAATGGGCTTCAAGACCAAGGAAGAACACCAGTCGGAGAATGTGCGCCGCATGCTCTTTGCCACCAATAAAGATATCCGTGTTCTGATCATTAAGCTGGCGGACCGTCTGAACAACATGCGCACGCTCAGCGCAATGTACCCCCAGAAGCAGCGGGATATTGCGCGGGAAACGATGGAGATTTACGCGCCGCTGGCGCACAGAATGGGCATCCGTCAGGTCAAGGAGGAACTGGAGGATCTGTCGCTGCGCTACCTTGACCCGGTAGGCTACAAGCAGATCTGCAACCGCTTGTCGGAGCAGCAGTTCAACCGGCAGGCGTTTTTGGAGAGCATCAAGGACGAGATAAAGAAAAAGCTGGTGCAGCATATCCCCAATGTGATCGTGTCGGGGCGCGTGAAATCGGTCAACGGCATTTATCACAAGATGATCATGCAGGGCAAGAGCTTTGAGGATATCTATGACGTTTACGCGGTGCGCGTCATTGTGGACACCGTGGCGGACTGTTATTCGGTGTTGGGTTTGATTCATACCAATTACACCATGGTACCGGGACGCTTCAAGGATTATATCACCATGCCCAAGCCCAACGGCTATCAATCGCTGCACACCACCGTGATGCGCAAGAGCGACGACCCCGACGAGAATGCCGTTCCCTTTGAGGTGCAGATTCGCACCAAGGAGATGCACCGCACGGCGGAATTCGGTGTGGCGGCGCACTGGAAATATAAAACAGGGGAAGCGGCGGAAGGCGGCAAGGTCGTGTTTGAAAACGCGGTGACATGGATTCGCCAGATGATTGAGGAACAGATGGAGAGCGGCAGCGACGTCATCACCCTCATCAAGGATGATCTGATGCCGGAGGAAATCTATGTGCTCACGCCGAGAGGCGACCTCAAGATTCTGCCGGTCGGCGCGACGGTCATCGACTTTGCCTACGCCATTCACAGCGCGGTGGGCAACCGCATGATCGGCGCGAAGATCGACGGACGCATTGTTCCCATCAATACGACGCTGCACACCGGTAATGTGGTAGAGATTCAGACCACCAAGGAGATTGTCAACGGTCCCAGCCGCGACTGGCTGAATATGGCCAAGACCAGCCAGGCCAAGAGCAAGATTCGCGCGTGGTTCAAGAACGAGCGCCGCGCGGAGAATATCGCGGAGGGACGCGCGGAATATGAGCGGGAAATGAAGCGCGCGGGACTGACCATGCCCGACGACAAAGCCGAAGAGTTTTTGGAGGAACAGGCGCGCAAATCCCATATGGACTCGGTGGACGACTTCTTTGCGGCGATCGGTTACGGCGGCATTGTGATGACACGGTTGATGCCGCGCATCCGCGAGGATTATGACCGACTCATCGTCAAGCCGAGCGAGCCGGTCAGTCTGGGCAGCTTCGAGGAGGAGCCGCAAAGCTCGTCCAAGGGCGACCCCGGCGTGCGCGTGGAGGGCATCGAGCACTGCCAGATCAAGATGGCGCGCTGCTGCAATCCGTTGCCGGGCGACGAAATCATCGGATTCATCACGCGGGGCTACGGCGTATCGGTACACAAGAGAAGCTGCACCAACGTGCCGCGCGATCTGGCGCAGTGCGAAAATCCCGAACGCTGGATTAAGGTGTCGTGGGGAGAAAACAGCGGCAGCCGCGTCTTTAAGACCACGCTGCGCATGACCTGCCTCGACCGCCACGGATTGCTCGCGGATATCACCGCACAGCTTTCCGTGATGCATATCAGCATCAGTATGCTCAATTCCCACGAATTAAAAGACGGCAACGCGGTGATCACGGCGACCATCTCGGTCAGCAGCAAGGAACACCTCGCGCAGGTTACGTCCAAGCTGCTGCGCGTGGACGGCGTGCTGAGCATCGAGTAAAAAGCGATATATCGTATCGTAAAGTTTTTGATAATTTTCGCGGCGGCGGTTGCAACCCGCCGCGAAAATTGCTATAATATAATAATGAAAGAGAGCGCACGAAAGGGGAGCGGTTCCGATGGGGGACAAAGACGCGATTACCAAAGAATTCATGTCGCGACCGGACGTCTTTGCCGACGCGTTTAATTTTCTGATTTACGACGGCGAGCAGGTGATCAAACCGGAGAATCTCCGTGAAATGGACACCGCCGCGCGGGTGCTCCCGTATGGCATGGACGGCTTTCCTGAGACGAAACAGAAAACGCGCGACGTTTTTAAGAGCTGGGTGTGTATGCGGGATGACCAATACGCGTATCTCATGCTCGGCATAGAGAACCAATCGGACATTCACTACGCCATGCCGGTGCGCAATATGCTGTATGACGCGATGCAATATTCCCAGCAGATAGGGCAGCGCAGGAAAGCGCGGAAAAAAAGCAGGCAGCAGGGCGACGACAGCGGGGAATACCTTTCGGGATTCCATAAAGACGACAAACTGACGCCTGTTATCACGCTGGTGGTCTATTTCGGCTCGGACGAATGGGACGCGCCGCTGTCGCTGCATGAGATGATGTCGGTCCAGGATGAACGCGTGATGCGTCTGGTGGCGGATTACAGGCTCAATCTGATTGCTCCGGCGCATCTGACGGAGGACGAAGCGCACAAGCTGTGCTCCGAACTGCGGGAAGTCATGCTGGCGGTGAAGTACGCGGGGGACAGGCAGCGGCTGCGGACTCTGTTGCACACAGATGATCGCTTTGCCGACATGGAGAAAAGCGCCGCCGATGTGGTAATGGTGTTTACAGGCATGGAGATGAAAAACAAAACCAATGAGAAAGGGAGAATTGATATGCGTTTCGCGGTAGATGAAATACGTGAGGAAGCCCGTGCAGAGGGCATTCAGGGATTGGTTCGCGCAATGCGCAAGCTGCATCATTCTGAGCAGCAGATATTGGAGATGGTCATGGCGGAGTTCAATCTCACCGCAGCGGAAGCGGAAGTCTATATGGAGCAATCCAATGAAAAAGGGAAAGCTGATGCGCGTTTCGCGGTAGACGAAATACGTGAGGAAGCCCGCGCAGAGAGCATTCAGGACATGATTCGCGCGCTACGCGAGTTTCATTATTCTGAGCAGCAGATATTGGAGCTGGTGATGGCGGCTTTCCACCTCACCGCAGCGGAAGCGGAAGCCTATCTGGATGAGCCGGAAGAAACAGAGGAGAATTGAAGTTTTTATTTTAATAAATTTTTGAAGGAGAGACATATTCCAATGAACCAAAACGAAAGCAACGACGTATTGCGCGACCTGTATGACACCGTGATCGAGCGCAGGGATCATCCGCAGGAGAAATCCTACACCTGCTATCTGCTCGACACGGGACTCGACAAGATTCTCAAGAAGGTGGGCGAGGAGTGCAGCGAGACGATCATCGCCGCCAAGAATGACAGCGACAGCGACCTGGTGGGCGAAATCAGCGACCTGATGTATCACCTAATGGTGCTGATGGTCAAGCGCGGCATCCCGCTCGAAGATGTGTATGCCGAGCTGGCCAAGAGAAGCCTCAAGAGCGGCAACCTCAAAACTTTCAAGCAGGTTGACAAAAACAGTTGATCATTTTTATTATAATGGTATGATAAGGCTATGACGGCAGCGAAAAGCGTTCCCCTTGGATTTTGGTGCGAGGGGGCGCTTTTTTTGTTGAGAAAATACTGTGCAAATTGACGGCTTGATTCCACTTTTTTTCGGGTCAGGGGGACACAATCGGCCGATATTGCCTAAAATAGGACATTTCTAAGACAAAAAGCAATTGAAAAAATTGCACAAATTGAAAAAATTATGACGCAGATA
>CAMHAV010000023.1 GCA_946182865.1 uncultured Clostridia bacterium
AATGTATCAATTATTTCTGCATAGTTCCTTAGTATAGCAAATTGTTTTCCATAATGCAAGTACTTTTTTGGCTTATATGTTCCCGTTTATGATTTTATTCAGAAAATCTTCAAAGGAATCCGCGACGACCTCCGCGGATTCTTCAAATTCCGGCTCGTATCCCATGACGATTTTGCCGTCATCCATGCGATAAGCGTAATATTCATATCCGCTTGCTACATTCATTAAAATCGGAAGGTGGTTGTCCCAGAAAGCCGTTACCTCTTGGATGATATCCTCGTCGCCGTCAGCGGCATCCAGACTGATCCGTTCACATTCGTTCCAGCGGAATTGATCTTCCGGTTTCGGCTCAAAATTGTCGGCGGTCAGAAACCACGCGGTTTCATCCGGCGCGACACATTGGGCAAGTCCGTCAATGAAGTCGGCGTATGCGCGGGGAAAATGAGGATATCGCCGCGCAACGTCGGGGGATAATGTTCGTCCGAAGCCCTCATAGGCAATGTGCCAGCCGTTCTGCTCTGCCCAAATGAGAAATTGACTTTTCATTGCAAAAAACTCCCTTTTTGGCTGATTACTGTCATTATATCACGGAGTCATGCGCATTTCAAGTGTTGTACGAATCAAAATAGTAAATTTGACTAAAAATCGCGAAGAAGCATAAGAAGAATAGGGAATCATACTTGATTTGTCCGATGCGGAATGATATAATAAAAACATAATCCAAAAGCAAAGGAGTTTTTTACATGAAGATGAACCAATGGAAGAAGATAAGCTGCACGGTGCTAATGTGTGTACTTCTGCTGGCGCTGACGGCATGCAGTGGATTGAAGAAAGAAGATGTAGTGGGAACCTATGAACTGATTTCCATGACTACCGAAGACAATTCCGTCAACGAGCAGACCATTCAAGGCCTCAGTCAGATGGGGTTTGTGGCTACTCTTGAACTGAAAGACGACGGAACCGCGGAAATGAATGTTTACGGCAAGAAAATGACGCTCACCTATGATCTGAATAAGATGGTATTTAAAGCAGACGGAGACATGGCACCTTTCACCTTTGAGAACGGCAGAATTACTTTTACACAGGATGGCAACTCCATGACGTTTCAAAAAATAGAGGTTTCCGCCAGCGACAAGAATTGATTTTAATTCATTGTCTACATAAAGAGAAATTGTGTGGGAAGGCATGTGCTTTGGGTAAAGTTTTTTCTTTTTCCTATGCATTGTTTCTTGACAAACTGGAATTATTTTGTTAAAATATGCTTGTAAACATCGGTTTGCTGAACCGATAATCAAAAAGAAAGGGTGTTTACTCAAAAATGAAAAAGACAACGATTCTCACCAAAGCATCGGCGCTGTTGATTGTAACGGTAATGTTCACGCTTGTGCTGACAGGCTGTACCAAAACAGCGGTTACCACCGCAGATTTTACCGCATTGGCCCAGACCAAGGGTTATATTGTAGAGGATGCCAGCAGCCAGTTTTCTGCTTATGACTACATCAAAGAAGTGACGATCGTTGCGCCCCAGAGCCTCGATTATCAGATTGAGTTTTATGTGCTGTCTGACGCGGCTTATGCACAGTCTTTCTTTGAGAACAACAAGACCAATTTTGAGATGAACAAGAGCGGCACTTATACCGATTCATCGGGCAGCGGCAAGAATTACGCCATTTATAAGCTCAATGCCAACGACAAATATATGTTCCTTGAGCGCGTGGACAACACCGTGGTTTATGTCAACACTGAAAAGGAAAACAAGGAAGCGGTCGAAGCATTCGTGAAAGAACTGAAGTATTAATCCGCTGTACTCCCTCATTCGGCAACACACATCCCCCGGAATTTTGCCTTTCGGTAAAATTCCGGGGGATGTTTTTGCTTCAGTTCCAGGCGCGCACACCCTCAATGTGGAGGAAACGTGCCTGATCGAAGAAATACGATGAGAGCGGTACGTTGAGCGCGTCATAAGTGTGAGTGCAAATGAGAATTTCAGGCGTGACAGCCGTCACCAGCAGCGAATGATAAAAGGTGCCGTTGCCAGTGCCGAGCTGGATGATATCGCCCTGCTCGATTTCCTCCGGCGACACTACACGCGCGTAAGGGCCCACGGAACGGTTGGTTGTCAGAAAATTGTACAGATACACAACGCCCGTCCATGCAGGGGCACGGTTGGACGGTGAAAGATAATACCAGCCGAAAGTAGGGGTAAAATTCATAACCCCCGCGCCTGCGAAAAGGCACTGCGATACAAAATTGGTGCAGTCGCCGCCGATATTTTGGAAGTCGTAATAGCGGGGGTTGCGCTCCAGCGCCCATTTCTGGGCATAGGCGACGGCGGCCTGTCGGTTGTACGTTTTTTCTTTCATAAGTAAAACACTCCCTTTCTTCGACATTTCATGTCTCTGACATTTCATGTCTCTGACATAATATGCGGCTGACGCATTATGTCGTGAAAGAGAGTGTTGGGGGGATACTAATTTTCGCTGTGAAGAACATCCAGATAGCCCGCCGTGATAATGCCGGAGGGCAGGGCAATGATGGCCACGCCCACAAAAGCCGACAGCACGGTGAACATACGTCCGACCGCCGAAACGGGGGTAATATCCCCATAGCCCACGCCGGTCAGGGAAATGGCCGACCAATAGATCGCCGCGAAGAAATTTTCAAAGGTGTCAGGTTCGATATTGAACATAATAAGCGCGGTGAACAATACATAAAAGGTGGCGAGCGAGAAAACGGCCGTCAGCGATTTGCTCTGTCCTTTGAGAACGTGTATGATGCGATCCACGTTCTTGGAATAGCGGAAAAATTTGAATCCCCGGAATACCTTGAGCGTGCGGATGATGCGCAGCAGACGCAGCGCCTTGAAGCCCGCGTTCAGGGCAATGAGCGACGGAAGGATGGAGAGCAGGTCGATGATCGCCATGGGGTAGAAGGGATAAAAGACATAGGAGCGGATGCCTTGGTGCAGCTTTTGCTCCGCCGTCACCAGCCGCATGAGATAGTCGATGATGAACACCGTGACGGTCGCCTTGTCGATGATATGAAATACGACGGCGTCAGATTTCACCGCGAGGGGAACCATGCCCACCACGATGCAAACCAGCATGATGGAGTCGTAAATCGAGCTCCAGACGGTTCCCTCCGCATCGTCCGCCGGTTCGATGATTTCGTAGAGCTGTTTGAGAAACGGTTTGAGTTGATTCATGGCAAATCCTCTTTTCGGTACAATACAAATTATGCCCTTTTGTCGGGACAAAAATGTCGAGACAAAAGGGCATCAATTGGAGCGGAAGATGGGAATCGAACCCACACCATCAGCTTGGGAAGCTGAGGTTCTGCCACTAAACTACTCCCGCGTGCGTAATTTATATTATATTCGCTTTTGCGGGTATTGTCAAGTGTTTTTAAAAATAATTCCGATAATAGAAAACAAATGCGTCGATCAGCTTGTTTTTTTTATCTTTTTCATCCAGGCTGCCGTTTTTGAGGTTATCAATCCACGCCCCGTCGATCATGCAGCCCACATCCATGCTGATGCCGTATTTTGCCTTTTCCAGCAAAGGAACGTCGGAGCTGTTGCCAAGGCAAAATAAATAGCCGCACAGCAGCCGGATATATTCGGAACTGCCGGGCTGAGGACGGTCGATTTCCTGGCGCAGCAGAGCGATAATGTCCTGCTTGGGGATGCTGCCAAAATCAAAACCGTATTGTTGCACAAGCTGTTCGGCTCTTTCCTCGTTATCCATGCGATTATATCTCCTTATGTCATTTTTAGCCGATAACCGTCAGCAGCTAACGGCTATCGCTAACAGCTAATAGCTAACAGTTAAAACGCGATCTTTTCCTCAAGGAAAGACTTGAGCTGATCAATCGGGATTCTGACCTGCTCCATGGTGTCTCTGTCACGAACCGTCACACAGTGATCGGCAGGCGTCTTGTCATCGCCAACGGTCTGGAAATCCACAGTGATGCAGTAGGGGGTGCCGATTTCGTCCTCGCGGCGGTATCTCTTACCGATGGAGCCGGTGTCGTCGAAGTCCACCATGAAGTGCTTGGACAGTTCGGTGTAAATATCCTCAGCGGCCGGCGTGAGCTTCTTGGAAAGAGGCAGGATGGCGGCCTTGAAAGGAGCCAGCGCCGGGTGCAGCCGCAGCACGGTGCGCACGTCGTTCTTGGCTTCGTCCACCACTTCTTCGTCGTAGGCTTCGGTGATAAGGGCGAGGAAGAGACGCTCCACACCTAAAGAAGGCTCAATGACATAGGGAATGTATTTTTCATTCGTGGTGGGGTCGAAGTATTCCAGACTCTTGCCGCTGGTGTTGATGTGCTGGGTGAGGTCATAGTCGGTTCTGTCGGCCACGCCCCAGAGTTCGCCCCAGCCGAAGGGGAAGAGGTACTCGAAGTCGGTGGTGGCTTTGGAATAGAAGCACAGCTCTTTCTGCGAATGGTCGCGCAGGCGGAGGTTATCTTCCTTGATGCCCAGCGAATAGAGCCAGTCGCGGCAGAAGCCTCTCCAATATTCAAACCATTCGAGGTCGGTGCCGGGTTTGCAGAAGAATTCCAGCTCCATCTGCTCAAATTCTCTCACGCGGAAGATGAAGTTCTTGGGGGTGATTTCGTTGCGGAAGGATTTGCCGATCTGCGCCACACCGAAAGGAACCTTACGGCGGGTGGTGCGCTGGATGTTGGCGAAGTTGACAAAGATACCCTGCGCAGTCTCAGGGCGCAGATACAGCTCGCTCTTGGTGTCCTCGGTCACGCCCTGGAACGTCTTGAACATCAGATTGAACTGACGGATATCCGAGAAATTGTGCTTGCCGCAGTTGGGGCAGGGAATCTGCTTTTCGTTGATATAGTCCACGAGCTGCTGATTGGTCCAGCCCGCGACGTTGGTGCCGTCAAAATCCTCGATGAGGTTGTCGGCTCTGTGGCGGGTCTTGCATTCCTTGCAGTCCATGAGCGGGTCGGAGAAGCCGCCGAGGTGACCGGAAGCCACCCACGTCTGGGGATTCATGAGAATGGCCGCGTCCAGACCGACGTTGTACTTGCTTTCCTGCACGAATTTTTTAAGCCACGCGTTTTTGATGTTGTTTTTGAGCTGCATGCCGAGCGGGCCGTAATCCCATGTGTTGGAAAGACCGCCGTAGATCTCGGAGCCGGGATATACAAAGCCTCTGCCTTTGCACAGGGCGACAATTTTGTCCATGACTTTTTCGGTGTTTTTCATTGTGAAATCATTCCTTTGTGTTAGGGTATATGTTATGGTCGGATGGAGAGCGTGAAGATGTAATAATCCGCGCTGTCCTCATATTCCGCCTTGACGGTTACAGTGTAATCTCCCTGCGGCAAATTGGCAGGAATTTCTGCCGTGAGACTGCTGTCGTCGCTCTTGAAGTGATAGGGCGTGGCGTCCTCTTTGGATGAGGCGGAAACAGCCGTCGCGCTGATCTTCATCGGCTTTTTGGCAAAATACAGGAAGAGATTGCCTTCGCCGTGAGAAACCAGATAGGAGCCGTAAAACAACGGATGAATGTCGCTGGATGTGACCTCGCCTTCAGCGGGGGAAGCCATTACCGTAGTCTCGCCGTGTCTGACAGTGAGCAGCAGATCCTCTACCTGCGAGGTGACGCGAACACCTTGCGCCATCGCGTATGCCGGCGTGGTTCCTGTGGAACTGCCCGAATACCATACCGAGACGGTGTCTCCGGGGATGATCTGTTCGGGATCGTCATATCGGGTTTTGCTCTCCGATTCCACCACGGTTTTTGATGTAGCGGTGACATACACTTTATCACCCATGTAGCTGTTGTTTTTGCCGGGGATTTCCACCAGCAGGGTCACGCCGTCCCGCACACGGGTCATGCTTGTGACCACGCCCGAAATGTTCGGCGCAACGTCGGGAATGGAGTCGTCGGCCACGATCACGGAACCGCTTGCCAGAGGCGGCTGATCGGATTTGCGACTGCCGCAGGCGGTGACAGACAGGAGAACGAGTGCCGCTGTCAATATGGCAGAAAGAAGTTTCCTCAAATCGGTACCCTCCTTTATCTATATTAATAGTTAAAGTATATCATACAACAAAATCGTTCATTTGTCTATAGGAATTTTATCTATAAATTCATCATTATTTCATAAATTCGGCAATACAATTCACAGAAGACAGGCACACGGACAAGGAGACGCGCATAAAATAATTATTGAAAACTTAAGAATTCGTGGGAGATGGTGGGATGAATATGCTGCTTGCCTTGGGAGAGGCGCTGTGGGAGGCGCTGGGCGGATGGTACAGCCTGTTTCTGAGTGTGTCGTCCATTTCGGGATTTCCGCCGAGAATGTCGGCGGCGGAGGAAAAAAAGTGCATCGAGGAAATGGAAAACGGCAGCCGGGAAGCGCGTCAGCGGCTGATCGAGCGCAATCTCCGTCTGGTGGCGCACATCAGCAAAAAATATTTTTCGGCGGTTTCCGACGGCGACGACCTCATTTCCATCGGCACCATTGGTCTTATCAAAGCGGTAGACACCTTTCATTCCGACAAGGGCTCCAAGTTTTCCTCCTATGCCGCTACCTGCATTCAGAACGAAATCCTGATGGTGCTGCGCAGCGGCAAAAAAAGCGCGCTGGATATCTCCATGAATGAGCCGATTGACACCGACCGTCACGGCAATGTGCTGACGCTGATGGATATTATCGCGGTGGACGACACTATTTCCGACGACATCGACACTTCCATCAAGTGCGAAAAGCTCCGGCGTATGATTCGGGAGGAGCTGACCCCGTCCGAACGCGATATGATCGTCAGGCGCTACGGACTGAGCGGACAAAAGCCGCAGACCCAGCGCGAGATCGCCGCGGATATGGGGATTTCCCGCTCCTATGTCAGCCGACTGGAAAAGAAGATTCTTGAGCGTATGCGCAAGAAACTATAGAAGACTGTTAAGATCGGTGAGCTTTTGGGCAAGACAGTCTACCAGCGGCAGAATGTCATCTTCCGGCGGCGTGAGGTCGGGCACCATGACGGTGAAGCAGCCCGCGCGGTGCGCGGAGAGAATGCCCGACGGGGAATCCTCCACAGCGGCGCATTCAGTGGGGGGAAGCCCCAGCATTTCGGCGGCGCGCAGATAGATGTCGGGCGCGGGCTTGCCGTTGGTCACATCGGTGCCGCTTACCACCGCGTCAAACAAGTCGAACAGTCCGAGCGGCGCGAGGTAATGCTTGGCGCGCTTGACAGGGGAAGCGGTGGCAAGCGCGATGGGGATGCCCTTTTCTTTGAGCGATGACAATAGCTCCGACGCGCCCTCCTTGGCGTCCATGCCGTGCGTGTCGATGTAGTCCGCCATCATGCGGCGGCGTGTCTCACGTATCTGCCAATAATCCGCGCTGCGGCCAAACCACGCCTCAAATTTCGGGATGGCGGCGGCAGGAGAATTGCTGCGCAGACTGAGCGCCTGTTCCTCGCTGAGCGTGAAGCCGGCGGCGGCGCACGCTTCCCGCCAGAACCGCAGATAAAGCCGTTCGCTGTCCACCAGCACGCCGTCCATGTCGAAGATTATGCCGCGGATGACGCCGCGCAGCGGTTTTGCGGAAGCCGCACGGTAAATGGCGGACTGTATTTCCTGATAAAGCTGTGCCCGGTCGGACACGGCTTTTTCCATGTGGAAAGCGTGCCAATCCTCGGTTTTGGCGACGGTGACGACCCAGCACTTGTCTCCTTCGATAAACCCCACGTCCACCATAAATCCGTCCGGCAAGAATATTTCCATCATGTCCTGATCGTTTTCAGAAATGAATCTGCCGCTGCCGCCGCACAGGTCGAGGGTTTTGTATTCCTCTGTCCACGGTTCGCCGCTTGACCATTCGCCGTATTGCTTCCACATAAAAACGCCTCCCGTTGGGTGTTGCTTTTATCATACCACAAAATACGGTTGAATGCAACCGAAGCGAAAGCGTGCCGTGAAGAATTTTTCATGTGCGGTTGCAATACGGCTTGCATGATGGTATAATAAAAAAACAGAAAACAGCGGGAGATGAGAAAAGAATTGCTTTATAAAAACGGACAAGTGGTGTTGTGGAATTTTACGCTGACCGAGGCGGATGTGCGGGTCAGCAAGGGGCGCATTATGGAGATCGCGCCTCACGGCTGCCTGACCGACAGCGAGGGAGAAACCGATATCGCGGGGATGATTTTGGCGCCCGGACTGATTGACATGCATATCCACGGCTGCGCCGGAGTGGATTTCAGCGCGGAGCCGGACACCGCCGCCTGTCTCACCCATATGAGCGAATATCTTCATTCGCGCGGGGTAGCGGCCTTTGCGCCCGCCTCCATGACCCTGCCGTATGAAACGCTGTGCGACCTGATGGGACGGTATCGCAGCGCGGCGGTCAATCCCCTGCCGGGAGCGGCAGCGGCGGGGATTTATCTGGAGGGGCCTTTTCTCTCCGCTGCCAAGTGCGGCGCGCAGGAACCTCAAAACATCCTGCCGCCCGATATCGGAAAGCTAAGAGAACTGCATCGGCAGAGCGGGGAAAATATTCGCGTCGCCTGTGTCGCGCCCGAAGCCGACGGCGCTTTGGTCTTTATTGCGCAGGCAAAGGAATTCTGCCGCGTGTCTGCCGCTCATACCGCTGCCGATTACGAAACCATGCGCCGTGCGATACAAGCGGGCATTACCGACGCGACCCACCTTTATAACGGTATGAACGCTATCCGTCACCGTGAGCCGGGAGGCGCGGCGGCGCTGCTCCAGAGCCGCGCCTTCTGTGAACTGATCTGCGACGGCATTCATGTGCATCCTGCCATTGTTCGTATGACCTATCGTCTGATCGGCCCGGAGAGGCTGTGCCTGATTTCCGACGCGATGGCGGCGACGGGGATGGGGGACGGCATCTTTTCCCTCGGCGGTCAGCGTGTGACGGTCAAAGGGAACGAAGCGCGGCTGGCGGACGGCACACTCGCCGGGTCGGTGACGGACGTGTTACAGGGATTTTACAACGCGATAGATTTCGGTATCCCGCCGCTCGACGCGCTGCGCGCCGCGACACTCAATCCTGCCCGCGCATTGGGCATCGACAATGTGCTTGGTTCCATTGCGGTGGGGAAATCAGCGCGGATGAATCTGCTGGACAGGAATTATCGGTTGATTCGGACGATTGAAAGAGGAGAATGAATCCATGAAACAAATTGCCTATGATCTCGATATTGCCGTGATCGGAGGGGGAGCGGCAGGTCTTGCCGCCGCTGTCGCCGCGGGACGGCAACTGTCGGAAAATAAAACCGTTGCGGTCTTTGACGCGCAGCCGCGCTGCGGCAAGAAGCTTCTCGCCACGGGCAACGGGCGCTGCAATCTGACCAACCGCTCCGCCGCGCCGACCGATTATCATTCAGACGACGCACACGCCGTCAGTCAGGTATTCAGCGGCGTGAATGTGGAGGATACGCTGGCGTTTTTTGAATCGCTGGGACTGATCTGCCGGGAGGAGGACGAGGGAAGAATCTATCCCTCCTGCGGACAGGCCTCTGCCGTGCTCGACCTGCTGCGGCTGGAACTTATGCGGCTGGGAATTTCCGAGGTGTGCGGCTACCGTGTCGATCAGATTCGTCGGCAGGACGGCGCTTTTCAGATGAATTCTCCGATGGGGAGCATTCGCGCGAAAAGTGTGATTGTGGCCTGCGGAGGCGCAGCCGCGCCGCAGCTGGGCGGTGTGGACTGGGGTTACCGTCTGATGGAGTCGATGGGGCATTCCGCGACGAAGCTGTATCCCTCGTTATCGCCTCTTCCGGTGACTTCGCCCCATCTCGGCTCGCTCAAGGGCATCCGTGCCCATGCCAGAGCAACCCTTTGTGACGGACGGGGAGAGATCGCCTCGGATATCGGAGAAGTGCAGTTCGGTGACAAAGCGCTGTCGGGGATAGTCATCTTTCAGCTTTCCTATGCTGCCGCCAATGTCCGTTCGGATGATTTGTGTGTGGAACTGGACATGTTGCCGGAGCGAAGCGGGGATGACATCGTCGCACTGCTGACAAAGCGCCGCGCGATTTTGCCGCACCTGACGTTGGAAAACTATCTCACCGGCGTATTTAACAAGCGCATAGGCATGTGCCTTCTCAAAGAGGCGGGGCTTACGCCCCTGTCCCGCTTAGTTTCGGAGCTGACCGACGGCGATATCCGCAGGATTGCAAAGATTGTCAAGCACTGGCGGTTCCCTGTCAGCGGCAAGGCTTCGTGGTCGAACGCGCAGGTGACGAGCGGCGGTGTGCGGCTTTCGGAGATCGACGGCATGACCATGCAGTCACGCCTTTGTCCGGGGCTGTTCGCGGCGGGCGAGATGCTCAACGCGGACGGGCGCTGCGGCGGCTTCAATCTGCAATGGGCGTGGAGCACGGGCATTCTGGCGGGACGGAGTGCGGCGGCAACTATCCAACAACAAAAGAAAGGCTGACAGGTACAGCATTATGATTCAGATAGCAGATATCAAAGTACCCCTTGACGACATGAATACGGAATATCTGACGGGGGCGGCGGCAAAACTCATGAAGATTGCGCCGTCGGAGATCAGATCCCTGCGCCTCATAAAAAAATCGGTGGACGCGCGAAAAAAGGAGAATGTACATTTTGTTTGTTCGGTAGAATGTGAACTCAAAAATTCCAAAACGGAACAATTGATTCTGAACCGTTCCAAGGGAAAAAACATTACCGTATCCTCGCCCTATGTGTATGCGGTCAAATCCGCGCCGCCGCTGCCCCACCGTCCTGTGGTAGTGGGAAGCGGCCCTGCCGGACTTTTTGCGGCGCTGGTGCTGGCAAAGGGCGGGCAGAATCCCATCATTCTGGAACGAGGCGGTAATCTCAAAAGCCGGAAAGCGGCAGTTGACCGTTATTTTGCAGGCGGCACACTGGACCCCGTGAGCAATATTCAGTTTGGTGAGGGCGGCGCGGGTACCTTTTCGGACGGAAAGCTCACGACCGGCACCAAGGACAGGCGTATTCGCTTTGTGCTGGAGGAGTTTGTCCGCGCAGGCGCGGCCGAGGAGATTTTGTATAATGCCAAGCCGCATATCGGCACCGATGTGCTGATGCATGTGCTGCTCAATATGCGTGCCCGTATTACAGCGATGGGTGGGGAATACCGTTTTTTCACCCAACTCACTGACATAAATGTGACAGACGGTCGCCTGCGGTCGGTCATTACCCAATGCGGTGGAAAGACCGAGGAAATCCCCACAGATCATCTCATACTGGCCACAGGGCATTCCGCGCGCGATACTTTTGCCATGCTGCACGAGCGTGGGATTGCTATGATACAAAAGCCCTTTGCCGTAGGCGCGCGTATCGAACATCCGCAGAGCGTTATCAATGCGGCGCAGTATGGCAGCTTTGCCGGACATCCGGCACTGGGAGCGGCGGACTATAAACTCGCGGTGCATTTGCCCGACGGTCGCGGGGTTTATACTTTCTGTATGTGTCCCGGCGGTTATGTGGTGGCGGCCGCCAGCGAGCCGGAAACCGTCGTGACCAACGGCATGAGTTATTTTGCCCGCGATGGCCTGAATGCCAACAGCGCCTTGCTGGTGGGGGTCAATCCCTCCGATTTCGGCAGTGATCACCCGCTGGCGGGTGTCGAGTTCCAGAGGAAGATCGAACGCGCCGCCTATGCCGCCACCGGAAGCAGCCGTGCGCCGGCGCAACTGGTGGGAGATTTTTTAAACGGTACCCCCTCCAAGGAATTCGGAGCGGTGCGTCCCACCTACCGCCCGTCTGTCATAGCAGGAGACATCGACTGCTGTCTGCCGCCGTTTGTAACGGCGGCCATGCGGGAAGGCATCGTACTGATGGATAAAAAGCTGCATGGTTTTGCAGACCCCGAGGGGGTGCTGACCGCGCCCGAAACGCGCAGCAGTTCGCCGGTACGCATTTTGAGGGATGATAATCTGCAATCCCCTTCCGCAGCCGGATTGTATCCGTGCGGCGAAGGGGCGGGATTTGCCGGCGGCATCATGTCGGCGGCAGTGGACGGCATGAAATGCGCCGAAGCAGTGTTGACAAATTGATACTAATCTTCTACTAGAATCAGATATTCTTTGAACTTATCGTCATCATCCTAGGCAGGCGTCGGTCTTCCGTCGTCCCGCCTGACGGTAAGCTGTCAGCGGTTCCTTGCAGGACACAAAATATTCTAGCAAATAATTGTCTGCTTTCAATCGGAGATTAGTATTAGCATCCCCTTATTATAAAAATCAAAATCCCTGCCTCGGTATGAAAGACATACAGAGACAGGGATTTATTAAAAAGCAATATTATTTTGTCATGTCGTAGGTGTAAGACTGAGATTTTGAATCGTTTTCAATGATGATCTGCATTTTCATCTTACTGGTGTCATAGAATACCGTGTACTGGGTGCCATACATGTTGCTGCCAAAATGCATCTCATCAGTATCTGCCATCTCACGGGATTTATCTTTTACCAGAAGCTGCGCATAGCTTTGAGACATACCGGGATTGCTGGCATACTGCGAAGTGAGCGCCTTATCAAAGAAATCATAAAGACTGATTTCCTGATAAAGATTGCTGTAATCCTTACTGGCTTCAGGAAGCGTGTTATTTTCCATTTTGTTGGAGCAAACCTGATGGGCTAGTTCCTGTGACTGGTAGGTAACAGACATCTTTCCGTCAACATATTCGATGATAGCACTGTTGTCAGCTCTTTCAGAGATAAAGAAATGATAAGTACCGCTGCTGAAATCAATATCATACCCCTGCAGAAGGTCAATAGCGCTTTCCACCGTAGCAGTGCGGTCAAGAAGCAGTCTGACCGCCATAAAAGGCGTGATATTAATCAGAGAGGTGTCTTCACATTCCGCGACAGGGCAGGAAATCAGCGAAACCGACAGACCTTCCTGATTCATTCCCTCAGAAGTGCAGTAGGCAGCCGCCACTGTCTGAAACGTATTTTCTGACCACTGTGAGAGATTCTTTTTGGAGGTGAGTCCCACATCCGACAAGTCTACGATATTCCATGATTTATATCCGTTTTGGGGCTTGGTAATTACCATGAGAATGGGAGCATCGTAAGAATTGTAGATACGCGCTTTCATATAGCCGTTGACGAAATTGCGTCCAAAGAAAGCAACAGATCCTTTGGTGATATATTCATTTTCGTTGCTTCCGGGGAAAAAGCCTGCTGCGCTTTTGAAAAACTTTTTCTTATAGAATTGGATGACTTCGTCATTGTTTGCCAGTTCTTTATTCAGCAGATCCGTGTAGTCATAGTTTTCATATGACATGGTGTAGTAGGGGTGGTCACTGACCTTTTTCAGAGTGGTCAAAGCGGCCATTTCACTGGCGCCGGCAACACAAAGATAGACAAGCAAAGCCGCTGCGATGGTAAGAATCACCAATATCGTCCACAGCAAAAAGCCTTTTACTTTTTGTGCAAATGTTTTCTGTCTTATAATCGGCACACCGCTGTCATTTAACTGCACATTCATAATAGTTCCTCCGTCTTCAGATAAATAATTTATATATATTTAACCATATTTCATTAAAAATGTCAATAATACCTACGGGAAAATCCCGATTTTTTTATTAATATTTCTCTTCCGATTTTTAGTTGTCAAAAAATATTTACAAATATCGGGTTGAATTCAATGCTAAAGCATAATATGATAATCATGAATGATTTTGATGTGGATGGTCTGCGAAAGGCGGGTTTGAAAAATGCTTGTCGGTATCACAGGTCCCAGCGGCGCGGGAAAGAGTCTGGCTGTCAGCGTTTTTGAGGCGCGCGGCTTTCAGGTCATTGACGCCGATCGGGTAGCGCGTGAGGTGGTTCTGCCCGGACAGCCGGTTCTTTTGAAGCTGGCGGCGGAGTTTGGCAGCGATATTGTGTGTAAAGACGGTACCCTCGACCGCAGGCGGCTTGCGAGCCGTGCCTTTTCTTCACGAGAATGCACCGACCGCATGAATGCCATCATGCTGAGTGAGATTCGCAAGCGTATGGCGGCGCAGGCGGCAGACTATGCGGCGGCAGGGCAGCATTGTCTGTTTGACGCGCCTCTGCTGTTTGAAGCGGGGCTGGAGGAGCTTTGTGATTGCTGCGTGGCGGTGCTTGCGCCGTCGGCGGTCAGATTGGCGAGGCTGTCGCAGCGTGACGGACTGACCGAGCAGGAGCTGCGCAGCCGATTGAAAATGCAGCATGAGGATGATTTTTACATAAGTCGTTGTCAGTTTGTTTTAGTCAATGACAAGGATATTGCAACGCTGCAGCGGGAAACAGAAAAAGTTGTAACAGCGATTTTGGAGAACTACCGTCATCATAGTGACGGAACAACATAAAAGGGGGAATAGTTGCGTGGTGCTGAGTCTTCATCGGAAAAAGAACGCGCTGGCGGTTCTTATGACGCTGGCGCTGATAGCGGGTGTTGCCTGCTTTGGGCTTTCATTGATTAAAAAGAAACTGTTTCCTCAGAGCTATTCCGAATACGTCCAAAAATATTGCCAGCAATATCAGATAGATGAAAACCTCGCCTATGCGGTGATACACACGGAGAGCGGCTTTGACAGCCATGCTGTGTCCAATATGGGGGCTTGCGGTCTGATGCAGCTCATGCCGGAGACGTTTGAATGGCTGCGCTCTAAAGACGCGGGAGAAGCCGAACCGTACAGCGACATCTTTGACCCCGAAACCAATATACGCTACGGCGTGTATTTTCTTTCGCTGCTCAGCAGTGAATTCGGAGATGAAAAGCTGGCCATTGCCGCCTATCACGCGGGCATGGGCCGGGTCAGTCAATGGCTCAGCGACGAGATGCTTTCCTCCGACGGCAAGACGCTTGATACCATTCCTTTCCGTGATACCGAGCATTATGTGCGCAAAGTAGAGCGCGCGAAAAGAATTTACGAGGCCTTGTATCAGTGAAAAATGTTTAACTGCCGGATGGTTGATCTGGAAAAGATAAAATGAAAATAAAAACGCTTTGAGAAATCAAGGCGTTTTTTTGTTGAAAAGTTTTTTTACAATCTATCGGGAAAAGACGGCCACACTATTGACAATAAGAGTAAAAAACGATATAATCTAATTATCAAAACCAGATCACATTGTTTTCTTTCGTTTTTTGTGTGCTTTGTATGAACAGGAGGGATTGTTTGAATCAGTTAAACTTTGGCAAAGATGAGAGAATGACGGCGTTTGCAGACAGCATCGCCTCATTCCGGCTGCCGCGATGGGAGCAGATTCCCACGCTTGGCTTATACATGGATCAGGTGGTGACCGTGATCGAAAAGGCGTTGTCTCCCATTTTAGGCTATAACGGAGAGGCGTTCATCACCTCGTCGATGATCAACAATTATGTCAAACTGGGGATTGTGGGAAAACCGGAAAAAAAGAAATACAGCCGCGAGCATATCGCGGGACTGATTGTCATCACCGTGCTCAAGCAGTCGCTGGCCATCGGAGATGTGCGGCTGGGCATTGATACGGTGGTCAAAGGCAGCGACAGAGGGGCATCTTATGACAGCTTCTGCGATTACGTGGAGCGTGCGCTGCGTTCAGTAGCGGAAAGTCTGCTGTTGTCCGAAAAAACCGCCGAAGTGCGTTTTGCGTTTGCGTCGGAGGACAGCATGATCACCATGGCGGCGTGCTCTTTTGCCACCAAGATTTTTGCGGCCAAGATGCTGTCGGTGATTCGTGAGAATCGGTGATTCGTGAGAATCGGTGACTCATGAGGACGAGTCGGGCGCGAAAGAATGAGCGTGCTTTAAAAAATGTGTGGAAAAAAATGAATTTTTGAGAGATTGTTGAGATAATAAAAGAAGATATTTTTAAGTTTTTCAAGTGAGGTTATGTGACATGATGAACAAACAAAAAATCGCCATTCTGGTGGATTCCGGCACCGATGTGCCGCCGAATTACCGCGAGAAATACGGCATCTACTGGCTTCCGCTTCTCATCAATTACACTGACAGACAGTGTCTGGACGGCGTGGATATCCAGCCCCATGAGATGTATGAGCTGCTGCCCACCGAAATCCCCAAGACGTCGCTACCCGATGGGAGCATGGTCAACGCCATGTTTGACCGCATCAAGGCGGACGGTTATGAGCATGTGCTGGCGGTGACGATTTCCTCGGGACTCAGCGGCACCTGCAACATGATCCGCCTGATGGGAGAGGAGTATGAAGGACTCGATGTGTCGGTGGTTGACACCAAAAATATTTCCATCGGTTCAGGACTGGTTGCCATCCGCGCGGCCCAGATGGTCAATGACGAGGGCATGAGCTGGGAAGATCTGATTGTCAACATCAAGCGGGAAATCCCCCGTTCCAAGGTCTTTTTCTGCGTCGATACACTCAAATATCTGCAAAAGGGCGGCAGAATCGGTTTGGTGACCGCTATGCTCGGTACGTCGCTCAGCCTGAAGCCCATCATTTCCTGCAATGAGGAAGGCGTCTATTACACAGCGGGCAAGGCAATTGGGCGTACCCGTGCCATCCAGAAGGTGATCGACCTCGCCGCCGAATTTGCAAAAGGGGCCGATAAGGTGGAACTGGCGGTCATGAACGGCTGTGCGGAAATGGAAGGCCTTCACACACGCAACAAGGCGGAGGGCGTCATTGTCAACGGAACCGTGACTGTGACGGGTCAGATCGGCGCGGCGCTGGGGGTGCATACCGGCCCGGGTCTGATTGGTATCGGCGTTATCCGCAGATAGATCGGTCTGCGGTGTGGTTGTTGCGTCAAAAGTTTATAGTATGTTCACAAAAAATCGCAAAAATATCACATTTTACGTTGTATCATATAGACAAGTTAAGAAAATGTATGTGTGAAAGGAGCGATTCCGATGAAGAATTTTAAGATTCCCCGTGAAAATTTAAAATCCTTCGTGCGCAACCGCGGCCTTTGCATTGCGCCCGATACGGTCTTGGTAGACGGCATTCCGGTTGCGCTGATCTATCGCGTGATGCCATCCTCCATGTATGACAGCGGCTGGCGTTTTTTCACCGGCACGGAGAGCGACGAATATTTGTCCAATTCCCGCTGCAATGGGGTGTACGATCTCAACACGGTCGTCAATTACTGCCCCGATACGCTGTCTTTGCTTGACGCGCCGCCCTACAGCGCTTTTCGTCTCAATGATAAAGGCGAATGGGTCAACATCTCTTATGATGTGGATTGGCGGCAATGGTCTTGATTATTCAATTTGGCTTTTAACTGAGTTTTCTTTTTTTCTTTTTCACCTTCCATCATAAAACAAATACCGCCGACAAGTGATGAAAAACACTGCGGCGGTATTTGTTTTATGGTTGTTTGATGTTTCATATCGACTCATCAGGTGTTGGCTTCGATGAAGTTGACCAAAGCGCCCACGGTGGTGATGTTTTCGATTTCCGATTCATCCACCTGCGTGTCAAATTCATCGCCGAGCGTCATCATCAGATCCATGACGTCGAGGGAATCGGCGCCGAGATCATCCTGGATATTGGTCTCCATGGTGATGGAGTCCTCGTCCACGTCAAACTGTTCGGCAAGGATATTCTTTACTTTCTCAAATACCACAAAAAGCACCTCCTTTGAGGATAATTCGGGCTATGCATAAATCTGTTGAAATTCGCGGACAGGTGTGGTAATATAGTATTACCCGAATGCGCTCGGAGACGAGCGCCTGCCGGATGAGTCATCAGATAAAAGCCACTACTAAGATATTATTAGCAAGAGGGCTGTTTGTCAATATTTTTATTGTATTTTTTTTCAAATTTTCCATTTTTTCATTTTTAGTTCAAAAAGACAGGAGATTTACCCTATGAAAACCCAGCATTTTGCCGTGATCGGCCATCCGATCGGTCACACCATGTCCCCTTTTATTCACACCCAGCTTTTTAAGTTCAACCACATTGACGCGCAGTATTCCGTGGTCGATGTGGACCCCGAACACATTGCTGCCGAAATTCCCCGTCTGATGGACGAACTGGACGGCTTTAATGTCACCATTCCTTTCAAGGCGGCAGTGATTCCCTTTATGAACTCGCTGGAAGGTGTGGCGAAGGAATACGGTTCGGTCAATACCGTGAGAAGCAGCGACCGCACAGGACGCACCACCGACCCCACCGGCTTTGTGCGGGCATTGGCGGCGGCGGACATCCCTTTGCGGGGGAATGTTGCCATTCTCGGCGCGGGCGGCGTGTGCCGTGTATTTGCGGGCGAAGCGGCGCGCGCGGGCTGCGCCATCACCTTTGGCGTGCTGGAGAGCGACATCCCTGCCGCCGAAACGATCCGCGGCGAGATTCTGACGCATCACCCCGACACACAGATCACGATTGTCAGAATCACCGAGCTGAGCGGCGAATTTGATCTGCTGGTCAACGCCACGCCGGTGGGGATGTATCCCAAGGCAGGCAATATGCCGGTGAAAGCGGAATTGCTCGGTCACTGCAAGGCAGTGTTCGACGCGGTGTACAATCCGGAAGAGACCGCACTGCTCAAAGCGGCCAAGGCGGCGGGCTGCAAGGTACAGGGCGGTATGCCGATGCTGGTATGGCAGGCGGCGGCGGCGCAGGAAATCTGGCTGGACGTTTCTTTTGCGCAGACGGATGTGGAAAAGGTCATTGCGCAGGCGACAGCTTATATGAACGAGCATTTTACCGAAAAGAAATAAGACAGGCAGGAATCCAAAAGATGATGAACCAGAATATTGTGCTGTTCGGCTTTATGGGCTGCGGCAAAACCACGGTCGGCAATGAGCTGGCTTTTAACACCAAGCGGGAGCTGGTGGACACCGACAGGCTGATCGAGCAGGCGGAGGGCATGAGTGTCAGCGAAATCTTTCGTCTTCATGGAGAATCGTATTTCCGTGACCGCGAACATGAAATCTGCACTTCGCTCTCTCAGCGCGAGCGGCTGATTGTTTCGGCCGGCGGCGGCGCGCTTACGTTTCAGCGCAACATCGACGCGCTGCGCAAGGGCTGCGTGCTGGTGCTGATCGACGTGTCACCCGAAGTGATCTATGAGCGACTCGCGGGGGATACTACGCGTCCTCTGCTGCAATGCGAGGATAAAATGGCGGCCATCCGTGAGCTGTACGCCAAGCGGGACGGCATTTACCGGGCGGCGGCAGACGTTACCGTCAACGGCAACCAGCCCAAGGGCTTTGTGGCGCTCGATATTATGAAAGCAGTGGGGATATTATAATGCGGAACGAAACCATCATCGGAATACAATGGGGCGGCGGCGCACACAACGAATACAGCGAATCCGAGGTTGCCCTCTGTTCTTTTGCGTCATGGCGTATGCTGCATTGTCTGATGGACTTTCCCGTGACCTACAGTCAGGTATTATTTCCCTATGCCGACGCGCTTTCCCTGTCAGAGAAAAAGGGAACGGAAAGCACGCGGGTGTTTGGCACCCATCTGCTGCTGCGAAACGTCAGCGAGGAGGCGGTGGAGAAAATGCTGGACAGCGGGAGGGAATTTCTCAGCGAGCTGTGTTATGACAGCGAGACAGATTTCCCGCAGCGGTTAGCGCCGCAAGTGACCGCCTTTTCGCTCAATGAAGGAAGCGTTTGCGCTGATGATCTCGCGGCGTTTCTGCAAGGGGAATGCGGCGAATGGCAAACCGTGGGAGATTTTTCCAAAATGCTGAGCGGTTTCGTGCCGCACTGGCGCATACGGGAGGCGGCACGGGTGTATGCCTCTTTCACCGAAATTGCCTACCGGCAGTCCCGCGGGTCGATTGCCGGCTTGTGCGGCGGTCGTGCGGTGCTGCGCGACGGTTGCGGCGATGCCTTGAAAGACGAGCTGGAAAAGCTGTTTTATCAGAAGACGGGCTGCCGATAAAATATAAAAAAATCACCGCCGAAGACTGTCATTTTTCATGACGGTTTTTCGGCGGTGTTTTTTCATCAAAGTTTGTGTCTAAGTTGGTGCCTTATTACGCATCGGTGGACGGTTCCGGTTCCGTTTCCGGGACTTCCTCCTCGACAGCAGGCACTGCATTCTCAACCGCAGCACCCGTTTTTTCGGTCAACTCCGCACCATAGCGGCAGAAAAGCGACAGAATAATCATCGCGATGCCCGTTCCCATGGAAGAACCGCTTTCCATGTCAAACTCCTGCAAACCGGGAGAAAAGTGGGAAGCGACAGCGAAACCGATACCTGCGACGACGGGAACGACAATGGAAAGGGCAGCACTCAGAATACCGAGACAAAGCAGTTCCTTGGCGCCTTTCGTGGTGAAAGGCGTGCCGTCGGCCAGCTCATTTTTGAAATAGCTGACCGCAAATTTGCTGACAATGGCTTCCGCGATGCAGGCGACCATGGTAACGGCGAGATAGGCGTACATGACGGGCGTGCTGGTGATGGATTCCGACTCGATCAGACCGTGGATGCTGACGTCGCCCACTTGCACGGGGTGATTGCCCATCAGCACCATACTGATAATGCCCACCGCGCAGATACACGCGCCAACAATGCAGCAGATAAAGATAATGTTGCTGATAATCTTGCCGATTTTGGCAAGCGTCTGGATGATTTTAAGCGATTTCATGAAAAATACCTTCTTTCTTTTTTCTACATTTTACATGAAATCTGTCAACATGTCAAGCAGTTTTCGACAAATTATACATTAATCTCTACTTTGACGCCCAGTTCATCCTTGTATTGCTCTAAAATGGGATTGACGCATTCGGTGAGGAATTCAGTGACCTGTTCGGGGCTTCTGCCAACGTATTTGGAGGGGTCGAGTAGCGCTTTGAGTTCGTCGAGCGTCACGCCGAACATTTCGTCCGCCGCGATTCTTTCGAGAAGGTCGTTCTCCTTGCCCTCGACCTTGACCTGCTTGCCGGCTTCCATGGAATGCACACGGATTCTCTCGTGAAGCTCCTGACGGTTGCCGCCGCGCTTGACCGCGTCCATCATGATGTTTTCGGTCGCCATAAAGGGAAGCTCCTTCATCAGGCGCTGATGGATGACCTTGGGATAAACCACCAGACCGTCCACCACATTGAGGTAGAGGCTGAGAATGCCGTCTACCGCGAGGAAGGCTTCGGGAACGCTGATGCGCTTGTTGGCGCTGTCGTCAAGGGTTCTCTCAAACCACTGAGTGGCTGTGGTGATGGCGGGATTGAGTGCGTCCACCATTACGTAGCGCGCCAGAGAAGCAATTCTCTCGCTGCGCATGGGGTTGCGCTTGTAGGCCATCGCAGAAGAACCGATCTGTCCCTTTTCAAAGGGTTCCTCAATTTCCTTGAGGTGCTGGAGCAGGCGTATGTCGTTGGAAAATTTAGTCGCGGATTGGGCGATGCCCGACAGCACATTGAGAATACGGCTGTCCAGCTTGCGGCTGTAGGTCTGACCCGATACCGCAAAACAGCCGCTGTAGCCCATTTTTTCGGCAATGCGTCTGTCGATTTCGCGGCATTTCTCATGGTCGCCGTCAAAGAGTTCCAGGAAGCTCGCCTGTGTGCCGGTGGTACCCTTGCAGCCGAGGAGCTTGGCATTGTCGAGCTGATACTGCACATCCTCAAGATCCATCACAAGGTCTTGCAGCCACAGAGCGGCGCGCTTGCCGACGGTGGTGGGCTGTGCAGGCTGGAAATGGGTGAAGGCGAGCGTGGGGAGGGACTTGTATTCGTCCGCGAATTTCGCCAGCTCCGCAATGACGTTGACCAGCTTTTTGCGGATCAGCTTCATGGCCTCGGTCATCACGATCACGTCGGTGTTGTCGCCCACATAGCAGGAGGTCGCGCCTAAGTGAATGATGCCCGCCGCTTTGGGACACTGCTGCCCGTAAGCGTACACATGGCTCATCACGTCGTGACGCACTTCCTTTTCACGCGCCTGCGCGACTTCGTAATTAATGTCCTCCGCGTGGGCTTTCAGTTCCGCGATCTGCTCATCGGTGATGTCCAGACCAAGCTCCTGTTCGGTCTCGGCCAGCGCAATCCACAGTCTGCGCCATGTGCGGAATTTCATGTCGGGGGAAAAGAGGTACTGCATTTCCTTGCTCGCATAGCGGGAGGCAAGAGGCGTCTCGTAAATGTCTTTCATTGCGATCAGTCCTTTGTTTTGATTTTAGGGGAGAAGTAGGAGAGGGAGATATGATAAAAGATTATAAAATCTTGTCGTCCTTGCTCATGTGGTGGGTGGTAATGCCGTCGGGATAACGTCCGTCAAAGCAGGCGGTGCATAGCGGCATTTTCTTGCCGCAGGTCAGTTTGCCGATCGCGTCGAGGTCGAGGAAGTCGAGAGAATCGGCTCCGATCAATTCCGTGATTTCCTCAACGGTGTGCTGATTGGCGATCAGATCCTCCGCCGAGGGAATATCCACGCCGTAGAAGCAGGGATTGCGGAAAGCGGGGGAACTGATGCGTACATGCACTTCGCTGGCGCCGGCTTCACGCAGCATGCTGACAATGCGCTGCATAGTCGTGCCGCGCACAATGGAGTCGTCAAGCATAACCACTCTGCGCCCGCCCACGATGGATTTGAGGGCGTTAAGTTTCAGACGCACGGCGTTGGTGCGCTGGGATTGGTCGGGCTTGATGAAGGTGCGGCCTATGTAGTTGTTTTTGATAATGCCCTTGGCGTAGGGGATGCCGGATTCTTCCGCGTAGCCGATGGCCGCGTCAATGCCCGATTCGGGTACGCCGATGACGATATCCGCGTTCACCGGCTTCTGCTTGGCGAGCTGACGGCCTGCCTGTCGGCGAGAATCGTAAACCGATACGCCGTCGATCACCGAGTCGGTGCGGGCAAAGTAGATATATTCAAACACGCAGTGAGCGATGTCCTTGGTGCAAAGGGAACGGTCGCTGTGTATGCCGTTTTTATCGCAGGTGATGATTTCACCGGGATCCACGTCACGCATAAACTGCGCGCCTACCGCGTCAAGGGCGCAGCTTTCGCTGGCAAAAACGATGTCGTTGTCAATGCGTCCCATGCAGAGCGGGCGGAAGCCCTTGGGATCGCGGGCGGCAATCAGCTTGCGGGGACTCATCACCAGCAGCGAATACGCGCCGTGCAGCTTTTGCATGGCGGCTTTGACGGCCTCCTGCACAGAATGGTAGTTGAGTCTTTCGCGGGCAATGGTGTAGGCGATGACTTCCGAGTCGATGGTGGTCTGGAAAATCGCGCCGCGTTCTTCCAGTTCGCTCCGAAGCTCGTGGGCATTGGTCAGGTTGCCGTTGTGCGCCAGTCCGAGGAAGCCTTTGATATAACGCATAACCAGCGGCTGGCTGTTTTCACGCACGGAACCGCCGGCAGTGGAGTAGCGGACATGACCGATAGCGGCTTGTCCGGGCAGTCCGTCGAGAATCTCTTTGTTAAAGACCTCGCTGACAAGTCCCATGTCCTTATGATGGTTAAAGACACCTCTGTCGCTCACGGCAATGCCGCAGCTTTCCTGTCCGCGATGCTGGAGAGCGACCAGTCCATGATAGACGCACGGCGCTACAGCCAGTTCCTCCGAATAGGAATACACGCCGAACACGCCGCATTCCTCGTGCAGCTTTTCGCAGCCCTCGTGCAGCTTTTCGCATTCCTCGTGCAGCATGTCCAAGTCGAGTTTGCCGAATGCTGTGCCGCAATGGTTGCAATCACGGCAGGTTTCCGAACAACCACCGATTTCTAATTCATTTTTTTCCATTATCATGTTCCTTTACGTGTGATTTACGTGGATGGAATGGTGCCGCGTCGACAGACACAGCAATATTCGCGATATTGAAAAAAGCACTATGCTCAATATCATATTATAAGCGATTTCACATCAAATGTCAAATCATTGCAGGATGTTTGGCTGCTGTTTTATGGCAGGATTTTATTAAAAATATTGTATAAGACTAATAAAAAACGAATCCGCAGACAAAGAAATCACTGGCTCTTTGTCTGCGGATTCGCTAACAGCAGCAGAATCGGTTTAATCGCCTTGCTGTGTGTCAGATGCGGGGTCTTGTGAGGGAGCGGTTTCCGATGGAGCAGGTTCGGATGCCGATGTTTCAGTGGTAGAAGCACTAGTTTCCGAGGGACCGGGGTTTTCGGACGAGGAAATGTCATCGCTTGAGTCTGAAGCGGGTTTAGATTCCGTTTCATCGGATTCGGTGGTTTGTGAGGAAACAGGTGCATTGGGGTCGATAACGGTCACTTTAATGCTGGCGGTGTAGCCCCCATCCACAGAAGTGGCGACAATGATGGCGGTTCCGGCGGTTTTACCCGTGACAGTACAGGTGGACCCGTTGGCTCTGATGGCAGCGATATTTTTATTGCTTGTCGTCCATGTACAGTCTTTTTCGGAAGCAAATTCGGGAGTGAATTTGACTGTAGCGTTAAACGATTCTCCCATCTTAATCGTTTTATTGTCAAAATCAAAAGCAATGCCTGCGACAGGTGCTCTGTTGGTGGCCGGATCATAATACTGGGAATTGACAGACGGTCTTTCAGCTGTCCTGTTAAGGGGAGAACCGTTCACAATTTTGACATTGGTTCCCACCCAGCAGAACTGATAGATGAAATGGGCTGCCTGAACACTGGTTCGCATACAGCCGGAAGATGCGTTTTTACCGATCTGACCGACAGAACCGGTATAGAGCGTACCAAAATTCATTTCCTTGTAAAGCGGCCCATGGAAGAAAAGTCCACCGTAATACTTGCTGCAATAGGGCGAATAGGATTGTCCCCAGCAGTGCCATCTTTCCTTGGCAGAAATGGTGAAGTTGCCGACCGGGGTGAGAGAGGCGGTTCTGCCTGTCGCTGTCAGGAAAGTGCGTTTGGGAATGGTATATTTGCCTTCGCTGTCCTTTCCAAAGATGGTAATAGTGTGTGAACCCTTTTCAACATAGATGAAGTACGGAGACGAATTGACGGGGAAATCTGTCGCAGGATCAATCGTTTCACTGGTGATCTTGTCGCTTTCATCTTTCTTTTTTTCGTCCGTATCTTTATCTTCACCGAAATCCAACGCACCTGTGTTGACTTTTTCCTTGAGAACATAGCCTTTGATGATCTGGCGTGAATCGCTGACTTTCAAATAATCTCCGACTGCCTCATAAATCATCAGATCGGAGCCGGCCGGAAGTGATTGGACGACTTTTGCGTCTGCCTCAGGTGCTTCCAGAATGTCGCTGTCCTCAAAAAGAATGCCCGTGCCAATGACATCGTTGGAAATCAATTGAATATTTAAGCTGTCGGTCTCCGATACAAAAACAGTTTCTTTTTTATCATATTCAACAAAGGCTTTATTCTTGTTGTACTCGATAATCGCCGTAACAGCGGCAGCGGAAATCATGACTACAGCTGCGGCAACTCCTACAACAGCCAGCCAGCTTTTTTTGGAAGGTTGCCTGTCGTTTTTTTTCTGACGGGAAGCGCGTTTCTTTTCGATTTTTTTGTTACCTACATCAATACTTTCTTTTGTGTTAAATGCGTTAAAGTCACTGAATTCCTCGGACGTTTGATTGGTGCTTTGATGATCCATAGAACATATCACTCCTGTATCATAATTAAATAATAACACATTAAGAAAATACCCCGAAATACTAAGAAAAGTATTTCGGGGAACTCTGGAGCTGTTAGGCAGATTCGAACTGCCGACCTCTTCCTTACCAAGGAAGTGCTCTGCCTACTGAGCTATAACAGCATATTGGCGACCCGGAACGGGCTCGAACCGTCGACCTCTAGCGTGACAGGCTAGCGTTCTAACCAGCTGAACTACCGGGCCAAATAATCGCTTGCCTGGCGGATGCACTCTGCTGTACCTTGGCTGTTTTTGACTGCCTTGCGTGACAGCTTCATCATTATAACAGCTATTATTCCATTTGTCAAGCGATTTTTTGAATATTTTTGATTTTTTTATTTTTTTCTTTATTCCAAATCAAATTCAAAGAAAATGCATGTTGGAAACATGCATAATTTTATAGAAAAATACCATGCAGGTGAAGGTAAAAAGGAAAAAGCAAAGAATTTGCAAAAAAGACTTGACAAACGCTTAAACAAGTGATATAATGCCTATAAAACTTATAGGTTTATAGGTTAAATCTGAATCATCACAGCCAAAGGAGAAATGAAATAATGAAAACTTATGACAGAATTACCGACCTGATTGGCAGCACCCCTTTGCTTCGCCTGACCAACTACATCGCTTCCAACGAACTGGATGCCGATATATTCGCTAAGCTCGAATATTTCAATCCCGCAGGCAGCGTCAAGGACAGAGTCGCCAAGGCGATGATTGACGACGCGGAGGAAAAAGGTCTGCTCAAACCCGGCTCCGTCATTATCGAACCCACCAGCGGAAACACCGGCATCGGTCTGGCCGCGGTCGCTTCTGCGCGAGGCTACAAGGTGATTCTCACCATGCCCGAAACCATGAGCATCGAACGCCGCAACCTGCTCAAAGCCTACGGTGCGCAGCTGGTGCTGACCGAAGGCTCCAAAGGGATGAAAGGCGCTATTGCCAAGGCTGACGAACTTGCCAAGGAAACTCCCAACAGCTTCATCCCCAGCCAGTTCACCAATCCTGCCAATCCTAAGGCGCATCTTTCCACTACCGGCCCGGAAATCTGGAATGACACCGACGGAAAGGTTGATATTTTTGTCGCGGGCGTCGGCACAGGCGGCACGGTTTCCGGCGTGGGCGAATACCTCAAAAGCCAGAATCCAAATGTCAAAATCGTCGCTGTGGAACCGGCAGGCTCCCCCGTTCTTTCCAAGGGTACACCCGGCCCTCACAAAATTCAAGGTATCGGCGCGGGTTTTGTTCCCGACACACTGAACACAGAGATTTACGACGAGATCATCGCCGTGGAAAACGAGGACGCTTTCGCGACGGGCAAGGCGCTCGCACGCGGCGAAGGCCTTTTAGTCGGCATTTCCTCCGGCGCGGCAGTATTTGCGGCGACACAGCTTGCCAAGCGTCCTGAAAACAAAGGCAAAATGATTGTGGCACTGCTCCCAGACACAGGCGAGCGTTACCTCTCCACGCCCATGTTTGCCGATTGATTTTTATATTTTTTAATATTGATTCCTCCATTCGTTTACCTTTTTGTATGCTATGGAAATCCTTGTAAACAGGTAGACAAATAGGAGAACATATGCTCATTGGCGTGCCGAACTTGTCCGATTATTTGCTTGGATTGTTATCATCGAAAACCGTCTCTTGTCTGCTTGACAGGAGGCGGTTTTCTGTGTTATTTATATACATGACATTTTTTCAGAAATGGTGATTGGGATTTCATATTGATCTTCCGCTCTGATCATATCGTCTTTGGACTTAATCTTCGCCCTGCGCCATCACCGTTTCAGGCAGACGCTTTGCAAATTGGAATCGTCTGCCAATTGCAGTATTCACCCGTGGAGTAAAGATAAAATAAAAAATTGCAAAATCCTGTAGGGTTTTCCGTTTCTCATGCGTCTAATCAAGTGAAAGGAGGCAAAAGCATTGAAAGATACGGTACCGCATGATTCAGAACAACACCACGCCGCAAAGGCGATGGAAACCATGATCGAAAACTACGGCGACAGCCTGCTGCGGTTATGCTGCCTTTACATGGGCAATCTGCCCTCCGCGGAAGACGCATTACAGGAAACCTACCTGAACGCCTTTCGCCATTACGAAACCTTCCGGCACGAATGTTCCGAAAAAACATGGCTCACCGGCATCGCCGTCAATGTCTGCCGTTCGGCGCTGCGGCGAGAAAAACTGCAGGGACTGCATTTTGTCCCTCTGTCCGACGGCATGGACGAAGAACGAATCCCCGACGATACGGCGGCGGAGGTAATTTACGATGACACAGTGCTGCGGGAAATCCACCGTCTGTCCCCCAAATACAGGGAAGTCATCCTGATGTACTACTATCAGGAGATGAAAGCCAAGGAAATTGCCGCCGCACTGAACATCAGCGAATCCGCTGTGACAGTGCGCCTGACCCGTGCGCGGGAGCAGCTCAAAAAGAAGCTATCCGACTGGTATTATGACTGAAAGGAGTAAATGACAACAACATGAACAACATGAAACAGCATATCGACGAAAAAATGGAAAAAATCAGGGTGAAAGATACATTAAAAAAAGACATTCTGGAAAAAATGAAAAACGAAGAACCTCCAAAGCCGAAGCTTTCCCTGCGCGTGAAGAAGCTCGCAGCCATTGCCGCCGTGGCAGCACTGATTGCCGCCTATCCGCTGACCGTGGCAGCCAAGCACCTGCCGCAGATCGCGGAATGGATTGCGCCGTTTATCAACGAAAACCTGACAGATTACGTCTATCCTGTCGGCGAATCCTGCACCGACAACGGCATTAAAGTGACCTTGGAGAGCGCCGTCAACGACGGTCATCACGCGCAGATTTACTTTAGCGTGCAGGACGTGGACGGCAAGGACAGACTGGGCGAGGACCTTGACCTCTGCGACACCGACAGCATTGACATCGGCGGCGATTCCGCTTCTACTGCGTCCGTAGTGTCATATGACCCGGAAACACAGACTGCCCGGTGCTGCTCTTATACGACTGTCTCCGATGACATCAGCAATAAGGCTGTCACCTTCCGCCTCGGCATGCTGATGGCGCACACCACCAAAACAGGCGTATTTGACACCGGTGTCAGCCTTTCCGAGCTCCTTGCCGGCAAACCGGAAACGATCAAGGCGAAATCCGTCATGCTCTTTGACGACTCGCCGGATGACACACTGCTGCTAAAGCCTGACGTGATGAAAATTCCCCTGCGCGAGGGACTTGACTGCGTCTATATTTCCAATATCGGCTATATCGACGGTCAGCTGCATATTCAGTACAAATGGGAAAAAAGCTTTGACAATCACGGGTGGTTTTATCTGGATAACGGAGAACCGATTGATTACGATTCGGAGGATTTCGCGCTCAGACGGGAACAATGCGAAGGAACCTACACCTATGATTTCCGCACCAGGCAGGATGAAAAACAGCGTGGATTCAACAGCTTTGTGAAGCATCAGGAACAGGTGTTTGCTATTCCTGAGGGCGAATTGAAAAACTACAGACTTCTCGCTGACTTATATCTCGACGGCGACATTACCCAAGGAAACTGGAAGGTTTCCTACAAAATGCAAAGCACCGAAAAGCTCGTTTACAGAGTAAAAAAAGCCGACGCGATTGAGATTACCCCGTTTGGCGTGTATGTGCTGGGCTATAACGGAGAGGGAACGCCGCGCGTAAGCATTTCCTATGTAGACGGCAGCAGTTATGAAAACGATCATTTCGCGCTGGAATCCGTCACAGGATGGCTCCGTAAAAAGCGCAATTTCTACGGTCAGGGCCGGGATGACCTCAATGAGCTGGGATTTAACAAAATCTCCTCCGTTTCACTGGACGGCGAAGAAGCAACCCGCCGATAATGGCAAAAAAACGTCTTATTTTATAATAAAGTCCGTCGGAATTTTCCATTGTAAAAAACGGAAATCCCGACGGATTTTGCTAAGTCATGACCACCACTTCAAGTGGTGGTTTGAATATGCCCCTATAAGGGG